>DASPXM010000227.1:0-17154 GCA_035637295.1 Verrucomicrobiia bacterium
GATCAATCCGAGAACCGAAAGCGAATCATGTAGTACAACGCGGCGATGCCGTCTTTCCAGGTGATCTTTTTACCTTCTTCATACGTGCGGCCGTGATAGGAAATCGGCACCTCATAAAAGCGGCATCGTTTCTTCGCGAGCTTTATGGTGATCTCCGGTTCGAAGCCGAACCGATTTGACTTGAGTTCGATTCCCTTCAGAACCTCGGCGCGAAAAACCTTGTAGCCCACCTCCATGTCAGAAAGGTTTAAATTGGTGAGCATATTGGACAGCAGGGTCAGCGTCCGATTGCCCAATGAGTGCCAAAAAAATAATACACGATGCGCGCCGCCGCCGGCGAAACGCGTGCCATAAACGACGTCCGCCGAGCCATCCTGAATCGGCTCAATCAAGCTCGGATAATCCTTCGGATCGTATTCCAGGTCGGCGTCCTGCACGATCACGACGTCGCCCGTCACATGACTAATAGCTGTCTTTATCGCCGCGCCCTTTCCCTGATTCTCCGGCTGAAAAAACACTTTGATTTGATTCAATGGGTCGTTGACGCGCTCGCTTTGATCTTTCAGCCGGGCCAAAATCTCCCGGCTGCGGTCCTTCGAGCCGTCATCGACCAGAATAATTTCCTTAGACAGCTGCACGGCGCACACACGGCGCACGATTTCCTCCAGTGTGCGCTCTTCGTTATAAACGGGGACCAGGACGGAGAGCTTCACTGTTCGAATTCGCGTTTCTTCAGTTCACGCACAAACGCGGAGAGCTTGGGGTCCGCGTTGACGGCCTCGTTGATCTTAGCCTGGAAATCGGCGGCGGCTCGTTCCAATGGGCTCGTGTCTACTCGTAACCCGAGCCACTGGTTGAGTCGGAGTAATAGCGCCAGAGTGCCGCGCGGATTCGGTGAGACGGAAAGGTAGTGGGGCAATGACGCCCACAAGCTTACATGAGGAACGCCTGCGTTGCGGCAAGCATCGGCCAACACGCCGACAATACCGGTCGGGCCTTGATAGCGGGAAGGCACGAGATCGAGTTCCTCCGCCAGCTTAGGATCGGTAGAAAAACCTGTCAGAGGAACCGGGCGAGTATAGAGGACTTCGTCGAGGTAAGCACCCAAGGTGATGACCATTTCAGCCTGGCACTCGCGCGTGAAGCGGAGCATCGTCTCGGTAAAAGTCCGCCAACGTAGATGTGGTTCAGCGCCAATGCCGAGCACAAAATCTTTTTCGATACCGATTCCGGGGCCATAATAAAAATCATAGGAAGGCCAATGGATCTCGCGCATTTTACTCTCATTCAATCGAACCACTGGACGCTGCCTGTAAAAATCATAAAACTCTTCGGGGTCGATGCTGGCGAACTTTTTGCTCATCAGCTGATCGATCAGGTATCGAACCGCGGTCGTCGCTGATGAGCCAGCGTCGCTCCAACCCGCAAAAGACAATAGCAAAATTGGACTTTTTAGAGTCGGGCGGCTTTCAAAATTTAAAGGTTCCATGGTTGAAAGTAATTTACCATAACTAGGCCCAGTCTCTCCAGCTCAAAATAACCGCAGTCAAAGCCCGTTGGGTGGGGCAGTCGCGATTTTATTAAACCAGCGTGTTGATTCAAAATCAGCTAGGAGTTCCCGGCCCCCTTTGCTATAGTAACGACACAATTATGACTGAACAAAGACACCGCCTACCACCGATGTTTCAAAAGAACGAAGTGCTGTTTGGACACGACGGCACGCCTGGTTTAATCGCCTTTGAAGTCACCGGCGATACGGTGACGATTTTCTCTCGTGATGGCGCTACTACACGCTCACAAACCGTGCCGTTTCAACCGTTATTACTCATGGCGGGCGACGACGGCCTCGCGGGCTGGAAGGGCGAGGCCAAAATCGAACCCCTTGCCGGCGAAGGCGCATTCAATCGCTTAGCACTGTTTCCCGACCTCAAGCAGCTCGATGACGCCCGATTCTATCTGCAGAAAAAAACCGGCAAACCCCCGTCCGCCGGTGACTCGCCCTACTGGTATTCCAGCGATCCGCTTCAGCAGTTTCTATTGCTTTCCGGAAAAACTCATTTCCTGGACATGATCTTTCGCGACTTGCGGCGCATGCAACTCCACATCGAGACTTATTGTGCCGACGGTTTCACGTTTCCCAATCCAACACGCGACACCGACTGCATCACGCTGATCGCCCTATCCGACTCCACGGGCTGGGAAAGATTGATTTCCGGCAAGGATTTCAACGAACCAGAAATGTTGCGCGAGCTCGTCATCGAGATCCAGCGGCGTGACCCCGACGTCATCGAAGGTCATAATTTGTTTCGATTCGATCTAGAATACATCGAAGCCCGCGCCAGACGGCACAACGTCGCGTTAAACTTCGGGCGGGATGGGTCGAGGCTCGCCGGCCACACTTCCCGAATGCAAATCGCCGAGCGCACTATCAGTTACCGTAAGTATGAAATTTTCGGCCGCCACATCATCGACACTTGGATCCTGGCGCAGCATTATGATGTCGCCACTAGGGAGCTGGAAAGCTTCGGCTTAAAGGAAATCGCCCGACATTTCGGCATCGCGGGTGCTGACCGAATCTACCTGCCAGCAGACAAAACCAGCTGGTATTTCGATCATAATCCCGACACGCTGATTCGCTACGCGCTCGATGACGTGCGCGAAACCCGTGCCATTTCGGAAATTTTATCACCCAGCTACTTCGTCGAAGCGCAAATTTTCCCGTACAGCTTCCAGCACATTCCGCTGCGCGGCAACGCCACGAAAATCGACACGCTGTTTTTGCGCGAGTATTTGCATCAGCGCCGTGCAGTGCCTTTTCCCGGCGAAGGACGTGAAGTGCTGGGTGGATTTACCGCTATGGAGCTCCAAGGAACCGCTCAGCGCATCTTACACTGCGACGTAACCTCGCTGTATCCGTCGATCATGCTGGTTTACAACTATTTGCCGAGCAAGGATGAGCTCGGCCTTTTCTCAGGTTTGCTCCGCGACCTGCGCACGTTTCGAGTAAAGGCCAAGGAATTAGCGCGTGATTCCGCAGAGGAAGAAAGCAGAAACTATTTCAACGCGCTGCAATCGACGTTTAAAATTCTCATCAACTCTTTTTACGGCTACCTTGGTTTCCAGATGGGCCACTTTAACGATTTTGACGCGGCGAATCAGGTCACGGCCAAGGGCCGTGACCTGATTCAGTCGGTGATTGCTTGGCTCAAGAAAAACGCTGCCAAAATTGTCGAAGTGGACACCGACGGTATCTACTTCGTGCCGCCCGAAAGCGTGAAGACCGCAGCAGACGAGGAGCAACTCGGCGCTAATCTCGCAGCGATTCTTCCCCAGGGCATCGAGCTCGAGCTGGACGGCCGTTATCCGGCAATGTTCAGCTATAAAATCAAAAACTATGCGCTGCTGGACGAGCAGGGGCGATTGCGCATCAAGGGCTCAGGCCTGCGATCGCGCGGTCTCGAGCCCTTCCAACGCGAATGGTTGGAAGAAATGCTCTCACTGCTCTTAAAGGATGATAGAGCAAAAATCCCGAAACTCTACGAGCGCTATCTTGATGACATCGATCAGCACCGCAAGAAAATTTCCTGGCTCGCGAAAACCGAGACACTGCAAGACTCGTTGGAGACTTACCAGGCAAAGCTCAAAGCCAAGAAGCGCAACGCCGCCGCGCCCTACGAGCTTGCGCTCAAAGCCGATCGACGCTTCCAGCCGGGCGATCAGATCTCCTATTACGTCGTCGGAGCGAAAGCCAAGATTAAGATCAACGAGAACTGTAAGCTAGCGTCCGAATGGGACACCAACAAACCCGATGAAAACGTCGAACATTATAAGGCCAAGCTCAAAGAATTGTATGAAAAATTCAAGCCATGGATCGAGGACGGAGCGACAACGGGGGAGCACCTAGGATTAAGCGACGATCCGGCTCAGTTCTCGTTACTCAGTTCCTAGTCCGAACACACGAGCAATGACTCTTACGGTGAACAAAGTCGCTCTGATCACGGGTGGCGCTCGCGGCATCGGGCGCGCCGTCGCGCTGGACCTGGCTTCGCGAGGCTGGTCGGTAGCTATTTGTTACCGCTCCAGCGCGAAGGCGGCGGCGGAAGTCGTTACCGCCGTGGAACATCACGGGGTAAATGGTCTGGCAGTGCAATGCGATGTTTCTGATCCCGTGGCCGCAACAGGCTTTGTGCAGCGAGTGAACCAAGAATGGGGCCGGATCGACGCGCTCATCAACGGCGCCGGTCCATATCATCGAGTTTCTCTGCTGAAAGAAACCAATGACGGGTGGCACTCGATGTTCGACAACAATTTACACCCGGTCTTCTATCTGAGCCAGGCTGTCATTCCGATCATGAGAGAACGAAAGTGGGGCAGAATCGTATGCTTCAGCATGGCAAATGCCGAACAGCTCATCGCTCAACCCCAGCTCACTGCGCACTATATAACCAAGGTGGGATTGCTAGCGCTAGCTCGTTCTTATGCTCGTCTGATTGCACCAGACGGGATCACGATGAATTGCGTCTCGCCCGGCTTCATCGATTCAGGCAGCGCGCCCAAAGAAGAGCTGGAACGCATGGTCAAACTTATTCCCGCGGGCTATGTGGGCAGTGTTGACGATGCGGTTGCTGTGGTGCGTTTTTTGTTGTCCGATGAAGCGCGCTACGTCAATGGCGCGAACATTCAGCTCAGTGGCGCGTGGGGAGTGTAGAAAAGCGCGAGGCGGAAGGCTAGAGTGATTTCTATCCTTATTGTTCAAAATTTATCGGTTTAAATCGAGATGGCGGCACCAAAAGATCACGAACGTGCTCTCGAGCTTATCGGCGAAGCGATGAAGCACCAGATGGCGCAAGAGTTCGACGAGGCGATTCGCTTGTATAAAAAATCTATCGCGCTCTATCCGACGGCTGATGCGCATACTTATTTGGGTTGGGCCTACAGCTTCCAGGGGCGACTCAACGAGGCCATCGCCCAATGCGAAATTGCCATCAGCTTGGATCCGGACTTTGGTAACCCATATAACGATATCGGCGTCTATCTCATGCAGCTGGAGCGGCTCGACGATGCCATTCCCTGGCTAGAGCGAGCTAAGTCCGCTACGCGCTACGAACCGCGTCATTTTCCTTATATAAACCTGGGCCGAGTCTATTTGACGAAAGGAATGATCCAAAAGGCGCTTGAAGAATTTCGCGGAGCGCTGAAAATCAATCCCGGCGACCAAGAACTCGGGCAACTGGTGGAAGAGTTAGAAACTAAGCTGCAGTGATTTTCGCCTGAATTCGAATCGGCAATTTGACCATGGGCGATACACTATCTGGCTTCGGCGATCGCCGCTTCAAAGAGCCGCATCGCCGTCGCCACCTCTTCCTCAGCGACAATTAAAGGCGGACAAAAGCGTAACGTGCTCTCGCCGCAACTCAACAAGAGTAAGCCCTTTTCAAAACATTTCTGCATAACACGATCGCGCAGCTTGGCGTCGGGTGCGTGACTGCCATCATTCCGCTCGAACTCGACGCCGATCATCAAGCCCAAACCGCGCACCTCGCTGATCTCCGCGAAGCGTGGTCTTAGCTCCATCAGCTTCTCTTTAAGGAATCCGCCCACCACCGCGGCATTCTTGACCAATCCCTCTTCCAACAGCTGAATCGTCGCCAACGCTGCGGCACAGGCCACCGGGTTGCCGCCAAAGGTGCTGCCGTGCGTGCTGCGCGTCCAGGTGCTGATCTCGTCACGCGCGATCATAGCACCAAGCGGCATGCCACTGGCAATTCCTTTTGCCGTGCAGAGAATGTCCGGTTCAATGCCCCAATGTTCGCAGGCAAACATTCTGCCGGTACGGCCGAAACCGGACTGAATCTCATCGAGCACCAAGAGAATTCCGTGTTTTCGGCAAAGCTCCTGGAGCATCGGCAAGTATTCCGGCGGCGGTACCACGTATCCACCCTCACCCTGGATCGGTTCGACAAAGATTGCCGCCACTTCTTCCGGGCGCACCTCGTAGCGGAAGACGACGTTCTCGAGAACACGCACGCACTCGATGCCGCAGGACGGATGCTTCAATTGATAAGGGCAACGGTGACAAAAGCCGTAGGGCACGTGATGTACGCCGGGAATAAGCGGTCCGAAATGCGCCCGATGAGAAGAACGGCTGGCGGTTAGTGACAAAGAGCCAAGCGTACGGCCGTGAAATGCGCCGTGAAATGCGACGACATGCTGCCGTTTAGTGTGATAGCGAGCCAATTTGAAGGCCGCTTCCACTGCCTCCGTTCCTGAGTTGGTGAGAAATACTTTCTTAGTCCCGGTGCCCGGCGCAAGCCGGCTCAGCTTCTCGGCCAAGTCGACCATCGGTTCGTAGTAATAATCACTGCCGCAGATATGCAGAAACTTCCGCGCCTGCGCTTCGATCGCTTGCACCACCCGCGGGTGCGAGTGGCCCGTGCTGGCCACGGCGATGCCCGCCATGAAATCGAGAAACAAATTGCCATCGACATCCTCGATCACCATGCCGCGCCCTTCTTTCACGACCAGAGGATAGACCCGGCCATAGGCCGGCGCCGTGTATCGATGGTCCCGATCGATAATCGCCTTGGCCTTTGGTCCTGGCAGCGGGGTCTTGATGTGGGGTGCTTTCATGGAAGTCTCCGGTTTCGGGTTTCGAGTCTAAAGTTTCGTGCTGGATTTCTTCAACTCGAAATCCGGAACGCTAACTCGAAACTACTCCGCGTTATCAATCTGCGCCTTCTGGAGTTTGCCTGAGTAATCGACATAAATCGATTTCCATTCGGTAAAAATATCGTACACCGTGGTGCCGGCTTCGCGATGGCCGTTACCGGTATCTTTCACGCCGCCAAACGGCAGGTGGACTTCGGCGCCGATGGTCGGGCCGTTGACGTAAGTGATGCCCGCCTCGATGTCGCGCATGGCTCGAAAAGCCCGGCCGACATCCCGGGTGTAAATCGAGCTCGACAGGCCGTATGCCGTGCCGTTGAGCACCTCAATGGCTTCTTCGAAGTTTTTGATTTTGATAACCGATAACACCGGCCCGAAGATCTCTTCCTGAGCAATGCGCATGCTCGGCGTCACTTGGTCGAAGATCGTCGGTTGGAAAAAGTACCCGTTGGCGCACGAACCAGCAGCGTAGACGGAACCGCCCATGAGTAAGCGCGCCCCTTCTCGGCTGCCGATGTCGATGTACTTAAGAACTTTTTCTCTGGCGGCTTGATTGATCAGCGGACCCATTTCCACGTTCTCGTCGAGGCCGTCGCCGATTGTGATTTTTTCCGCGCGCTCCACCAACATGTCGGTAACCTGTTTGGTCACCTCGTGATGTACAATCAGCCGGCTGGTTGCCGTACAGCGCTGCCCCGTTGTACCGAATGCACCCCAAAGCGCGCCCTCCACCGCGAGCTCCAAATCCGCGTCTTCCATGACGATCTGCCCATTCTTGCCGCCGAGCTCCAGGGACACTCGCTTCAAGTGTTGGCCGCAGGCCGAAGCGATCTCGCGTCCCACAGCGGCCGAGCCGGTGAAGGAAACCAGCTGCACGTCACAATGGCGCACCAGCGTGGCGCCGACTTCTTCGCCGCGCCCATGAACTAAGTTCACCACGCCCGGCGGTACGCCGGCTTCTTGGAGTATTTCGACGAGCCTGACGGCGGTGTGCGGGGTGTCTTCCGCCGGTTTGAGCACAACGGTGTTGCCGCAAAGCAGCGCCGGAAACATTTTCCACGTGGGAATTGCCATCGGGAAGTTCCACGGCGTGATCAGCGCGCACACACCAATGGGCGTGCGCACGGACATGGCAAACTTGTTCGGCAACTCCGCGGGCGTCGTTTCACCGAAGAGCCGCCGTCCTTCGCCGGCGACGTAGAAAGCCGTATCGATCCCTTCCTGTACGTCACCGCGGGTTTCTTTGAGAATTTTTCCCATCTCGCGCGTCATGCTGCGGGCGATGTCTTCCTTGTGCTTGCGCAACAATTCGCCGACCCGATAAATCAGCTCGCCGCGCTTGGGTGCAGGCACGAGGCGCCAGTTGGGAAACGCTCTTTTTGCCGCTGCGACTGCCGCATTGACGTCAGCAGCTGCGGAAGCAGGAAACAGGCCGATCAAATCATCGCGGTTCGCCGGATTGCGGTTCTCAAATGTCTTGGCCGACGCGCCTGCAAGCCACTTTCCATCGATATAGTTTTTGAAGAGATCAGACATAACGCTCTCCTCGACGGTTCGCCACTTAGACCAACCTGATCGCGCGACTCCAACGATTGGGCCATTTTAAAGACCTCCCGCGGCGAACACAACGCAAAACAGTCAGCCCATCCAAATTGCCTCAACTAATCAGCACCTAACTCAAAGACCTTCTTTACAACTAACTGTGTCACTGATATTCAGCAGCGAATGTCGAACCGCGGTTTTTGGAGGAATTAAAGTCTCTATGGATATGGTCGCCGCCTTATTCTCCGGTCTGGCTCAGTGTTTTAACTGGTCCACCTTCAGTCTGATGATGATCGGTATCGCGATTGGTTTCGTCGTCGGAATCCTCCCGGGCCTAGGCGGCCCAACTGCGATGGCCTTGATGCTACCGTTCGTATTCAAGATGTCGGCCGTTGAAGCGTTTGCTTTTCTACTAGGTATGACCGCTGTGACGGCAACGACAGGCGATATCACATCCGTCTTGTTTGGCGTACCCGGCGAACCGACTACGGCGTCGACAATCGTGGATGGCCATGCCATGGCGCGGAATGGCGAGGCGGGCAGAGCTCTAGGCGCCGTTCTGATGAGTTCGCTGGTGGGGGCTATATTCGGCGCCGTTGCTATCGCCGTCGCCATCCCGATTGTACGGCCACTCGTGCTCTCCTTTGGCTCACCCGAATTCTTCATGCTCTCGCTGTTGGGGATTTCCTTCGTGGCCGCCCTTAGTGGTGAGGATGTGCTTAAGGGCATGGTCTCAGGGGGTATCGGATTGATGCTCGCGACCATCGGTCTCGATCCGATCTCAGGTATTCAGCGATATACCTTCAATCAGCTCTTTCTTTGGGACGGTATCGGACTCGTTCCCATTACGATAGGGTTCTACGCCATTCCCGAAACCATTGAGCTGGCAGTGCTAGGAACCAGCATTGCTACTCAGGAGGTCGAAAAACTCGGCGGCGTCATGGAAGGCGTGAAAGATACTTTCCGTCACTGGTGGTTGGTCATCCGTTGTAGCGCCCTCGGCACATTCATGGCCATCATTCCTGGAATGGGAGCTGCCACCACCCAGTGGCTCGCCTACGCTCACGCGGTACAAAGCTCACCTAATAAAGAACGATTCGGCAAAGGTGACGTTCGAGGCGTTTTAGGGCCGGGAGCCGCGAACAACTCGACGCTAGGCGGTAGCTTGATTACGACGATAGCGTTCGGTGTTCCCGCCAGTGTCATCATGGCGATCTTGCTCGGCGCGTTCATCATTCAAGGGATCGTGCCCGGGCCGGACATGTTGCTGCCGCCACCGAAGGGTAAATTAGACCTGACCTTTTCCTTCGTCTGGGTCATCATCATTTCCAACATAATTACCGTGGCCGTATGCTTTCTATTTTTGAAACAGCTGGCGAAAGTCACCCAGGTTCGCGGCGGTATCATCATCCCACTTATTCTGATCTTGATCTATCTCGGCGCGTTTGCTGAGAAAAATGCCTTCGAAGATATGGTCGTCGTGCTCTTCTTTGGCGGGCTTGGTTGGATCATGGAGAAATTAGCGTGGCCGCGCCCGCCGGTGCTCTTGGGTCTTGTGCTCGGACCACTTGCGGAGAACCGGCTGTTTTTATCTACCGATAATTATGGCCCGGCTTGGACTACCCGCCCGGCAGTGATCGCGATTTTTGTTTTGACGCTGTTTGGCATTTTTTACCCGATGGTAAAGAACCGTAGGGAGGAGAGAAAAAAGGACGCAACGCAAGGCGTCGTGCCGGCAAGGGCCGAAGAGGCTCATCAGGGACGCGTGCATTTGGACTCGGCAGTGCTGTATACGTCAGTTATAATCGTCCTGCTTGCGCTGGCGCTATGGCAAAGCCGCAACTTTGGATATCGAGCAGGTCTCTTCCCATGGGTTATCGGCATACCGACATTGATTCTAGCTTTTTCTCAGCTTGCCAGAGACCTGGTCGGAAAACGCAAAAGAACTCACGCGGGACTCGTCGAATCAGTTGCAGTACAAGTCGAGGTCACACCGCAACTGGAAAAACGGAGAACGGTCTCGATCATCTTGTGGACCGTCGGTTTCTTTTTGGCGATCTGGTTTTTAGGCTTCTCCTATGCGGTGCCGTTAACCATCTTTCTGTATCTGAAATTTGCCGGCAAAGAAAATTGGCCAATAACTCTCGCGGTGACATTTTTCTCGTGGCTTTTCTATTGGAGTCTGTTCGAGAGATTGTTAAGCGTGCCTTTTCCCGAAGGATTGCTGATCAGTTTGATCAAAGGCGGACAATAGTCCGCGCCAAACTTTCTCCGGCGTGAGCGGTAAATCATAGAGCCGCAGGCCCGTCGCTCGGTACACGGCGTTACCAATGGCCGGTGCAACTGGGAGTAAACCGCCCTCTCCCGTTCCTTTCGCACCGAAGGGCCCCGGTCCATTGTGGCTCTCGACCAGAATCGATTCGAAATCCTTCGGCAAATGATTGAAACTCGGCACGCGATAGTCGATCAGGTTAGGATTCAATATCTGGCCGTCTTTGTAGATCATTTCTTCGAGCAGGCTGTGCCCGATGGCGTTCATCACGCCGCCTTCGTCTTGCCCTTCACAGAGAACCGGATGAATCGCCTGCCCAACATCGGCAAGCGAAACATACTTAATTAGTTTGATCTCGCCCGTGTCGCAGTCCACTTCTACTTCGGCCGCCCCCCAACTGATTTCCCAGAAAGTCGTCGGCGATCCGAGAGCGGCCTGCTTGGTCTTGATGTCTTGGTACGCGCCGCGCCCGATCATCTCGCCCGCTTTGGACTTGAACACTCCCTGCATAAGCTCTTCTAATGCCAGACTGACGCCCTTTGCGCCATGCACTTTGCGATCGCGCAACGTGAGCCGTTCCGGTTTGGTTCTGAGTATCTTGGCGGCATGGCGGAGGAGCTGCCGCTTCAAATCCTGCGCCGCTCTTTGCACGGCGAGGCCCATTACTACGGTCGAACTGCTGGCATTGGTATTGACGTCGTAGGGGGTCACATCGGTATCGAGCTCGGCCACGGCGACGGCCTCGAACGGAAGTCCCAACTCCTCGGCGACCACTTGGCTCAGCGCGGTGCGCGCGCCCTGGCCGATTTCTACCGTTCCTGTGAGCAGCACGACGCTGCCGTCACCATTCATTTTCACCGCGGCGGAAGAAACTTTGTACGTTCCACCGCCGTCTTTCATGCAGACCGCCAGACCTTTGCCGCAGCCCGGCTTTCGGCTCTTCTGAGCCCAACCGATTTCTTTGGCGGCGCGCAGCAACCCAGCTCTGAGATCGCAATCCACCGGCGTGTCTCCCGGGGTATAAAGCTCGCCTTTTTTTAAAAGATTTTTCAGACGAAATTCCAACGGATCGAGACCCAGCTTCTCGGCGATGATATCCATCTGCGATTCATAGGCCCACGTCACTTGCAGCGTGCCGAAACCTCGGTAAGCACCGGCCGGCACCGTATTGGTGTAAACCGTGTAGGCGTCGGTCTTAGTATGGGGCAGACGATACGGACCGAAGCAACGATATCCCGCCTTCTGGGTCACTCGCGGGCCAGCGTCGGCGTAGGCGCCCGTTTCCATGTGAATGAGACACCGGCGCGCCACTAGTTTCCCATCCTTTGTCACGCCGGTCTTAATCTGCACTCGGGCGGGATGGCGCGTCACGGTCTTGAAGCTCTCTTCAATCGTGTGCGCCAGTCGCACCGGGCGTTTCGCCTTCCAAGATAAAGCGGCGACTAGAGGCTCGGTCTTTACTGCAAGCTTGCCGCCGTAGCCGCCGCCGACGTACGGAACGATCACGCGAACTTTGTTGAGCGGCAGATGAAAAATATCAGCGAGATGCTCACGCAGCGTGAACGGCTCCTGGGTCGCGGCCCAAAGCGTCATGCGATCGCTTTCGACGCGCGCGACGGTAGCGTGCGGCTCCATGGAAAAATGCTGCACCCGCGGAAAAGTAAAACTGTCCTCGAAGATATGATCGGCTCGCTTGAAACCCTCTTCCACATCGCCTTTGGCATAACTGAAACGATAGCAAAGATTGGTGCCAACGAATTCTTTCGGCGCCTCGTAGTGCTGCCCCATCATTTCGCCGCCGCTCACCGAGGCGTCGTGGACCAGTGCCGCGTCTGGCGCCAGCGCCTCGTCCAAATTCATCACCGCCGGCAATTCTTGGTAGTCGACTTCAATCAATTCCAAAGCTTCCTCAGCGATCGCCTCGTTTGCCGCCGCTACCGCCACCACCGGATCGCCGACGTAGCGCACTTTGTCGACCGCGACGATCGTTTGATCTTTGTAGGCGGCGCCGAACATGCCTAAGCGCGCTTGATCGGCTCGCGTGATCACAGCAAAGACCCCGGGAAATTTTTCCGCTTTGCTCGCGTCGACCCGGGTTAGCCGGGCGTGCGCGTAGGGGCTGCGGAGGATCTTACCATGGGCCATTCCCGGCAGTTCAACATCGACTGTATAGATAGCCTTGCCGGTAACTTTTTCGTCGCCGTCTGAGCGCAATTCTGGGTGTCCAACAACCTGAAGTGCGTGTGCCTTACCCATTCTTTCCTCGATGACCGTAGTGTCGATGAATCCATTCGAGCGCTTCCTCCCGGCTGTTGAGCTCGCCGCCGAGCTGCGCGTCTTCGACTTGCCGCAAGATGTCCGTGAAAATCGGTCCCGGAGTAATCCCCATAGCGATCAAATCACCGCCCCGCACCAGTGGCGCAGGGCGAATTTCTTCGTCCTTGAGCTTAGCCAAACGCTCCTTGCAATATTCGTAATAATGCAAGTCGCCGTTCGACGACAAGGCATCGATGCGCGTCAATTCCAAGAGCTCCTCGATGCCCTCTTCGCGCAAGAAACGCTTGAGTGTGCTGAGCCGCATTTTGGATGCTTGAATATGACGCAAGTGATTGTGCACCAAGTAACCGACTCGCTCCCACGTTGCGCGGCCGCGCTTGAGCCGTTTGAGAACTTCCTCAGCCATTTCCGCGCCCTTTTCTGTGTGGCCGTAAAAAGTGATGCGCTCGGCATCTTGGCGGATGCAAACCGGCTTCGCCACGTCATGCAGCAAACAGCCGTAGGCCAATGTTTCTGAGGGCCGATCCAAGTGGCTGAGCAGTAACATCGTATGCGCGAACACATCACCTTCGGGATGGTAGTCCGGGCTTTGCTGCGTGCCCTTCATCGCCTCTACCTCCGGCAGCAAAATCTTGAGTAAGCTGGTCTGATCCAGCAGTTCGAAGCCGCGGCGCGCGCCGCCCTCGGTCAATATGCGGGTTATCTCGTCGCCGATGCGCTCCCAAGAAATCTGCGTGACCGTGGCCGCGAGCTGCTTCATTGCAGAGAATGTCGCGGCTTCAATTTCAAATTGGAGACTGGCCGCGAAACGTACGGCGCGAATGATGCGCAGCCGATCTTCCTCGAAGCGCTGCCGTGCATCACCAATGGCGCGAACCACGCGCCGCTCAAGGTCTTTCTGACCTTCCACCAGGTCGATCAGTCGGTCAGCGATAGGATCATAGACCATGCCATTGATGGTAAAATCACGGCGAAAAATATCTTCTTCCAAACTACCGTAGCGCACCTGGCTCGGCCGCCGGCCGTCCAAGTAAGGCCCGTCGTGACGAAAGCTCGCCACCTCGAAAGGCTTGCCGTCGCTCAGCACCAAGATCACGCCGAACTGCGCGCCCACCGGAATCGTTTCAGGAAAAATTCGCTGAATATCTTCCGGTTTCGCATTGGTCGCAATATCGTAATCCTGCGGTGGCTTATGGAGCAGCATATCGCGCACACACCCGCCGGCGAGAAAAGCTTCGTAGCCTTCTTGCCGCAGATGTTGCACGATAGAGATAGCTCTTTCACGCGCCGACATGGACGTGACCACTCAGTTTGAAATTCAACTGTCAGTGAAGAAGTTAACAGAGCCGGCGCTTAGAGCGGGTACGTCGTGCTCGCCGAAGGGATTAGCTCCCGCACCTTTCCCTGAAGTTCCTGGAAAGTGAACGGCTTGACGATGTAACCGTTGCAACCGGCTTCAATGCAGCTTTTCAGATCCGTGTCGCGGAACAACGCCGTAGCGGCGAGAATCGGAATGTCTTTAGTTTCGCCATTCGCGCGAATCTCCCGGGCCGCCTCCCAACCGTCCATGCCCGGCATCATAATATCCATGATGATCAGCTGCGGCTTTTCGCTCAGCGCCTTTTCGACACCCTCTTTGCCGCGCTTGGCCGCGATCGGCATGAAACCCATCAGCTCGATTTGCCACGTCAGCAACTCACGCATATCCGCGTGATCTTCAATAATCAGGACCTTTTTCATCGGTCTAACTGGGATTACAGCTAACGGTTAAACGGTTTAACGCGGAAGTAGCATGAACTATGCCGCAGGCGGACGACGACTGTCAAGCTCACGGATTACCCAATCGATCATTGAGCCGCACTCACGAAAAAGCAAACTTTCAGCAAAAAGCGACAAAACCCGGCACCGCATCATGGCGTGGCGGCTCGCCAGCCAGGCTCGTCTCCGCTATTTCTTTTCGCCAACCTTCTGTTGATTTCCAACGATTACCGTAATCAGCTTTTCGGGCTCCAAATATTGCTTGGCTACCCGCTGAACTTCCTCGCGGGTAATCTTGCGGATGAGATCGCTATAACGATCCGGATAGTCCAGGCCAAGTTGAAAAAATTCCACCTGTGCGAGAAAACTTGCCACTTTATGGTTAGTGTCGAAACGCAGCGGAAAACTCCCAATCAGGTAATCTTTGGCGTCGCTCAGCTCTTGCTCGCTCACCGGCTGCTCGCGGACGCGGCGGATTTCTTCGATGGCGAGACGGATCGCATCCTGAGCGGTTTCATTCTTGGTTTGCATCACGAACTGAAACGTCCCGTGGCTTTTTTCCGCGCTAAAAAAACTATGCACGGAATAAGCCAAGCCGCGCTCATTGCGGATCGAATCCATCACCCGAGAAGAAAAACCGCCGCCGCCCAAAATGTAATTCATGACCTGAATGGCATAATAGTCAGGATTGCCGCGTGTCACGCCGTTATGGCCCATAACAATATTCGCCTGCGTCAGATCCTTGTTGACACGCAAAACTTGCGGCGCACCAATTTTTGTCGGCACCAACGGTTGACCGCTGGGCTCACCCTTGCTCCATCCCTGGAAAGCTTTGTTGAGCCCCTGAGTGATTTCCTGTTCCGAAACGTCGCCGACCACGGCCATAATCGAGCGATTGGGCCGGTAATAGCGCGCGAAGAACTCTTTGAGACTGGTCTGTTGTAGAGTCTTAACCGAGGCTTCGCTTCCTTCGACCAATCGGCCGTAGGGACTGGCGGAAAACAGCGCCGCTGTAAATGTCTTTTGAGCCACCGCGTTGGGATCCTCTTCCCGCGCCTTGATCGAGGCGATGATTTCCTGTTTTTGCCGGTCGATTTCCGCCTGGGGGAAGCTTGATGAAGTCAGAATCTCAGCGAGCAGCGCTAGTCCCGTCGCCAAATCTTTCTTCAGAATAGTCACGCTGATACTGGCGACGTCCTCGCCGCCGCCCGCCTCGAGATTGGCGCCGAGAAAGTCGAGCGTCTCGCTGATCTGAAGTGCGGTATGCTGCTTGGTTCCGTACCGCAATAACTTTGCCGTCAGGTTGGCGAGCCCTTCTTGCTTCGCGCCGTCGTACCGGGAGCCGGCATCGATCAATAGTTCGATCGACACCATGGGCAGCGCGCGCTGCTCGGAGGTCAACAGCACTAAGCCGTTGCCGAGCACCGAGCGCTTGGGCGCCATGCCCGCCGGAACCGACGACGCACAGAACATCACCGTGAAAAAAGCCGCCAGGGTGATACGAAGTCTCGTCATGGGGATTTTGTCGGGATCAGGGTGCCGGCCGTGCGCCGGTCACGGTCAAGGTATTGTTTTGCCACGCGCCGAATATCCTCCCGAGTCACTTTGCGAATGCCGTCCAAATAATTGTCCATCTGGCGCCAGCCGCCGGCAGCTTCGTAGGAGCCGATCTTCATCGCCTGCCCGAAGATAGAGTCTTGCGCGAAAACGAACGCCGCTTCGATTTGATTCTTGGCCTTTTGCAATTCGCGCTCGCTGATCAATTTGGATTTCACTTTCTCCAACTGGCGGTCGATCTCGCGCTCCACGTTGGCGGGCTCGATGCCGGGAAGAAGTTGCGCGGAAATCGAAAAACCCATGGGATCGATCGACACACCGCTGTAGTCGGCGTCGACGCCGCGCACCAACCGCTTCTGATAGACCAGCTCGTGATAGAGCCGGGAGCTGCGCCCGCCGGCGAGCACCACCGACAAGAGATCGAGCGCGAAACTGTCGGGGCTTTTCAGATTGGGCGCGCGGTAAAACAAAAGATGGAACGGCAGCTCGGCCTCCTTTTTGAAGTTGACCCGGCGTTCCCCGCGCTGCTCCGGCTCTTCGGCACGCACCTCGGGCGGTTCGGCGCCGCGGGGAATTTTTCCAAAGGCGGCTTTGATCTTCGCCAGGATCTCTTCGCTGGAGAAATCGCCCACCACAACGATGTAGGCGTTGTTGGGCGCGTAGTAGAGTTTGTAGAAATCGACCAGGTCTTGGCGCGTTAACTTTAGGATGTCTTGCATCCAACCCACGACCGGCCGCCGATAGGGATGAATCGTGAAGGCCACAGCGCTCGCTACCTCGCTTAACGCCGAAGCCGGATTGTCTTCGGTCCGCAGACGGCGTTCTTCCTGAATCACTTTTTTCTCGGGCTCGAAGTAAGTGTCGCCCAGCAGGGCGTTGGCCATGCGGTCCGCTTCCAGTTCGAGCTCAATAGCGATTTTCTCCCGGCTCATGGTCGCAAAATAGACGGTTACATCCGAAGAAGTGAAAGCATTCGATCGCCCGCCGTTCTTAGCGATAATCCTGGAGTACTCTTCCGGCTTGGTCGTCGGCGTGCCTTTAAACATCATATGTTCGAGAAAGTGGGCGAGGCCGCTCTTGCC
>DASPXM010000228.1:0-4910 GCA_035637295.1 Verrucomicrobiia bacterium
AGCACAGCCTCAGCCAACTTCGCGCCGGGAAACCAGGAATTGTTACACTTGTCTTCCGTGAAGTTCTGAAAGCGGCGAAACTCGTCTACGGTCAATACATCCTTGGCGGCTTGGCCATCCAATCCTTTGGTATCGACGTCCAGGCGGCGTGTCGGCTGTTGCGCAGTTCTTCCGTGCAGTTCTTGCCCCTCTCGACTGAGTAACCAGTTGAAAACCAGCTTCGCGGCATTCGGGTGCGGCGCGCCCTTGATGATGCCGATGATGCCATTGCCGCCGCTGACGTAAGCGCCCTCCTTGAGCGTCGGCAGATGTTTGACCGGCAGGTTCGCGTCGAGAAACGCATCAAAATCCCGGTAGCCGACACCGATGGTCAACGACAAAGTTCCTTTAGCCAGAGCATCGGCGATCTGGCGCGCATTGCGGCCGACGAACATTTCTTGCTGCGCCAGCTTTCTAATGTATTCCTCGCCCTTCAAGTCCAAGAGAAAAGCCCACATCGCCAGTCCGCCGCCGGGAACTCGTGGATCCCGTAGACCGATTTTGCTTTTCCATTTAGGATCGAGCAGATCGTTATAGCTGCGCACTTCCAGCGGCTTGACCAGTTGCGTGTTGTAGTACAGTGACGGCGTTATCTGCGCGACGAAGCTATAGAGTAGATTCTTGCCGGTCTGATTATCGGCCCACAAATGGCCGCCGAACCATTTCGCCGGGTCTTTGACCTCGGGTAGAACCATCGCCGGTGCGAGCGGCTCGAACAGATCCGCTTTGAGCAGAGAATTTCCGGTGCAGGGGCCGATCAAAAAAGCATCGACACTAACCGCGCCGGCTTGCTTCTCTGCAATGATCTTGCTCATCAGGTTTGGTCCCGGCGCTTGGATGAATTCGCTGTCGATATCGAAACGTTTCTTCAGCATCGCCTGCGCTTCGTTTCTGAAATCGCTGCCCGGCGGCGCGCCGATGACGACTTTGCCTTCTTTCTTAGCCGCGGCAACCACGCGTTGCCATTCCGTGTTGGCATCCGCGGCTTCGAGTTTGACGGGTAGCATTGCGAGCAGGAAGATCGCCGAAAGTCGCGTCCATCTTTGCAGGTTCATTTTTCTACCTTCTTCTCGGTTGCCCTTATGATTCGCCTCATCATCGCGGCCTCGACAAGCTCACCGCGAGCGGGACGTCACCGTTGTGCCGATAATAATCACGATGATGATGGTATGCCAACGGCCCTCGCGCGTATCCCGCGGCTCCGATTGACAGCAAAATATCCGGGACGATATATTCCGCCCACTCGATTTAGCCTGGTTTAACGCCAGTCGATTATCGCACGTGAGGAGAAGTTGATGCGTCAATCGTTGCCGTACGTGGTTGCCATCGTCGTTTGTCTTTCATTCGTTAAAATCGCCAGCGCCCAGGAACGCATGCGCATCGCCTGGGCGGGAAGCACGCCGTCGAACACGCCGATATGGGTCGCCGATCAGAAGGGATTCTTCAAGAAGAACGGTTTGGCCGCCGAAGTGATCGCCATCAGCGCGAGCACGATCGTGATTCAAGCCTTGCTTACCGGCGAGGTCGATTTCATCATCGCTCCCTCCGCCACGCTCGTGACCTCACGGTTAGCCGGCGCAGACACGGTGATGGTTTCGACCAATCTGCCGCTATTTATCGATCATATCGTTTCTCTCGCCGATATCACCAGCATCGAGCAGTTAAAGGGCAAGATCGGCGGGGTCAACCGGCTGGGAACGACGTCTGACATGACCCTGCGCCTCGCGCTTCGCCGTTTCGGCATCGATCCCGAAAAAGATACGAAAATCATCGCCACGGGAGAAAATCCCCAGCGCCTCGCCGCGTTGTCGCGCAACATCACGCAATTTACGCTGCTCGGAGAACCGTTGGTGAGAGAAGCGGAGAAGATGGGCTTTCGCGATCTTATCGATATCGGCACGCTGAAGATTTCCTACCATGTCAACGCCGTGGTGACCCGTGAGAAGACCGTCAAAGAGCGACGGCCATTTGTGCTGAAAGTGGTGCGAGCGTTCACAGAAGCGCTTCATTTTATCAAGACGAATAAAGAAGAAACCAAAGCGCTGATCGGTAAAAATCTCAACACGAGCGACCCCGAAGGCTTGGAGCGCGCCTATCGCGCCTACAACGCGGCATTTCCGGAAGTCCCGTATCCGAACGCCGATGGCGTCAAAACGCTCCTCGACGATATCGCGCCACGCACGCCGAAAGCCGCGACAGCCGATCCGAAGAGTTTTGTCGATATGAGCATGGTGCAGGAATTGGAATCGTCAGGGTTTATTAAGCAGCTATATAAAAGGTAGGGGCGACCAGCCGGTCGCCCCTACCTTTGCGTTCTTTGCGTCCTTTGCGGTGAAACGATTTTCCGTCTTCCGTTTCTTGCGTCTAGGGCGCGATGAATCGCTCCCTACTTTGCGACCTTTGTATTGCTATACTTGCGCAAATTCTCCGAACGGCGGTAGCTCATGAAAACGAGGATTTACTCGCGCCAAGTCGCCAAGACGCCAAGTTCGGAATCCCTTTTTTTACCTTTGCGCCTTTGCGTCTTTGCGCGAGATATTCCGACTTTCGGTTCCGGCTCTGCCGCACTAGGTTCTTTGTGGTTATATCCGAATCGAACTCTTACGCGAGGCCGTAAAACGCCCGCGGGTTGTGCTCGACGATCTTCTTATGCTGTGAGGCCGAAATACCACCGCACTCTTTCAAAGTCGTCAGCGCGTCCAATTCCGTGGAAGAGTCGGCGTGACCATAGTCGGTGCCGATCATCAACGTATTTTCACCCATGCAGCTCTTGATCAAATACGGCACGTCGTCACCGATCTGACAAGTTACAAAAATTCCGCAACGCTCCAGCAAATCATCCGGCAATTTGTTGTCGACCGTTTCAAGGCGCCGGCGCAGCTCGTAAACAACCCAGGGAACCCACGACGCGGCCGTTTCAATGAATCCGAAGCGGAGCTTCGGAAACAATTTAGGTATGCCGCAATTGAGGATTCGGAATAATGCGCCGACATTAAATATTCGGTATTGATTGAAAAAATCACGGCTGCCGTCCGGATTGACCATCATGTCGACCGCCGCCGTGCTGCCGTTCGACTGATGCAGGCCTATGCAAAAATCGATTTTCTGCGCCTCTTCGTACAAGGGGAAAAAGTACGGATCAGTAACCTGGCGCGCCCCTTCGAGGGGGCGCATGAAAACACCGCAACCGCCGTTTTCTTTAGCGAACTTCAATTGATCCAGCGCATCGGGCATGCTCAACAACGGCAGCGTCGCCATCCAGCGCAAGCGCCCGTCGCTCTGTTGCCACACATCCGCCAACCAACGATTGTACGCGCCACAGAGTGCAACATCCGTATCCGGCCGATCTGTGCATTGATCGAGAAAGATGCTCGGGTAGAGAACCTGGATTTCGATCCCAAGGTCATCCATGTGCTTGATGCGGGCCGCGACATCGGCCAGATCGCGTGTCGCCATCGTTGTGGTCATGTCTCGACCGATCTTGGCCGACTTCCTGGCTACGTCTTCCGCGCTGAAAGTGAAGCGGAACAAGCCACGGATTTTGCCGTCGATGACCCAGTGAGCCTTTTGCGTGTCACCTTCCGGTTCAAACAACATCGGCCGAAATTTGTTTTCCGAAGGCGTGAGATAATCCCACGTATGGGGACTTTCGACCACATGAGCATCCGCGTCGATCCAACCCATCGTTCGATCCTCCAAGGATAGTTTAGAGTTTAGCGTCGAGCGTATCGAGTTGACACGAGACTCCAGACACTAAACCCAAGACCGTTAATGTTAATGCAGCACCGCGCCACCATTCACCAGAATCACCTGCCCGGTTACGAAGCTGCTCAAATCCGACAACAAATACAGCGCGGTGCCGACCAGATCTTCAGGTTGCTCGATGCGCTTCAGAATCCGCGTCGACGCGGTTCTTTCATAGTTTTTGAGCGCTTCTTCCGTTGGTTTCTCCTCGCTCATCGTCGCGCCCGGAGCCAACGTATTCACCCGAATATTATCGCAGCCGATCTCGCGCGCAAGCACGCGGCTAAAGCCCACGACCGCGGCTTTCGAAACCACGTAATGCATCATGCCCTGACCGCCGTTGAACGCCATATTCGAAGAGATGTTGACGATGCTTCCCTGCTTGCGCTGCTGCATCGCCGGGACAACAGATTTCGCGCAAAGCCAAAGACCTTTGACATTGACGGCCATTATCCGGTCCCATTCGGCCTCGGTGATGGTTTGAAAGCTGCCTTTCTCCGCCGGCACGCTCATGAAGATCGCCGCGTTATTGACTAAGCCATCGATTTTGCCATACGCGTCGAGCGTCTTCTTTGCCATCACTTCGCAGCTGGTGAAGTCGGACACGTCGACTTTCACTCCCAGGGCTTTGCCGCCGCTGTCGATGATTGCCTTCGCCACCCCATCCGCTGCGGTGTCGTCGATATCGGCCACGACCGCCGTGCCGCCTTCGCGCGCGATCCCTAAACAATAGGCTTTACCGATGCCATGCCCGCCGCCGGTTACAATCACGACTTTCCCATCTAGCAGCCCCATAACGTGCCATTCTCCCAATTTTGGTTACTGAATTCGCTACCATTGCATCGAGACCGCTGTCAACTGCGAGCTCCGATCCAGCAACGCCATAGCAACGGAAGCATGGCGGTCGAGGCTAAGAGATTATCTGCGACGCGCGCCACTGTTCAACTATTAGAAAGATCAGCAATACCAGCGGCACCAGGGGTGGCAAATGCGGATACGCGACTGTGTTAAGCAAGGAAAGCATTCCAAGTACCACGAGTGCGAGTGAAACAACCGGCGCCACGACATCGCCTGCCCATTTGAGAAAGAATGCCGACGGGACAATGAGCAACGTCAGATCGTGGTCA
>DASPXM010000229.1:0-7155 GCA_035637295.1 Verrucomicrobiia bacterium
ATGAGCCGCACGCAGGACAAGGATATTTCCCGACCATCACGTATTCTTGTCTACAACTTTGCCGTGAGCGCGCAGGACGTGAAGGAATATCAGGGAATCATGCGGCAACAACCATCGATCAAAGATCCGGCAGAACGCGAGCGCGAGATAGCGCGCAACGTCGTCGAGGCCCTGGCGGGAGAGTTGGTCGATGGGCTGCGAGCGCTGGGGTTTACCGTCGAGCGCGTCGAACGCGGTACCGCAGCAACGAGCAATGATCTCGTGATCGACGGGCAGTTTGTCGACGTCAACGAAGGCAACAAACTGCACCGCGTTGTGGTGGGTTTCGGCTCTGGAGCTTCCACGGTCGACACGCAAGTTCAGGTGTATCAAGGCACAGAGCGGCGAAAATTGCTCGAGTTCGCGACCCATTCCAACAGCGGCAATTTGCCAGGTGCTGCGCCGATGCTGGGGGCGGGCGCAGCCGTGCAAGGCGGAGTCACCGCGGGTATGGTGATCGGTAACGCAGCGCTGACAGGTGTTAAGGCATATCGTTCGGAAGTGGAGCGCATGGCCGGGGACAGCGGAGATCAAGTGGCGAGGTATCTCTCGGAGTTCTTCGCTCAACATGGCTGGATCCGGCAGGACCAAGTGAAAAAAGCTCGCATCGCGTACTGAGCGGAAGTGTCGAGGGACGAGGGTCGGGGGTCGAGGGTTGGGGGAGGGATGAGTATCGGGTGTCGAGTGAAAGGCAACGGAGCAAAGAGCGAAAACGAAAAAACAGTTGCTATTCTCTTCCCCCTGCACATCTGACACTCCAACTCCGGCACTCCTCCCCCTCGACACCCGACCCTCGACACTCCTCCCTCGCCCTCCCCATATTGCACCAAAGTACAATAGACGATCGTTGACTTTCCGCGTTATGGTCGGCTTCAAAATTTTGCAGTCTAGAGGAGATCAGTCGTGAAGCGAAAAACTTTCCTAGCGATCGCTTTGTTTGCCGGGTTATTGGCTTTCACCGTTCCGGCTCTGACGCAAGACAAGCCCGCCAACAATTTGGAAATTATCCATGAAAAGCTCAAGGCGGACAAGAAATTGATCGTCGCGAACTACATGGAATTAACGGAATCGGAAGCGAAGACGTTCTGGCCGGTCTTCGAGGAGTATCAGAAGGATTTGCAGAAGATTAACCAACGTTTGCTTAACCTGCTGCAAAGTTACGCCGCGGACTATCGCAACAAGTCGCTCACCGACGAGAAAGCGCAGAAGCTGCTCGACGAGTGGATCGCCCTCGAGAAGGACGAGGCCAAGCACCGCAGATCCTATGCTCCAAAGGTGCTGCAGGCGTTGCCGGCGAAGAAAGCGGCACGTTATCTGCAGATCGAAAACGAATACCGAATCCTGATGAGGTATGACCTCGCGGCAACGGTGCCGTTAGTGCAGTAGCGGGGACGGAGTGAGAGGATTGGAACATTGGAATATTGGAACGTTGAAATACTCGAAGAATGGAAAAATGGAATACTGGAATTTTGGAAAATCGGAACATTATCCGATTATTCCACCATTCCGTCTTTCTATTCACAATTCCATCGTTCCACCATTCCATTTTTGTTCAACTCAACATCCGTAACCTGAAGGAGAGATACGATGAAATTTCATTTCGTGAAAATAAGTATGACTGTTGCGATCGCAGTAATCACGGTCGCTTTCAACGTCTTTAGCCCGGCTGCGGCGCTGGCGGCGAGCGCAAGCGCCATCGACCGGCAGGCAAGAGCGTCCTTGGATGACCTCTACAAGCATACGCCGGGCGCGAAAGCTCTGGGCGACAAGGCGGTGGCGGTGCTGGTTTTCCCGAGCATCGTCAAAGGAGGTTTCATCATTGCCGGCCAATTCGGTGACGGGGCGTTGCGCAAGAACGGAAAGTCAGTCGCCTATTATCGGTCGTTGGCGGCGTCCTACGGATTCCAGGCCGGAGTTCAAGCCTTTGGCTACGTGTTGTTTTTCATGGACGATGCATCGGTTCAATATCTCGACAACAGTGCCGGCTGGGAACTGGGAACAGGACCCAGCCTGGTGGTGCTGGACGCTGGGTTCGGCAAGAATCTATCGACGACAACGCTGCAGAAGGGCGTGTATGCTTTTATTTTCGACCAGAAAGGGCTGATGGGCGGGGTCGGTATTCAGGGATCGAAGATCACCCGGATTAACCCGTATCCGTAAGGATTGGAATAGTGGAAGGCTGGAATGATGGAAGAATGGAAAGTGAAAACACGGAATGATGGAATGGTGGAATAATGGAATGATGTTCCGATTTTCCAATCTTCCAATATTCCAGTCTTCCAACGTTCCAATATTCCATTAACTGAAGGAGAAAACCGATGAGATTAGATTTGGTGAAAAAAACTATCGGCGCGGCGCTGGCGATCATGATGTTCGGTTTTGCGCCGCTCAGCGCGGCGCAGGACAAGCCGGCCGATAACATGCAAATTCTGCGTGACAAGATCAAGGCCGACAAGAAATTGGTAGTGGCGACAAACATGGAACTGACCGAGTCGGAAGCAAAAGGGTTTTGGCCGATCTACGAGGCCTATCAGAAGGACTTGCAAAAAATTAATCGCCGGCTTGCCAACCTGCTGGAGAGCTACGCGGCCGACTTCCGCAGCAAGTCGCTCACGGACGACAAGGCGAAAAAGCTGATTGACGAAGCGCTTGCCATCGAGCAGGCCGAAGCCGATCTCAAGGGCACCTACGCACCGAAGCTCGGCAAAGTGCTGCCAGTGAAGAAGGTCGCGCGCTATCTACAGATCGAGAACAAGATTCGCGCCGTCATCAAGTATGACATCGCGCAGGGCGTACCGCTGGTGCAGTGAAGAGGGGAGAGTGACGGGTGTCGAGTACCGAGAGTTGAGTGACGAGTGACGAGGGAAAGAGTTTTTCGAATTATTCGACACTCCGAGCCGGGTTTGCCCCTCGACACCCGACCCTCGTCCCTTTGAACTTGAGAGGTTAAATGAAATCGAGTCGCGTTTTATTTCACTGCAAGTCATTGACCGGCGGCATCATGCTTTCGATCATCGCGGCGTCACAGATGCTTGCGGCTTGTACCACTTACGAACCGGCGCCCGCCTACACGCCGGCGCCGAGCGGCTTTGATCGTTCGTGGAGTGCGGCTACGGGAGCGGCGCGGGACGCCGGCGTCCGTGTCGACTCTGAAGATCGATCCCGGGGCGTCATCACCGGGACGAGAGACGGGCGCGATGTGACGATCGCGGTTTCGACGCAGGCTGATGGTCGCGTGCGCGTGGAGATTTCCGCGCGCGGACCTGCGGGAAGCGATTCGAACCTGATCAACGAAATTTCTCGGGCTTATGACCGGCGGATGGGACGATGAGAAACCGTACGTCTAACAAGTTGCTGAAAAAAGAGCTTCCATGTTTCGACAAGCTCAGGATGAACGGAAGATTCTTACAGTCTTTGCAGAAAATTCGAATCTTCTTACTGGCGCTACTCACAATAATTTCTTTGGCTCGACCTGCCACGGCCCAGGAGAGCCAAGCATCAACCTCGCAGGCTGCCGCGACGAGCGAAGAAGCCACGTTGTTCCCGGTGCCGAGCTACGGCGGTGATCTCTGGTCGCGTTCTTTTCTGACCGGCGATTGGGGTGGGCTTAGATCGACCCTGGCGAAAAACGGCGTGCAGCTCGACGTCGAAACTATGCACGTCTTTCAAGATGTTTCCAGCGGCGGCTTGAATCGGACCGGCCGATACAGCGGCACAGCCGATATCACGCTGAAACTCGATTCCCAAAAGCTGGGGCTCTGGCCCGGCGGATTTCTTTTAGTTCACGCCGAGTCTGCGTTTGCGCATCCGGTGAATCCTTATTCCGGCGGCATTCTTCCCGTCAATACCAAGCCCGTCATGACTTTGCCGGCGCGCGATGAGATGGTTTTGCCGCACGTCATATTTACACAGTTCCTTTCGGAACAATTCGCGGTTTTCCTTGGCAAACTAGACACCACCGGCGGAGACGCGAACGAATTTGCTCACGGCAAGGGCGACAAGAAGTTTATGAATCTGGCTTTTTCGTTAAACCCGACGCTCTTGCGCCTGGCGCCGTACGCGCCGTTGGGTATGGGCTTTGTCTTTTTGCCCAACAAGGACGTCATTTTTACTTTCAGTGCAGTCGACACTGAAGGCGTGCCGAACAAGGGCGGATTTCACACTTTGTTTCAGGATCCGACAACGCTGGCAAGCGAGTTGCGCGTGACGGTTCGGCCCTTCGGCTTGACCGGCCACCAGTTGATCGGCGGCGGTTGGAGCAACGGACCGTTTACCTCGGTCAATCAAGATCCACGCACGATTATCGGTAGTATTCTCTTCGGCACGCCGCCCAAGAAGGAATCGAATTCTTGGAGCGTGTACTACAATTTTGACCAGTACCTCTACACGGAAAAAGACGATCCATCGCAGGGCATCGGGATCTTCGGCCGCTTCGGTATTTCAGACGGCAAGGCGAATCCCTTTCATCAATTTTACAGTATCGGTTTCGGCGGCAAAGGAATCATTCCCACGCGCGATCGGGATCATTTCGGCATCGGCTACTACTACCTTCAATTCAGCGATCACATCGTCGACGCGCTGCGACGCAGGCTGAGCCTGGATCACGAGCAGGGCGGCGAGCTTTTTTACAATATCGAGCTCCTTCCCTGGCTGCACGTCACGCCGGACATCCAGATCATCGGACCCTCGCGCCGCCAGATCGGGACGTTATTAACTCCTGGGAAAAGGATCGACACGGCGGTAGTGACGGGTTTCCGAGTAAAAATTGACTTCTGATCATGAGAGAAAAAACCAACGACCACAGTGTAGGAGAAGAGAGGAATGCCAATGAAGTTGAAACATACGAGAGTGCGAGTGCTGGCTTCGTTCCTAGTGATGCTGCTGGCGTTACCGCCGGGAATCATGGCGCAACAACCGGCGGGAAGTCCGGCCTTTAAGCCGGAAGAATTGGAGCAGCTAGCGGCACCGATTGCGCTTTATCCAGACTCGCTGGTTGCGCAAATTTTGATGGCTTCGACTTATCCCTTGGAAGTAGTGCAGGCCGAACGCTTCGCCAAGCAAAACAAAAATCTCAAGGGCGATGCGCTGACTAAAACGCTTGAAGCGCAGCCTTGGGACCCCAGCGTCAAGTCGCTGGTGAACTTTCCCCAGGTGCTGACGATGATGAGCGAGAAGCTCGACTGGACGCAAAAGCTTGGCGATGCGTTTTTGGCTCAACAAAAAGACCTCATGGATACGATCCAGAAGCTCCGGGCTAAGGCCCAGGCAGCGGGCAACCTGAAGACGACTAAAGAGCAGGTTGTGATCGTAGAGGAAAAGATCATCAAGATCGAGCCGGCCAGTCCACAGGTCATCTATGTCCCGGCCTACAATCCGACCGTGGTTTACGGCGCGTGGCCGTATCCTGCTTATCCACCCTATTACTATTATCCTCCGGGGTACGTGGCTACAGCGACCGCATTTTCCTTTATGGCCGGCATGGCTGTCGGCGCCGCATGGGGCTACGCATGGGGAAACACAAATTGGAGCGGTGGTAACGTCAAATACAATTACAACCAGAACATAAACATCAACAACAACATCAACCGTAACAAGTACGCACAGCAATTACCGGCGGGCGGTCAGGGCAATTGGCAGCACAACGCTGAACACCGGAAAGGGGTCGCCTACAGAGATCAGGGAACGGCGCAGCAGTTCAACAGAGGGACGGCGAACGAAGCTGCCAAGTCGCGGGACGCTTTTCGCGGCCGAGCGGAGCAGGGCAGACAAGATCTCGCCGGTGGAGGAATAGGGGATCGTGGTGGAGCCGGTGACCGCGGCGGTGTGGGAGATCGTGGAGGCGCCGCCAAGACTGGTGGAGCCGGTGACCGCGGCGGTGCGGGTGATCGTGGCGGCGCCGCCAAGACTGGCGGAGCCGGTGACCGAGGGGGAGTTGGCGATCGTGGCGGCGCGAGCCAACTTGGCGGCGGTGGAGATCGAGGTGGGTCAGGTAGCCGCGGCGGCGCCTTCGAAGGCGTCGATCGCGGCGGAAGCTCCGCCAAAAGCGCGAGCCAGCGCGGCAGTGCTAGCCGCGGCAGCACCGGGGGTGGAGGCAGATCCGGTGGCGGCGGCAGATCTGGTGGTGGAGGCGGAGGACGAAGGTGATCACGATTGGAAGAATGGAATATTGGAAGACTGGAAGAATGGAAACATGGGAGAAACGGAGTGACCCCAATATTCCACAATTCCATTATTCCAACATTCCTTTACTCCTTAACTCGACCCTCGACACTCGGGAACAGTTTTTGATGGAGGAAGAAATGCAGCTTCTAAAGAACGAAAAGAACAAAGACAAATTTGCTCGGCGAGTTATTCGTGTCGCCGCTAGTGTGGCATTGTTAATGACCTTCGGCCTTTGCGAAATCTCTTTTGCCGCGACAGCGCAGCAAAAAAGTTTTGCCTCTGCGGCAGAGGCTGTCAAAGCAGCCGTTGCAGCTGCCAAAAGCAACGACGACAAGGAACTGTTAGCGATCTTCGGCGCGCAAGCAAAAGAGTTGATCTCTTCCGGCGATCCGGTGGCCGACAAACAACGCCGCGCGAATTTTCTGAAGGCCTACGACGAGAAAAATAGTCTCGTTACCGAAGGGGAAAGTACCATTCTCGTGATCGGCAACAAGGCCTGGCCCTTTCCAATTCCGTTGGTCAAGAAAGGTGAGAGTTGGGTTTTCGATACGGCCAAGGGCCGGGAGGAGATTCTCAACCGCCGTATCGGCGAGAACGAGCTCTACACGATTCAAGTCCTTCTCGCCATCGTTGACGCCCAGCGCGAGTATGCGATGAAAGACCGTGACGGCGACGGACTAAACGAATACGCGCAAAAAATGCTCAGCGATCCGGGCAAGAAAAACGGCCTGTATTGGGAAACAAAAGCTGGAGAAGAGCAGAGTCCGGTCGGGCCGTTGGTGGCACGAGCGATGAAGGAAGGCTACAAAGGACCGCAAGGGGGAGGCCCGGTTCCGTTTCACGGCTATTACTATAAAATTCTCACGGCACAAGGGAGCAATGCGCCGGGCGGCAGCTTCGAATACATGGTCAAGGGCAGCCTCATTGGTGGATTCGGCGTGGTTGCCTATCCGG
>DASPXM010000230.1:0-5390 GCA_035637295.1 Verrucomicrobiia bacterium
ATCTTTTTCTGTTTTTGAGGGTTTTTAGTTCCTCTTTGATCAACTGAGCGCGCGGCGAGTTTTCGCCGAGGATCTTTAACGCTCGTTCGAAGTCGGCGATCGCTCGTTCGTCTTCATCCTGAAGCATAAAGGACCGGCCGAGGTAGTAATAACCGTCTCCACGGCGGTCGAGTTTGCCATATACGATTCCGAGCCGGTATGGTGGGCGGTCCCAAAGCGGCGCGAGATTTTGCGCATTGAGATATGATCCTGCCGCGTTTCGAAGGTCGCCCGACTTTTCGAGCATATCCCCCAAGTAAAGGTATGTCAGAGGCTCGTTTGGCTCGAGCGCCAATGAGCGGTCGAAAGCGGCTCGCGCCGCGTTGAACTCGCCGATCTGCGAATACAGTCGGCCCAGGTCGCGCTGCAGCCCGGAATTATCGGGCTTAAGCTGCCGGGATTTTTCATAACTGCGTTTAGCCTGTGGTAACTGTTCTTGAAGCTGCTGCGCAAACCCGAGCAAGTAGTTAAGTTCAGGGTTTTCCGGATCTCGTTGGACTAGTCTTTCATATTCGCTCACTACAGAGTCGCTAGCAGGCCGCTCCATTCGGATCACGAGCTGGACTTTTTTCAAGGACTCGGGGTTTTCCCCTCGAGGCTGGGTGGTGCCGAGGGATCGCACGACCAGTTCAGCGTTGGCCAGCCGTTCTTGTGTTATAGGATGGCTCATAATGTAGGCAGGAACATCAATAGGGTTGCGTTGTCGCTCTTGATCCAATGTTTTAAGAAAGCCGATCGTACCCTTGGGATCGAAACCAGCAGCCGCTATATACCGTGTTCCTAATGTGTCGGCTTCCATTTCGAGTTGGCGACTGAAGGCCAATTGGCGAGTCGCGGCTACGGCTTGCCCGACCATGCCTGCAGCTTGCCCGCCGCTGCCGCTTTTCGCCAGTAGGACCATGCTCAGCAAGCTTAGTATAGAAATCGCGTCGGGCCCAGACGCGCGCGCCATGTGGTGGTTCTTGGCGTGGATTATTTCGTGTCCCAATACTCCGGCTAGTTCATCCGTGCTCTTCGCCCGTTCGATCAGTCCGGTGTATACATAGATCGATCCACCGGGAACGGAAAATGCGTTGAGCTCGTCGTCGTCGATGACAAAGAATCGATAATCGAACGACAGCGGTCCGGTGGCAGCCAGAATGCGCCGGCCGAGGCGGTCGACATAGCGCTCTACTTCCGGATTGTTGACAAACTTCAAATACTTCTTGGCTTCCCGGCGAAATTCTCGACTGATCCGGGTTTCCTCGTCTTCGCTGGGCGGACTGATGGAGGGAAGAGATGGGAGATTGGAACGATCAAATAAACCGCAGCTCGTAATAAGCAGGGCCACAACGAGCCCGAGCGCGCATAGAGCACGCCATGGCTCAGCGTGAGCAGGCCATCTTGTCATTGCCAAAGTATAGTGAGTGACTACCGGCCGTTCAATAGCGGTCTATAAGTTAAGCGGCCGGAGTTGACGACCTAAGGTTAAGCCCATATTGTCTGGCTTTACGAAATCCCTGAGGAGCGAGTGATGCCGACACGATTTGAAATTCCGGCCGAGAAATTGACCTGGCGCTGCGATCTTTCTTATCTACCGTTCACCTGCACGGCCGAGATGACACCACTAGAGGATTTTATCGGCCAGGACAGGGCGATTCGCGCCATTGAATTCGGTCTGGGCGTGAACAAGCCAGGATTTAACATATTCGTCACCGGCCTCACCGGTACCGGCAAGACGAGTATTATCAAGGCATTTCTCAAGAAGGTTACCGCTATGCAAGCGGCGCCGATCCTCGATGCTCCGAAACCGGAGGATTGGTGTTATGTCTACAACTTCACAGACGCCGACCGGCCTCACGCCCTAAAAATTCGCCGAGGTTGGGGTAAAGCACTGAAATCGGACATGGACCAGCTTGTGCAAAATCTGCAGCGTGAAGCGAAAAAGATGTTTGAGAGCGACGAGTACGCGCACCAACGCCAGGAAATGATCGAACAGTTACAAAAAAAACAACAAGTGATGATGGAAGAGTTGATGGAAGAAGCCAGCCGCAATGGTCTTGCCTTGCGTATGACTCCTTCGGGTATCGCGCTTTTGCCAGTTAAAGACGGCAAACCGATGCAGGACTCGGACTATCTGGCGTTATCACCAGCAGAGAAGAAAAGACTGGAGGAAAGTCGCGGCGAGATCGAGAAAAAGGTGGAGGACACGCTTCGAGAAGGGAAAAAACTTGAGAGAGAGATTGCCGAGAAATTGGAAGCCGCTGAAACCCAGGCAGCCGATTATTTGGTTCGGTTGCCGTTCGCTGAGCTCAAACAGAAATACAAAGATTATCCTAAAGTGCTCGCCTATCTCGACGGCCTGCGTGATCATATTCTAAAAAATCTGCAGCGCTTCAAAACTGCCGATGCCGCCCCGGCTGCGGGACCGTTGATGGCGATGCAGCTAGGGGAAGCGCCAAGCGATCCGTTCCTACCCTATCGGGTCAATGTTTTCGTCGATAATAGCGACGCGCAAGGTCCGCCGATTATCGTCGAGACCAATCCTACGTATCATAATCTTTTCGGAGTCGTCGAAAAAAAACCGATTGTCGGCGGTTACGTTACTGACTTCACGCTGATCAAGGCGGGCTCGATCAGCCGGGCAAACGGCGGTTACCTGGTGCTGTACGATCGCGACGTGTTGTCCAACGCAGGAGTGTGGGAGGCGCTGCAGCGAGTGATCAAGAACCGCGAGTTGAGAATCGAGGAACCGGGTACGTTCTTCGGTTTTATGCCGCCGCAAGGCCTTCGACCCGAACCGATTCCGACCGACACGAAGATCATCCTGATCGGTGACCCATCCTTGTATCGGACTTTAGCTTCCTTAGATCCAGATTTTCGCGAGACGTTCAAGGTCAAAGCCGATTTCAATTTTGAGATCGACCGAACCCAGGAAAATATCACAGCGTTCGCGTGTTTTATCAGCGACTATTGTACTCGCGAACGCTTGCGCCATTTCGATACGGGAGGAGTTGCGAGGGTCATCGAACAATGCGCCAGACAGGTCGAAGACCAGAATAAGCTTTCGACACGCTTTAGCGATACGGTGGATCTCTTGATCGAATCAGACTTCTGGGCCGCAAAAGACAACGCCGAGTTAGTGTCGGGAAAACATGTCGAGCGGGCCATCGTCGAAAAAACTTTTCGGCTCAATCTCATTGAGAAACGCTTACAAGAGTTAATCGCCGAAGGAACCGTGCTGGTGGACGTCGACGGCGCGGTGGTCGGCCAGGTGAACGGTCTAGCCGTATATCAAATGGGCGACTTCAGTTTCGGCAAGCCGTCGCGGATTACCGCGAAGACATTCATGGGACGAGGCGGGATTCTCAACATTGAGCGGGAATCCAAGCTCAGCGGTAAAACTCACGACAAGGGCGTGTTGATTCTCGCCGGCTACTTGGGTGGTAAATACGCGCAGCAAAGTCCGTTGTCGCTGTCGAGCAGCGTCTGTTTCGAGCAGTCCTACGACGGCGTCGACGGCGATAGTGCTTCCTCGACGGAGCTCTACGCGATCCTGTCGAGCCTGTCCGAGATCCCGGTCTCGCAAGGTATCGCCGTCACGGGATCCGTCAATCAAAACGGTGAAGTCCAAGCAATCGGCGGAGTCAATCAGAAAATCGAGGGCCATTACGATGTCTGCCGTCTCAAAGGACTCACTGGAAATCAGGGCGTCATGGTTCCCCGCGCCAACTTGCGTAGTTTGATGCTCCGGTCAGATGTCGTCGAAGCCGTCAAATCCAGCAAATTTCACATTTACGCGGTTAGCACGATCGATGAAGGAATTGAAGTCTTGACCGGGACTTCGGCGGGCGAGCGCGACGGCGACGGCGGGTATCCAGAGGGATCCGTCAATCATCGTGTACAGAAAAAGTTGCAGCAGTTCACCGAGCAGCAAAAGCGGCTCTCAGCGGAAAATCAAAGAAGGTCCTCTGATGACGGAGTCAGTTAGCGTTAACCTTCGCGGGCGTTGGTCGAATCGGGTCGCATGCCGAGCGGAAATGACAGCTGCAGGGTTTTGCCCTTGCGCAGGATTGTAACGCGGACGACTCTTCCCGCCTCTAATCCACCGATCATGCGCGCCACATCGCGTGGGCTGTCGACTTGGGTGTCGTTAACCGAGAGAATTACGTCTTGCTTTTGAATGCCACCGCGTGCCGCCGACTGCCCGGGTAAAACCGAATTGACCACGACTCCCTTGGCCGGGAATATTCCCAAACTTCTTGCCTTCTCCAGCGAGATATCGGACATCTGCACACCCAACCAACCCCACGCAAACTTCTCGCCGTTCGCCAGACGAGGAAGAATGCGTTTAATAACATTGATCGGCGTGGCAAAGCCCATATTACCGCGCTCTGATGCCATGGTAATCATACCGATCACGTGGCCATTGCTATTCAGGAGTGGACCGCCGCTGCCGCCCGGATAGGCGCCGGCGTCGGTCTGAATAAATTCATAGCTCGCCGAGTCGGAGTAGCTGCGTCCGGACCGGCTGATGATTCCCAGATTCATCGAACTCTCGCGACCGAAAGGATAACCGAACAGAACCGTTAGATCGCCAACGCGAATCACGTCGGAATCACCCAACGGCAAGATAGGAAGTTCGCGTTCGGTTTGGATTTTGAGAATCGCCACGTCGATCTGGCTATCGGCGGCGATGACTCGCGCCGGCAAGCGTTGTAAATCGGCGAGCCTGATTTCAATTTCTTTGGCCTTGTCGATGACATGTTGGGCCGTGAGAATGTAACCCTGCGGATCGATAATGAACCCGGAGCCCCGACTGCCTTCGGATTGATTTTGGGCCGTTTTGGTTTCCTGGCCGATCACTCGGATCTGCACGATCGCTGGCCGAGAATTGCTGGCCAATTGGACAAACGCCCGATTGAGCCTGTCCAACTCCGAGTCACCGGTCGCGGGCGGTGCATCCCGCCAATTGATCACGGACGTTTGGTGTGGTGAATCTTGCGCCGAGAGATCGGCCGGCAAAATACCGAGGATGAGTATGAAAAAAATCAACGCAGCCTTCACGGTCAAGCCTCCAAAAAATTCTGGCTGCATTCCCTTTATCCGAAAGACGTCCCGACCTCAAGCCGGCGCACCCACTGTGATTGCAATTCAATCAGTGGGATGTGTTATCCTGCATTGTGATGACTGGTTTGGAGCAAAAGATAGCTCTGGTTACAGGCGGAAGCGGCGGTTTAGGCCGAGCGTTAGCGCACGGGTTTGCGGCACAGGGTTGCCGTGTCGTCGTCACGGCTCGCGATGCGGTAAAGCTCAATGCGACGGCGGCGGAAATTGCCACAAACGGCCGTCAAGTCCTCGCATTGCCGTGC
>DASPXM010000231.1:0-3491 GCA_035637295.1 Verrucomicrobiia bacterium
CTTCCTCGCCTTGTACAGCTCATCGATGAATCCGCTCTCGTCCAACTCCCTGAGGAAACGCACATCGACAAAGTCCTCAGGCTTGGCAGCCTTTGCCTTGGCGTCCGTTTGCGCCAGCGGCTCTAAAATATTTTTGATTCCTTCCGGGTTCGGGTATTGTTTTGGGGGAATCTCATCGTCGCTACTGATGCCCTCATAAGTTCGTTCAAGGATCTCCTTATCCTGCAGAGCGAGATATTTTGCTAGCACACTAATTGCGGTCTCCCGGTCGGTTTTGATGCGATGGATCGCTTCGATCTGTGATCTGATATATCTCCTGACGATGTCCGGATTTTCACGAATGAAGGTTCGGGTTGTGGCCACTCCTGTGCTTTGATAGGGCAAGCGCACGGTCGTTAGATTATAAAATCCCTTTTTTAGCGCGACGAAGTTGTCAGGTCTCGGAAGCATGGCGCCCTGAACCCTTCCTGCTTCCAAGGCACTCCGCTGCTCTGGGACGCCGCTCATCTGGATCATTGTTACATCCTTCATTGGAGTAAGTCCGAGCCTTTTCAGGGCGATGCGGGTCAAAAAGTCGGCCAACCCACCAAAGACGCTGATGGCAACGGACCCGCCTTTGAGCTTATCAGCGGTTTTGATATCGGGCCGAGTCATGAACCACCATTCCGTCAACACAAGCCCTCCCGCGATAAGTACGGCATCGGACCCTCTGAGACTAGCGCTCACGATCGCCGGCCCACCGAGCTGGCTTATTGGGGTCTCGCGTGACAGCAAGGCCATCATCGCCGGAGTTCCTCCACGGAAATAAACGAGCTGCACATCCAGACCATTTTTGCGAAAAATCCCAGCTTCTGCGGCCATCCAGGCGGGAAACTGGCCTGCGGCGATTGCACTGTACCCCACAGTTACTTTAGTGAGCTGGGCCGAGGCGACGGAGAAGGAGAGCGACAACAACAGGCTGATTGCCAAAAATACTGCCTTCATTGGATCCTCCTTTACCGAATCCAAAATTCCGAGACGTGTCCTGAGCTCTCGGCTGCGCTCAGGATAGACACCGCCGAAGGATCGATAATCGAAAATATCGAAAATCTAAAATCTTTCCTTGTCGCTTCACTCCTCACGCCTTACGCCTCACCCCTCACCGAATCACCCTGTCCGCCCGCGCCAGCACATTCGGCGGTATTGTTAATCCGATCTGCTTGGCCGTTTTCAAATTAATCACGAGCTCGAATTTCTTCGGCTGTTCCACCGGGAGATCGGCGGGCTTGGCGCCTTTTAGGATCTTGTCCACATAGATAGCCGCACGGCGATATTGGTCGGTGAAATTCGCGCCGTAAGACATCAAACCGCCAGCTTCCACGTATAGACTCTGTGAGTAGATTGTCGGTAGCCGGTTCTTGACCGCAAGCTTTATAATCTGGCTTTGGTGAGTGGCGAACAGCCGGTCGCCAAGGACGAGAAGGGCTCCGGGGCGCTGCTTTACAATCGTGGTAAAAGCAGGGTCGATATCGTCAGGCCCTTTGACCTCCAAGGAAATAAGTGTCACTCGAAAGGCCGGGGCTGCGGCTTGAATATCTTTCAATTGAATTGGGTTAGAGGGGTTGGCTGGATTCAGGAGAACGGCGATCCGAGACACTAAAGGAGCGACGTCTTTCAGAAGTTCAAGCCGTTTGGTGACCACGCCGCCGTGAAAGTCCGACAGTCCCGTGACGTTTCCACCGGGATGGGCAAGGCTCGCAATTAGTCCGGTCCCGACAGGATCGGGGCTGGTGACTATGACGATAGGGATAGCTGTCGTAGCCTTCTTAGCAGCATGGGCCGCTGGGTCACCCGTCACGACAATGACATCAGCCTTAACGCGGACAAACGCCGCGACTAGTTCGGGGAGCTTGTCAGACTGTCCTGCGGCATAGCGCTGCTCGATGACGATGTTTTTCCCCTCTAAATAGCCCAACTCTCGCAACCCTTGCTGCAAAGCGGCCAACAAGCTCTTATCGATTTCAACCGAACCGTACGACAAGTAGCCTAGGCGCGGGATTTTCTGCGGCTGCTGTGCCTGAGCGAAAGAAAACGTTGTCAGCAAGAAAGTTACCAGTAGCCAGACAAAGATTTTTCCGCTCATTCGTTTTCTCTCTGAATTCTTGCTCGCGCCTCGCGCCTATCGAATTACTCTGTCAGCTCTCGCCAGCACGTTCGGCGGGATCGCCAAGCCGATTTGTCTCGCCGCCTTCAGATTAATCATGAATTCAAATTTCGTCGGCTGCTCAACGGGTAATTCGCCGGGCTTGCCGCCTTTGAGAATTTTATCCACGTAAGTGGCGGCGCGCCGGAACAACTCGGGATAGTTCGTGCCGTAATACATTAGCCCGCCGGCTTCGACATATTCCGGGCGAGCGTAGGACGCTGGCAGGCGATGTTTTCCCGCGAGGTCGGCGATTTGTTTTCGATGAGTATTGAGGACGGGATTTCCCAGCAAAAGGATTGCATCGGCACGTCCCTTCACTACGGCTCGGAACACGTTCTCGATATCCTTGGGATCTAGGACGTCCAGATAGCGAAGATAGATTTCGAAGGAACCGGCGGCGAGTACTGTCTCTCTTAATGCCTGCGCATCGCCCGGGTTGGTCGAATTGCCGATGACAGCCACGCGCGAGAGTTTGGGAAGGATTTCTTTCATAAGCGCCAATTGCTTACCGCTCATCTCGGGTGCGAGAGCGGACAATCCAGTGATGTTCCCGCCAGGGCGCGCCAGGCTAACAACGAAGCCGCTGCCGACCGGATCGGTATCCTGCCCCATGACGATCGGTATCGTCGAAGTTGTTTCCCTGAGGGCACGGGTTCCCGTCGGCCCCCCAGAGACGATGAGATCAACCTTAAGCCGCACCAGCTCGGCAGCAATTTCGCTTCGCCGCTCCGGGTTTCCGTCTGCAGAGCGCCACTCAATGATGATATTCTTGCCCTCAATGTAACCAAGCTCGCGGAGACCTTGGCGGAATCCTTCGATGCGAGTGGCGACAACAGACGCAGATGCGTCTAGGTAAAATCCTATGCGCGGGATTTTTGTCGGCTGCTGCGCTTCGGCCCCAGCCCCAGCCACCACGAGCACGAAAGCGATAACCGAAATCAGCAACCATTTTGGATTTTCGATTAAGGAACATCTTCTTCACGCCTTTCGCCTCACGGCTCACGCCTACTTGATCACCTTATCCGCCCGGTACAGCATCGACTGCGGGATCGTTATGCCGATTTGCTTCGCTGTCTTCAGATTGATCACCAAATCAACTTTTGTAGACCGCTGCACTGGCAGATCAGCGGGCTTTTCACCTTTTAAAATTCGATCGACGTATCCGGCGGCGCGGCGGTACTGATCGACGACATCGGGCCCGTACGAAATCAATCCACCATCGGCGACGAAGAATTGGAACGGATAGATTGCCGGTAGCTTCATACGCGTCGTTGTCCGGATGATCAACTGCCGATGAACAATAGCC
>DASPXM010000232.1:0-6970 GCA_035637295.1 Verrucomicrobiia bacterium
ACCGCGTCGAGGTGGCGATTGGCAGCGGGGGTTTTGCCGCTGCGCCGTTTGCCGGCGCTTTCATGGTTACCGGGACAGCGGCCCGCCCAAGAGGCAAAGTGCTTGTGGGTCGGGAATCGACTCATGTCGGTCCCGGTTTCCGCCAACAGCGCCTTAGCCCCACGCTCGCCGACTCCTGCGATGGCATCGAGCTGCTCTACCGCGGCACGAAACGAGGGGGGCGCTACCGCCCCCAGCCGCTCGCTTACGCTCGCGATCTCCTTTTCGAGAAAGTCGTATTGTCCGAGCAACTGGTGCAACAAAAAGCGGTGATGATCGTTAAGCTCTCCTTCCAAAGCGCGCTGCAACTCGGGAATCTTGCCGCGAAGCTGGCGCTGGGCCAGATCCGCCAACGCCGTGACATCCTTCTCCCCGGCAATCAGCCCCTCAATCATCTTGCGTCCCGACACCCCCAGCACATCACTGGCCACCGAGCCCAGTTTGATGTTGGCGGTCTCCAACACCTTCTGAATGCGGTTGTCGACCGCGTTTCGCTGCTGCACCAGCTTGGTCTGCTGGCGCGTCAGATCCCGAAGCTCGCGCTGCTCGCGCTCAGGGACAAAACTCGGCCTCAAAAGCCCACACTGCAACAGCTGCGCTATCCACTCCGCGTCCTTCATGTCGGTCTTTCTCCCCGGCACCTTCTTGATGTGCTGGGCGTTGACCACCCACACCTTGAAATGGCCTTCGAGGAGGTTGAACACCGGCTGCCAGTATACTCCCGTCGACTCCATCGCCACATGCGTCACTTTCAGCTCGGCCAACCACTGGCGCAGCTCCAAAAGATCCGCCGTCATCGTGCCGAACTTGCGCAGCGTGCTCTGCACCGTGCCATCCTTCGAATCGAGGATGCGCACGCACGCCACCACCAACTTCTTGTGCACGTCCAATCCGCACGCCCGCGCATACAGCGCCTGCAGCCCTGCGAGGCTACTCTTCTTCTTGCTCATAGATGCTCCCCCTTTCTTCGGTGCGCCCAGGGGACATCCGGCTTATTCGATTCTCCTTCGCGTGCTCTCGTCGGCAGACAACGAGGCGACAATCTGAGGCGCCGAAGGATGTCCCGGATCACACTTCGTGTCGGGCTCTCTCGCGCCAGTCACTTACCGATCTCTTCGCTGGGGCACCGCACCCTTATTACCGCACTTCTGCCTCATTTTCATTCTCTGTGGGCGAGCGTAAGATCATGAATCACTCCGTAGTGAGTCTTCGTAGTGAGTCTTAACGCCGGCTCGCGTGCTGTGCGACATTGTTTCCTCCACCTTTGACGATATTCCGCCGTTTTGTCCTCTCCCCCTTGGCGGGGGAGAGTTAGAGTGGGGGTGAATCAGACGTGCGCGGCGATATCATTCTCGCGCAGAGTTAGGAGTTAATCCTTCGCGTGCCGCGCGAACTCCGCCGAGTCTTCGTTGGTGATTTGCAGCCGAAATCCGCTCGGCTCTTTGAAGTAGGTGCCCAACTGCCCAGGCCGGCGTCCTTCGCGCTCGCCGTGCTCGTCGCGTTCTTCGATACCGGCGGCATGAAGCTTATCAACGATGGCGTGGAAATTATCATCGGTTACGGCAAAGGCAAAGTGGCGGCCGCGATAGGTGTTTTTGGTCACTTCGCTCAGTTCGTCCACCTGATTCAAAATCACGCATTGACCTGAAGGCACGGTGACGACGGCCATGCCGTCCTTCTGCTCCCGCACGGCGCAATTCATGAACCGCTTGTAGAAATCGACACTGGCATTTAAATCGGTCGTGTCGAAGTGAAGATGGTGAACCTTGCTCTTTTCGATGCCTTTCGCCTTGGTAATCTCTATGAAATTTCCTTCGCTGTCCTGAAACACCAAGCCGTCGCTCCAGCAACAACCCAAGCTGTTTGTTCCATTGATATCCTTGACGAACGGACTTTCACGGCGAATCTTCGCCACCATCTCGTCGTATTGGTTTTCCGGAACCTGGAAGGAGTGGCGCGGATAGGAATTGACGCTCTCCCGTTTTGGCAGAGTCGCTTTTCCCTGAGAAAAAAGACCCACGTGATTTTCACCAAGCTTCATAAAGACACGATTCATGTTGGGCGTATCTTCTCTCTTCAGCGTTCTCGCCCCGAGCACGTCTGTATAGAATTTTTCGGCGCGATCGGCGTCCATTACTGCCACGACGAAATGATCCAAATGCCGGACATCCCCTTTGGCTTTCGTTTCAACACCCATTGCCCTGTCTCCTTTCTTTCTTGAATTTCGTTTCTGTTTCGTTATGCCACCGGCTCTCCGGTCGCTTTTTCCGGAAAGACCACAATCCTGTTCCTCGGCAATTGCACTGCCACATTCCCCGCCAGCCGCTCTTTTTCGGGCGAAACTTTCGCGACCAAGATTTTGTCCTTGATCTTCACCTCTGCGATCACTTGATCGCCCAAGAAATTCGAGCTCACAACATTTCCATCTAGCCGATTTTCTACGCCATTAAAAGCGTCATCCAACTTCACGTCCTCAGGCCGAATTCCCACGACCACAGCTCCGTCATAGCGCCGCGAAGTCTCGGTTACAAGCGGTCCGATTTCACTCTCCACGCGCTGGCCGTCAAGCATTTTGCCGCGTATCCAATTGATCGAACCGAAGAACTCCGCGACCAGCGCAGTTGCCGGCGAACGATAGAGCTCGAAAGCGTTGCCGATTTGCAAAATTCGTCCGTGCGACATGACCGCAATGCGATCCGCAAGCACCATCGCTTCGACCTGGTCGTGGGTGACATATAGCACGGTAATGCCGAGCTGGCCCGTCAGCTTTTTGATATTGGTGCGCACTTCTTCTCTGAGTCTCGCGTCCAAATTACTCAGAGGCTCATCCATCAAAAGGAGCGCGGGATTCACCGCCAGCGCGCGGGCGAGCGCGACCCGCTGCTGCTGCCCGCCGCTGAGCAACCGTGCCGGTCGATTGTCAAAGTTTTCCAATTGCACCAAAGCAAGGCACCGGCGGATACGTTCCGCCGCTTGATTCTTAGGCAAGCGAGCGCGCCCGTGAGTCAAAACCAGGCCGATGTTCTCAGCCACCGTCAAGTGCGGCCAGATCGCGTAGGATTGAAATACCATGCCGATCTCCCGCTCTTCGGGAGGCGCCGAAATGCGCCGACTGCTCGAATACACCGTCTTGCCGTTGAGAATGATCTCTCCGGCATCCGGTTTTTCCAAGCCGGCAACGCTCCGCAGCAGCGTCGTTTTGCCGGAGCCACTGGGCCCCAGGAGAACGAAGAATTCACCTTTGCCGACTTCGAGGTCGATGCCTCGGAGCGCCGCTACGGCTTGATCCCCGGTTTGAAAATCCTTGCGGAGGCCCGCGAGCGAAATCACAAAGCCTCCGTGAAGCGACTGCGGCGACCGAAAATTAAGTAAAGGGTGACCGCGGGCAGCATGAATGCGAGCACGACTAAATTCGCGGCGGCGGCCTGATTGAGGCTTCCCCCCAACCACAGCCCCCAAACAATCATCGGCAAGGTGACGTTTTCTTGGCTCGTAACCAAAACCGAAGCCATGGTTAACTCGCGGTAACAAAGCAATGCCATCCACAGCCAGGCGTAAACCAGGGCCGGCTTAAGCAGCGGCAGCAGGATCTTGCGCATCACCTGCAATAACGGCAGGCCGCCGACAAATGCAGCTTCATCCAACTCAGGATGAATCTGAGCCAAGGAGTTATTGATGATGCGGGTCGCGAAGCTGATCCGGCTAATGGTGTAGACAATGATGACGATCGCCAGGCTGCCGTAGAGCGAAAAGACGTTGTGAAGCAGGAACAACGCGGCAAAAACCGCGGCTATGGCGAGAATTAACTGTGGCACCGCATGCGGCAAAAACGCCACCGCATCGAAGGTAAGCCGCCATCTCAGTCCGGAGCGCAGCACGGTCCAGGAAATCGCTAGACAGAGAATCAACGCCAGTGTCGGGACCGAGAGCATGAGAATGAGTGTGTTGCGCGCTCCCTGAAGCATGAGATTCCACGGTAGACCGTAAAAATTATAGAGCGACACATGCTCGAGCGCTGCCCAGGACGGCGGCTGGAAAAACTTGAGCAGCGATGCCCAAACGAGCAGCACAAACGGCAGAAACTTAGCGACCAAAAAATAACAACCGAGAAAAAACCATGCGCAGAACCATCCCTTCGCTCCCAACTCGACCCGCCGCGGTCGATAACCCTTGCCGGTTACAACGGCATAGCGATGCGAAAAGCGCAGCATGCGGAAATATGCCCAGCTCAACAAGAGCGCCAGCACCACCAATAAACTGCTCACCGCTCCAGCCATGCCATAGTTCGGCAGTTCCTCGAGCGGCTGGATCTTGTAAAAGATGTAGGTGGAAAACGTAAAAATCTTGTTCGACATACCGATGATCGCCGGCACCTCGAAGGCGGAAAGCCCGATGGTGAAAATATAAATCGCCGCGGCGACGATTCCGGGCAAGGTAAGCGGCAAGGTGACATAGCGGAGTGTGCGAAAAATTCCCAAACCGTGAACCCGCGCCGCTTCTTCCAACGCGGGATCCATCATGCGATAACTCGCGACGATCATGATGAAAGCGATGGACGACAAGCCTAGCCCTTCGACCCAACCCATGCCGATGAGCGTCGCGATGTTGAACGGAGCCTGTTCGAGCCCAAACCATTCGATGAGCAACTTGTTGATGATGCCGATGCGCGGATGAAGCAGAAATACCCAGCCCATCGAGGTGAAAAAGGTCGGGAGCAATGCGCCGATCGTCACGAGCGCGAAAATTAGATTCTTACCCGGTACGTCGGTTCGCTCGACCAACCAAGCGGTAGGTATGGCGAAACCCAGTGAAACCAAGACCGTCGTCGAAGCGAAACCGATTGTGTTAACGAGAGTTCGGTAGGTGGAAGGATCAGCAAAAAGGGTTTGGTAGTGCTTCAGCGTGTAGACGACCGGCTCACCGGGACTGCCCTGCCAAAATCCCATCCACAGGATTATCAGCAGAAACGCGACCACCGGCAACAACCCTGCGGCGGAAATCGCAACGAAAAGCCAACGCCCTCTCACGGCTGGGCACCGAGCGGAATGCTACGCATTAGTTCAAAACGTTCAAGCCGTTCAACCGCTGCGCTCCGTTCAAGCCCCCTCCTTCATCCTCCCCCGCGTCGCGGGGGAGGAACAGAGGGGGGGTTGAACGATTTGAACTATTTGAACGGCTTGAACTCCAATGTATTTCTGGTTAATTCCCCGCCAAAATTTTCTGAAACTTCTGCCGTATGCGACTCTGCTCTTCCGCGTTCTTCAAAACTTCCGTTACCGAATAGGAAAAAAATTTGACTCCCCGTTTCTCCTGATCAGCGATAAATTTGCTCATCTGCGTGCCCTTGACCCAGTGCGAGCTGCTCTTGTCGGTTTTGTACAAAATATCTTGCCCATCCTTGCTCAACAAAAACGCCGCCAACAAGGTCGCCGCATTCGGATTTCGCGCATTGGTCGGCACGGTGATATACCAGTAGGACAACATTCCCACGTCTTTAAAAATCTGCCCTTCCACCGGCCCGCCCTTTTCCTTGGCTTCCTGCGACGAGGCGAGATCGCAGTTGAATACAAGCATGGCAAACTCGCCGGAGGCGATGCGTTCGTCTTCGCCGCAGCGAATGAGCCCGGAGACTTGCTTGACAAACTTCTGCAGAAACGCCGTGGTCTTCTCTTCCCCCCACATCATCGACAGGCGATCGAAGGACGCCGCATAGGGCGTCGAAGCTATTTTCCCTTTCCATTTGGGATTGAGAACGTCCTCGACCCGTTGCGGAATTTCATGACCGACAACCAGTTTGGAGTTATAGGTGAATCCGGGCGTGCGGGTCGTGACGATCAGGACTTTGTTGTCGAAATCGATCATCGGCGCCGAGATATGAGGAAATATTTTCGTCCACTCGACGCTCTTTAGCGGCATCCGCGCAACATGATTTTCCGACCCGACGAAGAGATCCGTGCTTGAAGGTTGTCCGGCTTTCGCCTCCTGAATGATACGGCTCGCGAACTGCGGCATGGCCGGTCCCGGCGTAAACTTGAACTGCAGGTTGAGCCCATAGGCCTTGTTAAACGCCTTCTCCATCATCTGCACGCCCTCGATCCCTCCCATCGTCCCCGTCCCCCAGCTGAGAATCAGCTGGCCTTCCTTTTTCGCGGCTTCGACGAGCTGCGCCTGTGTCTGGGCCGACACGGCGATTGGGACAATCATCAATCCGATAACCAGCCAAAATATCGGTAGGAGTTTTGTGATTTTAGCCATCTCTTGGCTCCTCCAACTTTGAACCTTGAACGCTTGAACCTTTGAACGTCCGACGACGGTTTGAACTGTTTGAACGGCTTGAACGGTTTGAACGAAAACTTAGAGCTCCATCTGCTTTCCCAACCCGCGCCGCTTTGCCTCTTCATATAGCCAGGTAGCAAACGCCATGTCGCCGTAGCCGCCCTGCGATTCCCGAAAAATATTGATCTCGTCGGGATTGGCTCGCCCCGGAACTTGGCCCGTCACCAATTCTCCTAACTCCGGAATACGGCTCCAAGAAAGCTTCCCTTCAGCCGTTAGTTCGACAAGCGGCAATGCCGCCGACCGATCGTTGTAATTTCGTTCCTGTTCCTGACTGCCGACAACGATCCGACTCGCCCTCAGATGCAAGCCGCGACTCAGCTCCGTCGGTTTGCCCATGCTGCTCACATGCGTGCCGCGCTCGACCCAGTCTTCGGGGAAAATCGGCACCAATGAATTCGTCGCGGTGAGAATGACATCCATGCCGCGCACGGCATCCTCGGGATTGTCGACACCGCGAACGGTAATGCCGAGCAGCTCCGCCCCTTCGTCGCAGAATTTTTTTCTTCTCTGCGGATCGCGGCTCGAAACGAATATTTCTTTGATCGGCCGTACGGTCAGCAATCCCTTCAGAATGCCAAAAGCATTTCTACCA
>DASPXM010000233.1:0-3373 GCA_035637295.1 Verrucomicrobiia bacterium
ACATTCTTGACCCCGGCAAAGGTGTTGATCAGCAAAGGGAAGACGGCGCCCGCAAAGACGATCATGATCTTTGACCAAATGCCGATGCCAAACCAAAGGATCAGAAGTGGCAATAAGACAATGCGCGGAGTGGCATTAAATGCTGTTATATACGGGTCCAGCCAGGCCTCCAGCGTAGGCGACCGTCCGATGATCAGTCCGACCGGTAATCCGACGATGATCGACAGTCCCAGTCCCGCGAGAAAGGCAATGGCGCTGACATAAAAATGTTTTTCGATCTCGCCGTTGAGGAGCAATTCATAAAACGCAACGGCGATTTTCGACGGCGTCGTGAAAAAGAGCGCCATTCCTTTGGGTAGGGTGTACCAGAGCGGAATGCTTTGCCAGGCGGCGAGTAGGAGCACGATAAAACCGGTTCCCAGGATGAAGGACTCATGCTCGGTATAAAAATTTTTAAGCTTCATCAGCGCACTTCTTCGCTCGCTCTCCACGGCGCTACGGTCATCTCCAGTTTACGCATCAGCTCAGTCAGCACGACGGCGATCAGAGACAGGATGATGATGCCGACGAACATGTCCGGTAGCCGGTAAGTGTCGCCCGCCTGCGTGATGGCGAAACCGATACCTTCGGATGCGGCGTAGAACTCGCCGACGATAATTCCCACCAGGCCGCGGCCAATGGCAAGTCGTGCTCCCGCGATGATGTACGGCATGGTGCTCGGCAGGATGACTTTTAAGTAAAGATCCTTCTCGCTGCCGCCGTAGGATCGGATCACGTTGATCAACAGCGAGTCCGTCGACTTGACCCCGGCAAATGCGTTGAAGATGAAAGGAAAAACCGACAGCAAAAAGACCAGAGCCGCTTTTCCGAGGACGCCGACGCCGAAAACAATAATGAACAACGGCGCCAGGGCGACCAGCGGGCTAGCATAGAGCGCGGTCAGGAAGGGATCGAGGGAATATTCGACTCTCCTCCTCCAACCCATCACAAGGCCCACGGGGATGCCGACGATGACGGCAAAGCTGAAGCCCCATAAGAATGCCTGACTGCTGACCGCCAGATCGTGCCATAGTTTGGCGCCTTGGATTTGTTCCTTAAACGCTGCGGCAATGAGCGATGGTTTGGTAAAAAAGAACGGGTTTACCGGAAAGATGTACGTCAGCACCAGCTCCCAGGCGGAAACAACGAAGAAAACCGAGCACAGTCCGAGCCAGAGCCGGCGATGTTCCGTGAGGTATCCCTTTGCCGTCATGTCTACCCTCGAGAGTTGAGCTCTTCTTTCAGCACTTCCCAGATGCGCAACTTGATCTCATTGAATTCGGGCGTAAGCCGCATTTCGTAGTCTCTCGGTCGCGGCAGAGCGATCTTGAGGATGTCTTTGGTACGGCCCGGCCTTGCGGTCATGACGATGACTCGGTCTGAAAGGTAGGCCGCCTCTTCGATGCTGTGGGTCACGAACAGCACTGTCTTTTTGGTGTGTTCCCAGATTTGCAGCAATTCCATCTGCATCAGGTCGCGCGTCTGCGCATCCAGGGCGGCGAAGGGTTCGTCCATGAGCAATACTTCGGGCTCCGTTGCCAAGGCCCTTGCCAGTCCGACGCGCTGTTTCATTCCGCCCGAGAGTTCGTGGGGATAGTGGCTTGCGAAACCTTTCAATCCAACGAGCTTGATCAGTTCCGTTGCCCGTTCTGTTCTTTGCGCCGCAGGAATGCCTTTCAACTCAAGTCCAAGTTCCACGTTGGCGGTGACGGTCCGCCAAGGGAGAAGGCCGAACTCTTGAAAGACCATGGCGCGCTCTTGGCCGGGACACGTAATGCGCGTGCCATTCAACTGGATCTCACCGCTGTCCGGTTTGATCAGCCCTAAAAGGATATTGAGAAACGTACTCTTGCCGCAACCCGACGGACCGACGATACTGACAAACTCGCCTCGGCCAACTTCGAGACTAAAATCTTTGAGGGCGGTGACCGACTCGCGGTTTTTCGGTCTGAAAGCGAGTGTGAGGTCTTGTGCTTGGATGAACGGTGCCATGACCGATGTCCAGCGGCGCTATTTGATGGCTAATTCTTGATTGACTTCTCTTTGCAAACTGAAATCGAAAATCTTCGCTGCCGGGACCGCCTCGCGAAGTTTAAGCGCTTCGGCGTCGGCACGCAAAAAATCCTCGACCTCCTTGTCTGTGGCCAACCCATTGGTGGTAAACGCCGGACGAGCGAGCCGATAGGATTCGAGAGCGACAGGAAGATCGACTTTCAAGTAATTCGCTAATACTTCAGCCGTGCCTCGTTCATTTTCCCAGAAATAACGGTGTGCTCGCGATCGAGCCCGCAAGATGCGTTTCACTAAATCACGGCGCTCGCGCAGTAGTTTTTCTGAAACGGCCAAACCATTTTGCAGATTGGGGAGATCTTCGAGTGTGCTGCCGTGAATCTTGAGCTTAAACTTATCTCTGGCCAGAATAATGGTGGGCGGTGACAGCGCGGCCAAATGAATCACGCCGCTGACGAGACTTCGCAACTGCGCCGGAACGTCGCCGCCGATCACCACGGTAATGTCTTTGTCGGGATCGAGGCCGGCCTTTTGCAGAAAGCGAGCGGCGGCGAGGTGCTGCGACCCGCCTAACGTCGTCGTTCCGAAGATCTTGCCTCTCAGCTCGCTCAAGGATTTTACTTCCGGTTTAGTGACTAGCCAAAACAAATTCTTTTTAAGACTTTGGGATACGACCTTGGCGGGCAGCTCGGTACGCTCCATGGCACGGATGATGGTGCCGACGTTGTTGATCGCATGAGCGTCGCCGCTGAGGAGAGCAGTCACACCGATGTTGCCCCTGACTTGCACGACGTCAGCCAATAATCCTTCTTGGCGAAAGAAACCGCGATCTTGGGCAATGTACAGGTCAACGGAGGCGATGCTGCGGCTAGGGTAGGTGATAACAATGCGGTCCAAACTCTGCTGGGCAAGCGCGGCGGAACTGATTCCGATCGCTAGCAGGAGGGCGGCGCAAAATCTGACCATGTGCAAACCCGTCATTCGGTAGTCGATGATTAGTGCAATCAGCTTGGATGTCAAGAAGACCTACTGATTGGCTTTGGAGCTCGTGGAAAGCGGGTAACCAACTAACCTAAGAAGTGGGAAGCAGACAAATTGAACGAGGGTAATTGATGGCGACCCGAGATTCCCGATAGAAAATACTTGTTGCCCACCCTGCCCGACGGATTCAGGGGGCTCGGGGAATGTCTTTTTGGCCCTCGGCTAATCGACGCGCGCACGTAAGAAAGCCGGTGTGAGCGACCATACGGTGTTGGGGGCGCGCGCTCATGCCTTTAAAGTGCCAAAAGCGCATTAGAGTTTCCATCGTCTCGATACATGCAAA
>DASPXM010000234.1:0-5424 GCA_035637295.1 Verrucomicrobiia bacterium
CGCAAGACTCGCTCCCGGGAGCGGGTTAGGCCTTCCCGAGCCGGCTTGATTACCGACAAGGTTTCACTGAAAGGTTTCCGAGCTGCTTTTCTACATCTCTTCCTCCTTTCTCAAGTTTCCTTGGCGCGATCCCCTTTTCTCCTTCTGAACGACCGAATTCGCCCGCGAAACCGACGAGAGAGTTGCTACTATTCAACACTCGGAGCGGAATGGATATCGAACGCGCATTAGAGGTCAGCGCCTCCGCTGTTTCACTTTTAGGACTTGGCTCGGCGCATTTGCTCGGCGCGGGTGGTATACTCCCGGTAATCGCGAAAAGCCCCGTGCCAATTGAAGCCTCATCGCTGATCAAAAGTGCGTGGACCGAAGTCCCAGGCGGCCCCATTCACTATCGCGTGGGCGGCGCGCCCGCGGAAGAGCTTCCAATCGTGTTGCTCATCCATGGCTTGGTCGTTGCGAGCACGTATATGGTGCCCACTGCCGAGCAGCTCGCACCGTTCTGTCGCGTCTATGTGCCGGATCTTCCCGGTTACGGAAAAAGCTACAAGCCCGACAAGATCTTAGGATTATCCGAGCTTGCGGATGCTCTGGCCGAGTGGATGGATGCTTTAGCCCTACAAAAAGCCCATCTCGTCGGGAATTCATTCGGTTGCCAAATCATAGCTGAATTTGCTGTGCGTCATTCGCAACGCGTCGACCGTCTTGTGCTCCAGGGTCCTACGGTGGATCCTACCGCGCGAACGCTCCGCAGTCAGTTCTTTCGACTTTTAATCAACTCGCCGCGCGAGCAACATTCCATGGGTGTTATCATGTTGAAGGACTATCGAGCTGCAGGTTTACGCCGTATCCGCGGCACAATCAAACTGGCGCTGCAAGATAGAATCGAAGACAAATTACCTCTGATTAAAGCTCCGACCCTGGTTGTTCGCGGCGAGAAAGATCCCGTCGTGCCTCATTCATGGGCGGAGAAAGTGACGGCGTTGCTCCCGCATGGTAAGCTGCAAGTCATTCCGAACGCCGGGCATACCATAAACTATTCCATGCCGGAGAAATTCGCCGCGGTGATTCTTCCTTTTCTGGGTCTTCAATGAAGTCGTCTTCTACTGTCGCCGATTTCGACTCGGCAACCGCCATGTTGCGCGCCTTGTCCAATTATTTAAAAGGCGAAGACTTCCCTCTTTTAGGAGCCATGCCGCGGCGCAACGAGCCGGTGATGAAACTTGTCGCCAGTCTGGTTAATAGTTTGCCGTCGGTTCTGCGCGAGCAGGTTTACATTTGGAGCGGGCGTTTCGAAGCGATTAGTGCCAAAAAAGTCGAGCAAATCAACACCGACCAAATTGCCGAATGGATGGCAAGCCTTTATCCCGAACGTAAATATCCTGCTGTCGCGGTGGGTTCGTCCAACGGCGCTGCCATGCACCTGTGGAGCGCTTTGGGAATACCGTGGTTGCCTCAAACTTATTTTATCCCAGTGGCACGCTCGGGAATCCATCTTGACGAGCCGCTGGCGGATGCCGAATGGGGGCAAGAGCCGGCGCGGATCTTTTTAAACGCAAACCCTGACGTGCAACTCCACCATATGAACGACCCCGTTCAAGACCGTTTGATGATCCAGCGCATGGCGTACTTTCGCATTAAGCGCCGCCGCCTCGGGCGGGCTTATGAGCAATTTCTCCTTCGATCGCTCCGGCCCGGCGGAATCATCTTTCTGATGGACTGTCGCCTCAAGTGGCCGACCACGAAATACGGCGACCGTCATTTTTTTCAGTTCGGCGCCCTCGGAGGAGCGACAGCCGACGAGTATCATCACGGCAGTGAACGAGTCGAGAACTATTTGACTCGTTATCGCTCACAGCGCAGGCGCTGGAACCCACCGCCCCCTGACGCCGAGCGGCCCGAGGCGGAATGGGGTTTCGAACCGGCGCTGGCAGAAGACTTGGAGTCCTTCGCGGACCGCCATAGTTTTCAGATTCGCCGGATTATTTTTGATCAGCCGGAGCACTTCAGTCCGTTTGTCGCTGATCTCTATGAATGGTGGAACCACAAACGAAACCTGGCTGATAAGCGCCTGCTGGTGGAATCTTTTATCGTGATGGAACCGTATTGGACTGTGCGCACCGGCTCGGTACCGTTTTGGATGGTGTTTAACAAAGAGCCTTCGGCCGACGCACTCGAAGATTACCTACGCCGGGAGAGAAAATTTGACGAGATTTATCTCATGCTGTTTTCTCATGGAGTAAATTCCATCGGCTTGGTTCCCATTGAGCGCTGGCGCCAAGCTCTCGAGTCTGCCCAACAACACGGTTCGTTTGTCGGTGTCGATCCGGAAGCGTACCCGCGCGATTTCGGAGTTTTTGTCCGTTACAATCCGGATCTAAAACGGAAAATCACCGCGCGCTATTCTATCCCTCCGCCACTTGCATTGCCGGAGCTAGACCAATTTATCGCTCAGTCGGCCGGCCGCTATCAAATTAATTGGCAGTAAGGTTGCTCGGTATGTCACGCGCGCTCGCGAAGAGATTTTATCGTTTGCGACGGCTTAAACGACACTTGATTTCGCCACTCGCACGGCGTTGGAAGATTTTTTCCGCATTGCTTCGGGCTCACGCGCCGGTACGCCTGAAGCATTATCGATCCGACGATCCCGCGCGCGAGCTTCTGATCTTTTTACCGGGTATCGGTGATGTTTTGGAAGATTATGAGTCTCGCGGTTTCATCGATGCCGCTCATAAGAGCCGTGTTGCGTTGGATATAACTGTCGCCGATATGCACTTCGGCTATTATGTCACTCGAACCGCTGTCGAACGGTTGCGCGATGACATTGTTCTTCCAGCGCAGGCAGACGGCTACAGCCGGATCAGCTTAGCAGGAATTTCGCTGGGTGGCTTTGGCGCCCTTTACTACGCGATAAATCACCCCGACGATATCGTGCGCTTGTTTCTTTTGGCGCCCTATTTAGGCGACAAGACGATTATCGATGAGATATCGAGAGCCGGAGGCTTGAAGGAATGGCACCCGTCCAACATTCCTGAGGATGATGAGCCGCGACAACTTTGGTGTTGGCTGAAGCGCCGCGCCGATAACGGAGGCGGTTTAAAGCTTCCAGATTTCTACCTCGCTTACGGTCTGCAGGACGCATTCGCCGCGGGTAATAAATTGTTAGGAGACTTACTTCCTGCCGGTCACGTCTACACAATCCGCGGCAAGCATAATTGGACTACCTGGATTTCTTTATGGAATATGATCCTCGCTCAATCAAGAGATATTTTTTTCTAAATTACCGGTTTTAAACCAACACATTGCCTGCTTGATTCAACCTGCCACGGATCCGTGTAAACAGCGGCGGCAATCTCACGCCCAGCAGGAATGCCAACCGCATAATCACGCTCGCTGGCCGGGGTGCACAACTGGAAAAATTCATCGTTGATCCGTAACAGTTGCTTGAGAGTATCGTCGTCGATCATCATGTGTGAATCTCGTGCCGGGACGAGCCGGCGTTAGTTCTTACCTTGACGCTGCCAAGCAAATGCCAAGCCCCCTCATAGCGAGTCCAGTCTTTGCGGGGTTTCTTGCTGCTGCCCACGGCATATTTACCGTTAGCAGGAATATAGATCGACGAAATATTTCGCAAATGAGTTAGAGGAATGACGTAGAGCTTCATTGTGCGGCCCTCGGGGAACTGCAAACAGTGCGGCCTTCGCTCGCCTAATGTCACGCCCCACGTCCAGGCGAGCGTATTCACGCCCGTTCGGTCTAAATTTGAAGCCGTATAGGTATGCCGGTAATGTTGCGCAGAGAAAAAGCCCGAGACCGAAAGCGAGCTGTACGATTTAGAGCGTATTTCATGGCGCACCCGAAGGGTGGAATGCGCACCTATAACGCTGCTCGTGGCGACGAGTCAAGCTTGAAATCGTAACGGCACGGGCTCAGCGAACCATTAACGAAATTGATTCGAAGCGTCGTTCAGTTCAATCTCAGGCTAAAAATCTGGTTTTTCCACTCGACGAATACCGGTCGCCTTCCGTCGTAAATCTCAGTTTCCTCTAATACGGTCCCGCGTGATACATAACGAATCCATGTGTGCAATGAAGAAAGCTCGGGTCTTTTCAATAGTGTTTGTAGTGGTCCTGCTTGCTGTTGGAGTGATAGCCGAGGCGCAGCAGCCAACGAAAGTCCCCCGGATAGGATTCCTAGGCGGCGGCTCTGCTTCCGCTAACGCAGGTCGCATAGAAGCGTTCCGGCAAGGTCTGCGCGAGCTTGGTTACGTGGAGGGGAAAAACATTGTCATTGAGCATCGGTGGGCGGAGGGAAAACTAGATCGTCTCCCCGCGCTCGCGGCCGAGCTAGTGCGGCTCAAGGTCGACATCATTGTTTCGGCTGGTCCGACAGTAACCCGTGTCGCCAAGGAAGCAACTGTTACGATTCCCATCGTCATGGCGTTCGATAATGATCCTGTTGGAAACGGGTTCGTCGCCAGTCTTGCGCGACCTGGCGGGAACATTACGGGATTGTCCAGCCTCTCCTCAGAGATAAGCGGAAAACAACTGAAGCTTCTGAAGGAGATCGTTCCGAGGCTCTCCCGCGTGGCCGTTATTGGAAATTCGACCAACCCGGGAAACGCACAAGCGTTAAAAGAGACGGAACTCGCCGCAGGGGCGTTCAAGGTACAGCTTCAATACGTAGACGTACTAGATCCCAAGGATATTGAGACGGCATTCGGAGCCGCGAGTAAGGGACACGCTGACGCAGTCCTCGTGCTCACGAGCGCCGTCACGAATTCTCATCGAAAACAGATTGTCGAACTTGCAGTAAAGAACCGGCTCCCGGCGATATATTACACGGCGGAATGGGTGGAAGGCGGAGGGCTTATGAACTATGGCGCGAGCTTTACCGACTTGTACCGCCACGCCGCTACGTATGTGGACAAGATTTTGAGAGGCGCGAAGCCGGCGGATCTCCCTGTGGAGCAGCCGACCAAGTTCGAGCTCATCATCAACCTGAAAGCCGCTAAGCAGATCAGTCTGACGATTCCGCCGAATGTGTTGGTGCGGGCGGACAAGGTGATCAAGTAAGCAAAGAAAGCGAAGCGGCAATGCCAGGATTGAACTGAATTCTCCAACGGACCAATCTTACGCCATATCTTACCGAAGCGTCGTACAGTTCAATGCTGTGCTGCAATTCTGTGTTGACACACTTTCTTCGCGTGATATTTATCAGCCTGTAGCGGAGGGACCCAAATCTATCAATAAGTTCATGTCGAGTGTCCAGTCATTAGGCAATGTGAAAATGAAATTTGTCCGTGCTTTCTCGATTGAGGAGATGCGCAAGATGGTCTAGCAAGCGATCAGCAAATCCTAACGCTCATCAAAGAAAGGAGGTGAAAACTATATGACGTTCAAGAAACAAGTGATCGGACTTGGTTTG
>DASPXM010000235.1:0-4610 GCA_035637295.1 Verrucomicrobiia bacterium
TGTTCGTGTGTAGTAACGCGTGTAAAAATCTTTGAACTCTTTGCCCCACGACCGGACGCCGGGCGGCAACACATCGATCCGTGTCACCGGCGTGCCATCACCGCTGGTGCCGATGGTCCCGCCGCGGATGAATCCCAAGCCGGCGTGATCGAAATTATTGCCGTTGAAATCGTCAATGCGCATTGCCGCTGAGCCTGGGCCGATAAAACCATTGATTATGAAATCATCGAATACTCCCATCGCACGCACGTCGCCGTGAGCCATGATGTTGCGTCCGACATAGCCGCTGCTGTTCGCCAATCCTTTCGAGAATCTGCGCGAGTCGGTCTTGGACAAAAGCAGCAGCCGCGCGTGTTCAAAGACAAAGGCGCTCAAGATCACTACGCGGGCGCGCTGTTCTCGCGCTTGCCCATCGGCGTCGAAGTAACTCACTCCGGTTACTTCCCCTGCGCTGTCGCTATTGATGCGAAAAACTTTGGATCTGGTTTTGAGATCGAAGTTGCCGGTTTCAAGCGCCACTGGGATCGTGACATAAAGCGTCGCCGACTTCGCGTGGACATGGCAGCCATAAAAATTGCAGTGACCGCAGTAGACACAAGCCGGGCGTTCAGGAATGCGCGTATCGAACGGCTCGGGCGGGCGATAGGGCTGGGAGAGAATTCCGGCCGCGGTGTCGTATGGATGGTAACCTAATCTCTTGCAGGCTTCAGCGAACAATTTCATACGCGCACTGTGGCGCAGCGGTGGCAGCGGAAAACCGCGCTTGCGCGGTCCGGCGAATGGATTGACTCCCGCTTGACCCGATACCCCAAACTCCCATTCGAAGCGTTCGTAGTAAGGTTCCAGGTCATCGTACCTGAGCGGCCAGTCGATGATGTCATATCCGGCCAAGTCGGCATTGGCGCGATCGGCGTTGCCGCTGGCGATTTCATTGGTGAAGAGTTTGAAATCATCGGGCATGTACCGAGATGATTGTCCGGTCCAGTGAAGCAAAGCCCCGCCCAGGACGTTGAGGGGACTGGTGCGATACTGGAGCTGCGTCTTGTCACCAATTTTTTTTCTTGTGGTCGTAGGCTCATGGCGTACCCACTCCAGTTGTTCAGGGCGAATGAGAAAACGGATCGAGTCCCGCGGTGCGTAATCTTCCTTTTTCGGAGCGGGACCACGTTCAAAGCCCACGACCTTTAGTCCGGCGGATGCAAGTTCTTTCGCGATGATGCCGCCCAATCCGCCGACACCGACAATGCAGACGTCCGCAATCGATGGCGTCGAGGTCACTTTTTTTCCACCTTGGTGTAATCCACCGCTATCGGTTCCAAATCGACTCGCTTATTGACGTAGGCATCGGCGTAACCGAACTGTTGTCCGGGAAAGTTGACCAGGCGCCAACCGATCATGTCTTTGTTGCCGCCGTACTGCGGCTCGCAGAAGACCCCTTCCAACACGTGGTAACGCACGGTCTCGAAAAATTCCGCCGCTTTTTTGAACCCACGCACCGAGCCGGTCTCGAACTCCGCCAACACGGCGTCCTTTTGCTCCTCCGTCAGATCAGAAAAACGTTCGGCAAATTTTGACTGCGCAAAGCGCTCGACGGCTCGAAGTCCTTGCCGATACAGAGGTACCAACGGCGCATAGTCGCCGGCCAAAGCGATGTCGATGTAACTGAGCACGCCGAGCTCAACCGCGCCGGGCGTGTCGGTCTTGGGAAATATCCGGTCGGCGATGGCTCCCAGTGTTTCGCCCTCCGCTGGAGTCAGAACCTCAAATCTCGCAGCGTTATCCTTAGTCGAATCCATCTCGTTAAATAGTCTCCTGCTCGCAAATGTCATTCTTGAATAACAGAAATTTTCCTCAGATGTGTAGCAGATTCCCAGACCAGAATATGGTCTTGGGCAATTTCGTCGGCGGGTCACCGGTAATGCAGCCGGAATACGGACAAGGCCAACTCGTCAAAATTTGCGCTTTAACGAAAATAGATCTCGCGGAATTCGTTGGCGTGTCGCTTGATATCGTCGGAGACTTTGGGATCGATCGCGGCGAGCTTCAGTTTGCTGTGATGCATCGCCGCCGACGAATTTCCCATCGGTATCGTTTACGCGCACCGCATCGAGTCGATGAGACGGTGAACATGTTGCCTCGATTCGTTCTATCAAGCACGCTTGCCACAGCGACCACTGCAGTAATCCGGAAACATATCTTGCTCCAGACCATAGCCAATACGCAAACCATCTTTCTGCGAGTTATGTAACGGTTGAGTTGAATCGTTTAGGCGGGCGAGATATCCATACCTGCTCAAAACGGTTGAGTAATTTTCCTGGCTGCTCTTCGACGATCATGAGAGCCCGGTCCTTCGATTTGATGAAATCCTGCGCCACTGCGTAATCAAGAAACCGAATTAAGTGATCGTAATAACCGGAGACGTTCAATAGCCCGCATGGCTTTTCGTGCAGAGCGAGCTGAGCCCAGCTCAAAACTTCGAAGAATTCTTCCATCGTGCCGATGCCGCCGGGCATGGCGATAAATCCGTCCGAGAGTTCCGCCATCAGCGCTTTGCGCTCGTGCATGGAATTGACCACGCGCAAATCCGATATTCCGCGGTGCGCGACTTCTTTGCTTACCAACGAATTCGGAATCACCCCGGTTACGTGGCCCTGCAGTCCAAGCATCTTATTAGCGATCACATTCATGAGCCCGACATTGCCCCCTCCGTAAACGAGCCCGTAACCGCGCCTTACCAGTTCACTTCCGAGCTGCTGCGCCGCTTCTGTGTACACGGGAGATGACCCACGCCGGGAGCCGGTGAAAACACAAATTCTGCCTCGCACATCGTCCATGCTCGTCATGTCGCCATCGCTTCACTTCCACAATTTTTGGATGAACCCTTCCTTCTCCAGATCCTGAAAAAAACGAGCGTCGATGAATTGTTCCGGCTTGAGATTGGCTGCCCGCGGATCGGTTTCCGCCAGCTGGTCGAGGACCGTCTTGACGGCCTCGGGCGATGGCCGCGGAATTTTTGGGATGTTCTGGATGATGTATAGATCGTACAGATCGTTGACCAGTGCGAGGTCATTATTGCGCATGTATTTGCTCATCACCTGAACACTGAAGGCGCGCTGCGTCTTGCCGTAGTAGACGCCGTCGGCATAAGCGCGGACGAATTTTCGCACCGTGTTTTCATTACGCTTGATGTAGGAACGCGTGGTGACGATCGACGATGTGGGAAAACTGAGACCCATCTTCGAGATATCCGCCACCTCTCTGAAACCGTCCCGCCGCGCAAGGATGGCAAGCTCGGCGTTGATCACGCCGGCATCCACGCCGCCGGTTCGAAGCGCGGCCAAGATGTCGGTCACGCCGCCCATCTGGATCACGGCAAAATCGCGTTGCCGCTTGATCGGCCATTGGGTCTCCGCAAAGCGCAAGCCGAAGTCCGTCGCCGAGCCGAACCGTGAGATGCCGATCTTTTTTCCTTTCAGCTCTTCGACCCGGCGAATCTCCGGTTTCGCCATCACAACGAAAGTAAAAACGTTGAGCGAGCTCGCGATGATGACCAAGTCGCCTCCCGCGAGATTGGCGTTGACGACAGCCCCGCCGGTAAAAGTACCGATCGGTACCTCTCCCGATTGCACGACCTGAGCCGCGCGCCCGCCGCCACCGACATAGAGCAGCTCGACGTCGAGCCCATGTTTGCGGAAAATTCCCGCTTCGTAGGGAATCCAAAACGACGCCTGCGAGCCGGCGATGGCGCTGTAGACGAGCCGGAGTTTCTCCATCGGCGTTTGCGCGTGAGTGTCCACGACCGCCAAACCCAGCAAAAAAACGACCGAAAGGAGCATGCTTTTGAATCGTCTCATAACCGTTCTTTCTGTATGTTCACACCATCGGTTGGCTGATTTTGCCAGGAACACGACCGGGCAACCCGCGCGAAGCGCAGCGCACGCGAACATGCGGCGCCATGGCAGTTGCGGTTTTATTTTCTAGCTGACTCGACCGCGCGCCACAAGAGCTGTTGCAAAGAGTCGTGTGCGGGAGAATCTAGACGGTGATCGGCGTGGTCTAAAAGCGATTGTCCGTGATCGGCTTTGTCACGGCGACACAGAAGATACCGGCCGCGTGCGCCGAGGTAACGCCGCTGGGAGAATTTCGCTATCGCGGATCAAGCCATCAAGAACGAAAATGATAGCTTTAATCATTGCGAGAGTGCTATTAAGCGTTCGCTGCGCTCGGCTTTTTTGCTCGCCACTTTTTCAACCAGGTCACGAAATGTCGTACCGGCGTCGCATTTCACGTTAAAGGCCACAACAAATAGCGTGATCAGGTCCTTCGCATAGATCTCATTTTCGGCCCATTCGGCAATTTGGCTCAAGTTATGTTCCGGGCGAAGCTGTTTGATCTTCATACCGACGATTTCGGCGAGTCCCGCGGCCAATTGTTGCGCCATCCCTCTCTGCTCCGGTGGAAAATCCAGCCGAATAAAAGCCACCTCCAGCGCCCAATCGACACCTTTCGGCAGCGGACGCCGAATTACTCGCCCAAAGGTCATCAGAAGCAGCACTAGGGCAAGCAGTAAAGTTATTGGAGTAGCCATCAGACGTGATTGTAGCTGTCTT
>DASPXM010000236.1:0-13189 GCA_035637295.1 Verrucomicrobiia bacterium
CATGCCTGCCGGATTGATGTTCCCTTTGCGGCGAGCTGGGTCGTTCTCGCTTTCGTCGGCATCGGTGTGTCGCTTCCCTCGGCGCCGGGATTCGTCGGCACCTATCAGTTCTTCACGGTCGCCGCGCTGGCGCTTTTTTCCGTCGATCAAAACCGGGCGTTCGGGTTTTCGCTGCTGCAACACTTGTCTCAATACATTCCCGTCACTTTGTTCGGCTGGTTGCTCCTCATCAAAGAACAAATGTCTCTCGGCGACCTTGTCGCTATTCGAAACAAGAGATGACTCGCCGCAAGGATTTGCGCGAGCTAATCGCGATTGCTTCCTCCGTTTTGGATCGCTCGATATCACATCATGGAAGGGACGATGAAGCGGCGATCAATAAGCGTCAAGCCTGCTATTTGCTGTTCTCTATGGCAGCAACGATTTTAACAACGACTTTCTTCAGCCCTTTATCATTCGCCATTCGGTCCTCCACTCGCGCAACGCTTCGACTAACGCACGTCGGGTCCACACTGAGTGCCTGCGCCAGCGTGCCAACCGAAAGCTCCGTAAAATTGCGCCCGACGTAGCTTATCGCTTCGCGCGCTCGCACTCGCTCCCGCGCCTTGCCAGCGCCGGTCACCTCTTCTCTCTTCTTTCCCAGCACAGAGCATGCGAGCTTGAGAAACAGATGCGGCTTGATCTTGACCCGCACATAACCCCGAGTCTTTGCCTTCGCCTTAATGTCCTCAGCAAATTTCCTATCGCCCAGAAACCGACCGTCCACCACCTCGTAATACTCTCGTTTGTGCCCCTGGCCGATGGCCGCCAATACGAACCTACGATAGAGCTTCCTCGCTTGGCCCGGATTTCGACTGAACTGTCTGAGCACGTCGGCGGTGTCTAACCATTTTTGCCGCTCGGTTCCCCGCACATACCCCCGATAGCTGCTCCAAATATAGTCTATGGGGTCTTTGGTCGCTTTGATCCTGACCGGATTTAGGTGCAGATATCGACTGAGCTCCAATAGATAACTATCCTTGTCGCACAAAATAGCCTTGTAGCGCCCCGAAATAGATGCCCGACAAGTCCGTGCCTGCGATTGAAGTACTGGGTGTAGCCGCTGCCCAACCTCTGCATGATCCGGGACAGCGGAACCTGGCCGCTTCGCACGAGCAAGTGCACATGGTTTGGCATCAGAACGTAAGCGTGTATGCGAAACGAATGGAGTTCCTTTAGGCGAGAGAGCAGCTCCAAGTACTTCGTTCGATCCCGATCATCTTTAAAAATCTTTTGTCGTTGATTCCCTCGGCTGATCGCGTGATACAAAGCCCCTGGATATCATGGCTGACCCCAAGGGTTTCTTTCCGCGAAACTTTGATCTAGATCGATCGCAGAGTTGGAGCGTGCGGTTTGCTCGAAGGTCTTGTCGTATGGAGGCTATTATCCGGCAACGCGGCCGATAGCGGCAAGCTTGCAGCCGAATCCTTCGACATCGCTCAGGACAGGTTTCGTGCTTCGAATTTAGCAGAGCGGGATAAAGATGGTCGGGGCGAGCGGATTTGAACCGCTGACCACACGCACCCCAAGCGTGTGCGCTACCAGGCTGCGCTACGCCCCGACACAGTTGGCTGCAGGCTATTTACCATTCCGTCGAGGTTAAAGCAATTTCGTTGGTTGCTGATGCGCGCGCCGAGCTTGCGCGGCGCGCGGACGAAGAGTTGAGAACAAGAAACTAGGAGAGCAATTTGCGAAGCGACTCCAAATCTTTTCTGAGCTTTACCAGCGCGCTTTTGTATTTCTGTTCAGCCAGCGGCAGCTTGAGTTGGTCCTTTTCTTCCTTCTTGGTTTCTTTCAGTTTCTTGCGCGCGCCTTCGATGGTAAAGCCTTCCGTGTAAAGCAGCCGCTTGATATCGAGCAACAACTCGACGTCGCGTTTTTTGTAGAGCCGGTGTTTCGATGGCGCCTTCGACGGCTTGAGCAAGTCGAACTCGGTTTCCCAATAGCGCAAAACGTAGGGTTCGACGCCGACGATTTCACTGACCTCGCCGATCTTGAAGTAAATTTTTTCCGGCAGACGGGCAGGCATCGCCAATGCTTATTCGGATGCGGCGGAGGTCGGCGACGATGATGGCGCAGCTGTTCCCATGCTGTTCAAGCTCTTCTTCATGATTTGGCTGGCCTTAAAGGTCAACACCTTCCGGCCGACAATGATGATCTCATCGCCGGTTTGCGGATTTCTGCCCTTGCGCGGCCGCTTCGCATTGACGACAAAGTTGCCGAAGCCGGAGATTTTTACCTTCTCACCGCGCTCCAGGCAGCCTTTGATAATGTCGAACGTGGCCTCGACCACATCGGTAGCATCCTTTTTTGAGAAGCCGACTTTCTCGTAGATTCGCGTGATGATTTCTGCTTTCGTCATTTTCGTACCTCTTCTCTCAGCTCAAACATGGGCGGTGTCAGCTGCGCCGCTCGGCACCAAAAGTCTTGCCAAGCCGGTCCACCAGGCTCTGATGCAGCTCATTGATCTCACTGTCTGTTAGGGTTCTGTCCTCGGCGCGATAAGAAATTTTATAGGCCAAGCTTTTCTTCGTTTCCGGAATCGGAGCGCCAACGTACTGGTCGAAAACTTCAACATGTTCGATCAAAGCTTCGCCGAGATTCTGGATCCAACTGACGATTTGTTGCGAGGCAAAGTCGCGATCCACCACTATCGCAACATCTCGCTCGACGGCCGGAAAACGCGGAAGCGCCCTTGTCGTTATTCGCCGCGGAGCATACTGAAGCAGTTTCTCGAAGTCAAGTTCGAACAGCAACACCGGCGGCACGGCCAGTTGATCGCAGACGTCGGGGTGGAGCTGGCCCAAATAGCCCAGCTCGGTCCCGCCATAGCGCAGGCTCGCCGATCTTCCGGGGTGTAAAACTCCAGGTGCCGTGGCGCTCCAACTCACCAGCTCGCGCACGCGGGATAGCTCCAGAACCGCTTCCACCAACCCTTTGCAATCGAGAAATCCCACCGGTGACTCTTCGCTAAACCGCAGGCCATAGCGCGGCCGGGGGCCGTACAGCAGACCAGCGACACACTGCCGCTCCGTACTCTCTCCGCCTGCGATCGAACGAAAGACTTTGCCCAGATGGTACACCCAAAAACTCTGCGCTTGGTATGCCAGATTAAGCCGTAAATTGTCGAGCAGGCCGGGCAACAGACTGCCGCGCATCTCGGCGTTTTCTTTTGCCAGTGGATTAAGCACAGCGACGGTCGCGGGAGCACTTTCCCAGGGTCCGACGAAAGTTCGATTGAGTGCCTCGCTGGTAAACGGCAGATTAATAACCTCGGTCATTCCTTCGCCGGCCAAGAGAGAGCGGAGCTTTCTCTCCCATCCCAGGCGCGAATCGTGCTTTCCGCCTGAGCATCTGGCCCATGGCAGGGTGGTGGGAATGCGATCGTAGCCGTGCACACGCGCGAGTTCCTCGATCACGTCCGCCTCGCGCCAAATATCCGGACGACTCGTCGGCGGAATGACTTTCAGGCTATCGCTTCGCCCTTGCTGCTCGGTCTTCATGCCGAGGGAACGAAGCAGCTTTTCGACCTGTTTACGACCTATCTCTAAACCAAGCAGTTTCTCGATGCGCTCTTCGCGCAGCAAAATCGTCGGCGCTTTCGCTCTGCCGGGATAGCGATCGGCCACCCCTGCCATCGCTTTGGCGCCGGCATGCTCGATCAGCAAATAGACCGCTCGATCGAGGGCCGCAATCGTTCCTTCAGGATCGACGCCGCGCTCGAAACGATGTGAGGCTTCGCTGTGGAGCGCGAGCCGTTTGGCGGTGCGGCGGATCGAGGTCGGGGCAAAATTGGCGCTTTCGAGCAAGAGTGAGCGTGTGGAGTCTGTCACTTCGGAATCCATGCCGCCCATCACTCCGGCGAGGGCGACAGGTGTCTCGCCGGCGCAGATCAGCAGATCCTCCGCCGTTAGCTCTCTCTCCACGCCGTCGAGCGTAGTAAATTTCTTCACCTCTCCGGCAGGTTTCACGACGATCTCTTTCGCCGGCAAACGGTCGAGGTCAAAGGCGTGGAGCGGCTGGCCGGTTTCGAGCATCACGTAGTTGGTGATATCGACCACGTTGTTAATCGCGCGAATCCCACAGGACTCGATTCGGTAACGCAACCACGCGGGCGCGGCGGAAATCGCAACTTCGTCGACGATCCGCGCCGAATACCGGGGACACAGCCGCGGGTCTTCGATGATCAGACTAATCCGTTTGCTGATCGTTGAATCTTTTTTGGCCGGGCTCGATGGCATCGACAGCAGTTTACCACCCGTCAGAGCTGCGACTTCGCGGGCGATGCCCGCGATGCCCAAACAATCGCCACGGTTGGGCGTGACCGCGATCTCGAACAGCCAGTCTTCGGCGTTCGTCTCCGCTTCGCGCTGAGGCGCGAGGGACTCGACTTCAAGACCCGCCATGGTGAGCAGCTTGGCAAGCTCTTGAGGCCCGGCCGTGACCTTGACGAACTCTTTCAGCCAGTTGAACGTGAACTTCATGGAACAGGGGTACTGGAATAATGGAATGCTGGAAAATTGCCATATCGGAATATTGGAAGACTCGTTTTAACAACCCCGCATTCCATTATTCCATTATTCCAACAAGCCATTCCCTTCCTCTCAGCTAAATTGCCTCAAGAACCTCAGGTCATTTTGGAAGAACAAGCGAATGTCATCGATACCGTATTTCAGCATGGCGATCCGCTCCACACCCATGCCAAAAGCAAATCCGGAGAATTTTTTTGGATCATAGCCGACAAACTTGAAAACCGCTGGATCGATCATTCCCGCGCCAAGGATTTCCAGCCAGCCGCTGGACTTACATACCCGGCAGGCCTGGCCCGACTTATGCGCTCCGCTACCGCCGCAGATCACACACTGAATATCGATCTCCGCGCTCGGCTCGGTGAACGGGAAGAAACTTGGACGAAATCTCACGCCCGCATCTCGGTTAAATATCTCCCCTAAAAAGTGGGTCAGCACGCCTTTGAGATCAGAGAAGGCAATCCTGTGATCGACCATGAAACCCTCGACCTGATGAAACATCGGCGAGTGCGTGGCGTCGTCATCGTGGCGATAGACCGCTCCCGGCACGATCACTTGCAGCGGCGGCTTGCGGTTTTCCATCGTACGGATCTGTACCGGCGACGTATGCGTTCTCAGCAAACGGCCGCTGGATACGAAGAAGGTATCCTGCATGTCCCGCGCCGGATGGTCTTTGGGAATATTGAGCGCTTCGAAGTTATGATAATCGTCCTCGATATCCGGCCCGCGGGCGATTTCAAAGCCCATGCCCCAGAAAATGTCGATGATTTCATCGATCACCAGCGTCAGCGGATGAGTGCTCCCCCTCGCCCAGCGACTTCCGGGGAGAGTCACATCGATCCGTTCTTCTTTTAGCGCATGCGCTTTGGCGTGGTGCGTAACCGCGCTCAGGCGCCCCGCCAAACCCTGTTCGAGGTCGCGGCGCAGCTGGTTGAGTCGCTCGCCGGCGGTCGGCCGCTGCTCCGCCGGCAGATCTTTGAGCGCGCGCAGCATGAGCGTCACGCGACCGCTGCGGCCGAGAACCTCGACCCGTATCTGTTCGAGCTCCTCCGCGGAGTTAGATTGCTGGATTCGGGCCAGAACCTCTCCTCGGAGAGCTTCCAGTGAATCGTTCATTCGACTGAAATACTCAGGCGCTCAAGCACCTAGGTGAGATTTTGCGGTCTGGGCTAATTGGCCGAAAGCTGGCATATCGACGACGGCGATTTCCGCGAGAACTTTGCGGTCTAACTCGACGCCAGCCTGCTTGAGGCCCCGGATTAACTGATTATAAGAGAGACCGTTGATCTTCGCCGCCGCGCCAATGCGGGTAATCCATAATCCGCGAAACGTTCTCTTCTTGATCCTTCGGTCACGGTAAGCAAACGCCAGCGCGCGCTCGACGGTCTCCCGAGCGGAACGATAGAGCCGGCCCCGGCCACCGACGTAGCCTTTGGCCAGCTTCATGATTTTTTTACGTCTCTGTCTCGATTTACTTCCACCTTTGGCTCTAGGCACTTTAGAAACTCCTCCCTTGAGTGCTGCGTAATGAGTGCTGCGGACTGAGTAAAACACTCTCGGCTACTTCAACTCTCAGTCCTCAGCTCCTCGTTACTTATTTATAAGGTATTAGTTTGCGGATGTTCTTAGTCTCCACCGCCGATACCATCGTCGACTGGCGTAGATGGCGTTTGCGCTTCTTGTTCTTGGACGAAAGGATGTGTTGTTTGTATCCTTTGTTGCGTTTAATTCTTCCGCTCCCCGTCACGCGAAATCTTTTCGCTGCCGACTTGTTGGTTTTGATTTTTGGCACCTGTTACTCCTCAGATTTTGATCCTGCTCAACGTCACCGTCATCATGCTTTGGGCGTCAATAACATCGCCATATTTCGCCCTTCCAAGCGCGGTTCGATATCTACTTTGGCGATGTCCTGCACCTGAGTGACCACGCCGCTGAGCATCTGCCTGCCGAGCTCGGGATGAGTGATTTCCCGCCCGCGAAAGAAGACCGATACTTTGACTCTTTGGCCTTTCTCGATGAACTGGCGAATATTCCGGACCTTATGCTCGACGTCATGAGCGTCTGTGCGAGAACCCATTTTGACTTCCTTGATTTCGACGACCGAGTGTTTTTTTGCGCCGTGAGTTTTCTTTTTCTGCTCGTAGCGAAACTTGCCGTAATCCATCATGCGGCAGACCGGCGGTTGGGCGTCCGGCGCGACTTCGACTAAATCCATCTCCAGCGCTTCCACTTGCTTGAGCGCTTCATGCAACGCCAGCACTCCGAACTGCTCGCCCTTCGGTCCGATCACTCGGACTTCACGGGCGCGAATTTGATGATTGATCCTCGCTTCTCTTGCGATAAGCCACCTCCATCCGTGGTTCGATTGTGTTATACCTCTATGCTTCTCCCATTTCTGTTGCAACCTCACCGCGCAGCCGCTCGATAAATTCGCCAAGCGGCAGGGGCGTTAGGTTTTCGCCGCCCCGGCGGCGTGGCGCGACGATTTGCGCCTCAGCTTCCTTATCGCCGATGACAACGGCATAAGGGATTTTCGCCAGTTGGGCTTCGCGGATCTTGTAACCGAGTTTCTCGTTTCGGCCATCCAACTCAACCCGCCAACCCGCAGCGCGCAGCTGATCGAATACCCTTTTAGCATATTCCATCTGATTATCAGTCACTGTCAATATCTTGAGCTGAACCGGCGCGAGCCATAGCGGAAAAGCGCCAGCACAATGCTCTAGAAGGATTGCGATAAAGCGTTCAATGGACCCCAAGACGGCCCGGTGTAGCATGACCGGAGTCGCCTCGGTTCCTTCCGAAGTCACGTACTTGAGGTCGAACCGCTCAGGCATGGCACAGTCGATCTGCACGGTCGCAAGCGTCCACGACCGTTCCAGCACATCGCGAAAATCAAAGCCGATCTTGGGTCCGTAAAAGGCTCCCTCCCCCGGAAGAATTTTCACTGAAAATCCCGACTGTTCAAGACAGCGGCGGAGCGCGGCTTCGGCCGAGTCCCACAATTCGATGCGACCGAGAAACTTTTCGGGACGGGTTTGGAGAGTGACTTCGATGCGGTCGAAGCCAAAGACCTTATAGACCTCCTTGGTCATCGCGACAAATTGCTCGAGCTCGCTGTCGAGCTGTTCCGGCGTACAGTAAATATGCGCATCGTCCTGGGCGAACGAACGTACCCGAGTCAAACCCGAAAGAACGCCCGACTGTTCGAAGCGGTGCAGGCGGCTAAAGTCGGCATAACGAATGGGCAGATCGCGATAGGAGTACTTTCGCGTCGTGAAAAGATAACAATGCCCCGGACAGTTCATCGGCTTCACGCCGTACTCGCCATCGTGCACATCCATCAGAAACATGTCGTCTTTGAAGGCCTCGTAGTGTCCCGAAGTTTTCCACAGATCGGTCTTGTAAATGAGCGGCGTGACGACTTCGGTGTAACCGTACCGATCGTAAAGGGAGCGGATAAACTGAATCAGTATGTTGTAGATGATCGTGCCTTTGGGATGGAAAAACGGTGAGCCCGGCGCGATCGGATGAAGCGAGAACAAGTCTAAGGCCGGGCCTAGACGGCGATGATCGCGCTGTTTGGCTTCTTCGATGCGCTTGAGGTAGGCATCCAGGTCCTTTCGATTGGCCCACGCGGTACCATAGATTCGTTGGAGCTGTTCATTGCGAGAATCGCCGCGCCAATACGCTCCGGCGAGGCTGGTCAGTTTAAATGCCTTGATCGCAGACGTGCTCGGCACATGAGGTCCGCGGCAAAGATCGATCCAGTCGCCCTGGCGATAGAGCGAGACTCTTTCATCCGGGATTCCTTCGATAATCTCGACTTTGTAATCCTCGCCCATCTTCCGAAATAGATCGATCGCCTGAGCGCGCGGCATCTCTTCACGGGTGATCGTCAAATTGGCTCTGGCCAGCTCTTGCATCCGCTTTTCGATTTGTTCCAGCTCTTCCGGCGAGAAAGCCTTGTCCCGCTTGAAGTCATAGTAAAACCTATCCTCGATGGTCGGGCCGATGGTCACTTGGGTGCCGGGGAAGAGATTCTGCACCGCCTGGGCCATCAAGTGGGCGGTGGAGTGCCGTAAGATATCGAGGCCCTCGGCGCTATTCGGCGACACCAACTCCACCGCACAGTCGCTCTCCAAAGCATGCTGCAAATCCACCGGACGGCCGTTGACCTTAGCCGCGATGATGTCCTTCTTCAGGCCCGCCGAAGCGACGACTTCGGCGATCCTGCTTCCAGGACGAACGTCGACCGCTTTTCCGTCAGGTAATGTGACGTGGATAGGTTCCATGCTGTCGGGTTAAAAAATGGTAGGCACGGGCAGGATTGAACTGCCGACCTCTTCCGTGTCAAGGAAGCGCTCTCCCACTGAGCTACGTGCCTGCAAGACCGAACAGGAGTGGTCCGAACGAGTCGACTTAGCGAGTCCTGAACACATTACATGGGCGCTTCACCGGGACCGAACAACGATAGATTTAAACAGTGCAAGAGATCGATTTTATTACCAATTTTTCCCCAGCGTGTCAACCGGGACGGTTGATACTGGCGGCTCGATTTTGCAGCCAGAGCAGTCCTCGATAAAGATATTGGCAACCCGACACCACGGTGGTGATAGCGGTCGCCCAGACAAATGAATCCAGAAATGGCGCGCTAAATACTGTGGGGTCATAGAGTAACGCCAGCGCCACGCCCACGGTCACCAATTGCAGCGTTGTGCTCCACTTCCCGAGCCGGCTCGGTTTCACTTGCAGGGGTTCTTCAACCAGCACGTAGATGATAGCGTAGCCGATAATGATCAGGATATCCCTGATGATGACGACAACGGCGAGCCACATGGGAATACCCTCGATGGCGCCGAGCACAACGAAAGAAGTGATCACCAGTAGTTTATCGGCAACCGGATCCAGATAGGCGCCGAGAGCGGTTTGCTGCTTCATCTTGCGGGCGATCAAGCCGTCCAAGAAATCGGTGAATCCCCCAAGGATGAAAACCGCCAGCGCTTCCCCGTAAAGATGATAGGCGAGAAATTCCAGAAAGATCGGGATCATCAGAATGCGAACGAGCGTTAAACAATTCGGTAGATTCAACATCGCGATTTACGATATCCATTCGGCCTGAACTCCATTAGCATTCAAGAGCTTGCGCATTTGCCCCGCCAACTTTGGCGTAACCATGGCGGTGACGCGGAGCAAATCGCCGTCGTATTTTTCTTTGACGATGCGGCCACGCTCGCGCAATAGTGCAACCAGTCCGCCTTGCGCCGGTGTAAAGCAGGCGTGAAACCGTTCTTTTTTTCGGTCGAGAATCTTGCCTGCGGTCTCCATTAACTGCGTAACGCCGGCTCCGGTCAATGCCGATATGGGACAAACATCGCAGTCCTTTGCCGATTTAAATTGCCTCGCCCCGGCCGATGAGGCGAGATCGACTTTGTTTGGCACCAGCACGGTCGGAATTTCGCCGGCGCCGATTTCGTCGAGCACTTTTTCGATCACGTCGACGTGTTCGTCGTAGAGCGGATTGGCCATATCGACCAAATGAAGCAGCAGATCGGCGCGACTGACCTCTTCCAGCGTGCCCTTGAACGCTTCGATCAATGAGTGGGGGATCTTATTGATGAAGCCGACGGTATCGACGATCATCACTTTGTCGCCGTTCGGCAAGCGCATCGCGCGCGTCGTCGGATCGAGCGTGGCAAAGAGCTTATCTTCGACAAACACGCCGGCGCGCGTGAGCGTGTTCATCAACGTCGACTTTCCCGCGTTGGTATAGCCGACCAACGCGACCGTTGCGAAGGGCACGGCGTCGCGTTCCTGGCGTTGTAACGTGCGCGTGCGCTCGACGGTTTTGAGCCGCCGCTTGAGATGGCCGATGCGCTCGCGAATTCGTCGGCGGTCCACTTCAAGCTGGGTTTCGCCCGGTCCCCTCGTGCCGATACCGCCGCCGAGCCGCGACAAGTGCGTCCACTGGCGTGTCAGGCGCGGCAACAGGTATTCCAGCTGGGCCAACTCCACTTGGACCTTGCCTTCGCTGCTGCGCGCGCGCTGGGCAAAAATATCAAGAATCAATTGGCTGCGGTCAATAACGCGGATTTTGAAGGCGCTTTCCAAGTTGCGCTGCTGGGCCGGCGTAAGATCCTCGTCGATGATAACGAGATCTGCATGAGTTTGTTGTAAGCTTTTTTGAATTTCATCGACTTTGCCCCTGCCGATCAGGGTCGCCGGCGTGACGTTTTTTATCTGCTGGCTGTGTTTGCCGAGAACCGACGCGCCCGCGGTTTTCGCCAGGCGCTCGAGCTCATCCAAGCTATACTGCAGCGGGACCTTGTGATCTCCTGACGGCAGCTCGACGCCGACCAACAAGGCCTTTTCCTTCGACCGTTGCGTGGAAATCACTTGTTTCAAGATACCAACGAATGGAAACTGATCCGCGCCCCAAAGAGCCGCTCTACGGTGCCGACGAGCTCCGGCGTCGAGGCGATGCGCACTTGATCGGGAAGCTCGATCACGGTTTCGCCGTTTACGGATTGCAGCAGGTGGAGATAAACCGTTGACCGACCGGGAAAATCGAGCAGGGTATCGCGCAAGATGACCAATTCTTCGGCGGAAACCTCCGCTTCACGGACGTAGAGATGGATCTTTTCGCCGTTACCATTGACGGTCCCGTATTTTTGATTCTTGGCGGCTTCGCTCAACGCCTCGATGTCGTTGGCGATCACCTGAATGCGTTCCTCGCCCACTTCAAGCCGCCCCTTCACAAAGATCGGATCATCAGCACCGAGTAAGCCCGCACATTTTTTGTAGGTGTCCGGCCATGCGAGCACCTCGATGAAACCGGTCTTGTCCTCGAGATTGAAACTACCGTAGCGGTCGCCCTTCTTGGTGTTGCGCAGTCGCAACGCCGAGACCACGCCGCCAATCTTAACATCCCCTGGCTGCGCTCTTTCTTTTAACGTGGCAATCGTTCCGCCGGCAATTTTTTTAAGCACTCGATCGAATTTATCCAAGGGATGACCGGTGATGTAGAAACCGAGCGCTTCCTTTTCGAACGCCAGCGCCTCCTGAGTCGACCATTCACTGACCTGGGGATAAATATCGCCGGCTTTTTTGCCTCCTCGGGTCGCCGTGCCGAGCATGCCGAAGATATCGATTTGATTGCTCGACTGATCCCGTTGATGCGCCTGGCCGGCCTTGATCGCATCATCCAGCGCGCCGAACATGCGCGCGCGCGAAACCTGCGTCGAATCGAACGCGCCGCACTTGATCAAGCTCTCGATGACACGCCGATTGACCGCCGTCGTATCGACGCGCCGGCAAAAGTCGAAGAGCGATTCGAAGGGCCCATCTTTCGCGCGGGTTTCGAGAATCACTTCGACGGCCTTTTCGCCGACATTTTTAACCGCCGCCAAGCCGAAGCGAATCTTGGTTCCCACCGGCGTGAAGTCGGCGCGGCTTTCGTTGATGTCGGGCGCCAATACTTCGATGTCTTTGCCGCGGCATTCGGCGAGATTTTTTATGACCTTGTCGGTGTCGCCCATTTCGGAAGTCATCAACGTGGCGATAAACTCCACCGGATAGTGCGTCTTCAGATACGCGGTTTGATAGGACACTAATGCGTACGCCGCGGAGTGCGATTTATTGAACCCGTAGCGCGCGAAGGTCTCCATTTGGTCGAAAATTTCCGCGGCGATCTTGTCATCGATCTTCTTGCCGCGCGCTCCTTCGACGAAACGCTCGCGCTGCGCCGCCATCTCCTCGGGATCCTTCTTGCCCATGGCCCGCCGCAACATATCGGCATCGCCCATGGTATAACCGCCGAGCACCTGAGCGATTTGCATGACCTGTTCCTGGTAGACAATGACCCCGTACGTGTCTTTCAGGATCGTCTCGAGCAGCGGGTGCAAATACCTGATCTTTTCTCTGCCGTGTTTGCGCTTGATGTATTCTTCGGCCATGCCGCTGTCGAGGGGACCGGGCCGATAGAGCGCCAGAATCGCGACCAGGTCCTCGAAGCAATTCGGCCGGATTTTTACCGTCATTTCACGGATGCCGCCGCTTTCCAGTTGGAACACGCCGGTGGTGTTGCCGTTGCAAAGAGTTTTATAAGTTTTCTTGTCATCGAGAGGTAGGCGGTTGACATCGATCTTTTCGCCGAGAGTCGCGTCGATAAGCTTCAAGCAATCATGAATCAGCGTGAGCGTCTTTAGGCCGAGGAAATCGAACTTGACCAGCCCGATCTTCTCCACGCAGCTCATGTCAAATTGCGTGACGATACCGCCTTCTTTATCGACAAACAGCGGCAGATGATCAACCAGCGGCAAGTTCGACAATACCACGCCGGCGGCGTGGGTCGAGGCGTGCCGCACGAGTCCTTCCAAGCGCAGCGCATGGTCCATCAAAGTCTTTACCCGCGGATCGTTCTTGATCAGCTCAGGCAGGCGCGGCTCCATTTTCAGCGACTCAGCCAACGGGTAATCGAAACCCTGCTTTGGCGCCGGAATCATCTTGGCGATCGTGTCGGTCTCGGCAAAGGAAAATCCGAGCGCTCGACCGACGTCTCTGATCGCCGCCTTGGCTTTGAGGGTGCCGAAGGTCGCGATCTGGGCGACCCGGTCGGCGCCGTA
>DASPXM010000237.1:0-2689 GCA_035637295.1 Verrucomicrobiia bacterium
CGTAAGGCCAAGTCGAAATAGGTTTGGTGAAAGGTGCTCCAGCGATATTTGGGAATTACGTAATCATCCGGGCGCGGCGCAATTTCCTCGATGACCTTTTGCTCCCACGAGCCTTCCGTCGCGCCATGAACCGTCGGATTGCACTCGCCGTTGGGCCAAGGCCGAAGCCGCATGTCGGTATCGGTGACGATCAAACTGCGGCTCTCGCCGTCGGGCCGGTGGTTGGCCATGGCGTAGGCGATGAGAATCCCGTTCTGGCGCGCCGCGTTCATCAAGCGCACGGCGTTATCAACCGCCGGTTTCATTCTTTTTTTCGTCTCTTCCGGCGCGCCGTGGTAGTAAACGTTCAACATGTCGAAAAAGAGGAGCGCGGTTTGACGGTTGTTTAGATAATTAACGTTCATATTCGAATCTCCTTATCATTGGCGAGCTGGTCAGATGCGAGCTAGCCATAAGCAATCAGTTACCCAGGCAGCCGATTTCCCACCAATTGCGATCGAGATCGCTCAGTAGAAAAGACTGACCATCCGTTAGCTCTTCGATTGCCTCGATCGCGGTGATGCCGAACTCTTCTCGGCAGATTTGTAATTCTCTGTGGGCCTCTACCAGCGCCGACGGTGACTGGACCGTCACGGTATGACGCTGCAGCGGGGTGAGATATTTTCGGTTCCTTTCGGGAATTTCGAGACTTACCACGTACCAGGGCGTTAATGGATGCTTGATATCATGAGGCCTGATCGTCGGCACGTGAGTGATGACATCGAGGCCCAAGACTTCTCTGTAGAATTTAACCGAGGCGTTTAGATTAACGCACTCGATGGTCCCATGCGTCATCGCTTGCGGAATGTAGCCCCGGCCCGGAAACTCGCCTTCGGTCAGCTTCGTCTTCCATGGATATGCGATGTGTTCCGGCAAGCCGGCTTTGTGACGGTTCTCGTAGGATTCGATTTCCCAATAATTGCCGCCGGGCTCGACGAAGAACATCGAATACGAGCCGTCTCGTTCCTTTCGCTTCACGACTTTCTTGAGTTGCAGTCGTTCTTTGTTGGCAAGGAGATATTGATATGCGTTGTCGACTTCCTGGTTATTCGAAACACGGACGCCGTAATGATTCCGCTCAGGCTTATCTTTGACGTCAGGACCGCCCTCGTGAAGGATCAGCTTCCAACCGGTGTTAGGGTGTTTCATCATCGCCTGATCGTCCCGGCGGTCGATCAGTTCGAGCGCCAAAATATGGGACAACACGGGGATCGTTTCGTCGAGATAACGACATTCGCTGTGACCGTGGACGAGGCCGGTGGGTTGAATGACCGAGCGAATGGATGACGACATGGCGGTCTCCTTAAGAGGAACTCGACAGGGCTAATGGACAGATAGGACCAATTAAAAAGACCAATGAAGTGTCGAGAGGATGGTTCATTCTGCCACGATGCGGTTTCTGAGCATGCCGATTTTTTCGACTTCGGCTTCGACAACGTCGCCAGGGTTAAGCCACCATGGAGTTTGATCCGGCTTTCGTCCGGCGGCTACGCCGCGCGGCGTTCCAGTGGTTAGCACATCCCCCGGATTGAGCCCCATCTGCGACCAGTACGCGATCATATCGCGAATCTTAAAAATCATGTAACCGAGATGCGAGTCTTGGCGCGTTTCACCGTTGACGGAAAGTCTCAACTTCAAGTTCTGCGGTTCGGGGGTCTCGTCCGCAGTGACTAGATAGGGCCCCATGGGCGCAAAGCCGGGGAAGCTTTTGCCCATCAGGTGAATGCCGGTCTTATTCTCGCTGCGGATCACGTCCCGGGCGCTGATATCGTTGAACGCCGCATAGCCGGCGACGTACTCCAACGCCTCTTCCTCGGTCACGTCGAGACAAGGTTTGCCGATAATAAGGGCGAGTTCGACTTCGTAATCGAGATTCTTCACTTCGGGCGGATGAGGAATATCGTCCTCGGGACCGATCACGGTGCCGGGAAGCTTGAGAAAAGCCACCGGCGCCGCCGGGCCTTTCTTGGACGACATCTCGGCGACGTGATCGGAAAAATTTTTTCCCGCGGACACCAACACGCCCGGGCGCGGCACCGGCGCCATGAGCCGAACTTCAGAGCGCTTAAAAATAGTTTCACCATTTGAGTCATTTGTTTTCTGGCTCACAAAGGTCAAAGCCTTGCGCGCCGGGTCCAGGCTTTTCTCGCCGCGTTTCAAGAATTCTACCATGTCGCGGCCGAGGACGACGGCAGCCATTTGATACGCAGCGGGGTTGGATTCAACTTCGCGAAGGTAGGATTCGTAGGCTCTATGCAAATCGACGATGCGGCCCTTGTCATCGAGAGCACCGATGCGTTCTTGGTTCTGATGGACAAACGTTACTAGTTTCATCGACGCACTCCTTTCGACGAAACGACCTGGTGTGACAGTTCGCCGATGGCCGGCGAAAAGCAGCGGACGCTAGAACCGATCTTGAGTGGCGCCGGATTTTGCAGGCGGTCGCCTTGAAGCGCCATACTCGCGCCAATGGCGATAAAGTCACCCGGCTTGATGCCGAGGATCGACCAGCGGGCGATGATTTGCTCTATATTGAAGACGCAGTCGCGCAGGGAAAATTCTTGCTTGACGCTGCCATCGAGCGATAGCTTTACGACCACGCTTTCCAATTCCTTTCTCGTCGGCTTGAGCAATACCGCCGGGCCGATAG
>DASPXM010000238.1:0-12240 GCA_035637295.1 Verrucomicrobiia bacterium
TGGCCTTCCGACATCTCGATGCTCGAGAAGAATCTGCCGCCGGTCATATACTCGCTGATCTTGTGTTCCAACTCGGGTACGCTACCCAAGACGTACTCCGCTTGATCATCAAGTCTCCGGCTCCAGAAGGGCAGCCAACCACAACCGCTCTCCAGGATGCCGAAGCGCAGCGATTTGTAGCGCTCCATGATGCCGGCTCCGATGAACGATCCGATTGCGCGCATCGCGCCCCATGGGTGAGCCGCCGAGCGCCCGAGAAAAGCGTTTGCCCACAAATCGAGATAACCGGGGAAGTAAGGCGGTCCGGCGTAATGGCTGTGATAAACAACGGCGATTCCCATGTCCGCGCAGGCCTTCCAAACCGGCTCCATTACAGGATGATCCAAAGGAATGTCGTTACGTGACTGCGGCAGAATGCCGACCATCCACGGCTCTTTGCCCCAGCGTCTGATTTCTTCGACGCACTCCTCGACCGCGTCGAGTGCCACCGGCGGCGCCGCCTTCAGACGATGCGGCGCCTTGCCGCAAAAATCGTGCAGATACCGATTGTAGGCTCGCATGAAGCCGACATCCAGTTCATGGTCCTTAAGCGGTCCGCTGTTTGCCGCTCCGCCGATGAGGAACTGAACGTCGACACCTTCTTCATCCATGTCACGCAGACGCGCGCCGGCATCGTCATCGATCGCCCCCTTGGTCGCATGACGTGTCCCCATGTACTTTGACCTTGGCGCGAAGTGCCCGGGCTCTGGCTCGGCTTTGCCCAGCAAGCGAGAGTATGCGACGCGCTCTCCGAGCGAATAGGAATGGCGGCCGACGACCATGCCTTCGACGTCGCGCCGGTTCTCCCTTTTATACGGCTCGAGCTCAGGCAAGCGCGCACGCACGCTTGCATCATAGTACGGTTCGAGCGTTTCTAGTGAGGGGCGAACATGCGTGTCGGTATCAAAAATTTTAAAGCCATTTTTCATGCAGCGGTCTCCAATCAAAATCCGAAATCCGAAGCTCTAAATCCGAAACAAACTCAAAGTCAAATAAATCTAAAATCTGAGAAATTTCAAAACCCCGATCCGAATCGAACTTGTTTGGAACTTTGTGAATTTTGATCATTTGGATTTGTTTCGAATTTCGGATTTCGAGTTTCGAGCTTTTTCCTAACTCGGCGTATGGGTTTTGAGAAAGTTTTTTATGCACGCCACGGCCGGCGGAACGAGCTCCGGCGGATGCCGCCATTCCGGTATGAGTTCTGAGTTCGGCGCCAGCGCCGCAATCTCGTTGCCGATGATACGCGGGTGATCCAGATTGTTACCCGGCATGACAATCATAGGTGTCCGGCAACTCTTGACGAACTCTCTCGTGACGCTGAAGACAAAATCGCCGGTGAACATGTGCTTGCCGAACGCTTCCACTTTTTCCCGTTCAAGTTCCGGCCGCTGCTTGGGAAGTGCCTCGGCCCATCGTCCGTAGAGGTTCTTGGCCAGGACATTGCGATTCTCGTCCGAGACGCCGATCGGCTGCTCGATCACCGCGGCGATCACCCGCTCGGGCGCGCGCTGTATTAACCTCAGCGCGTACGAGCAGCCGATGCAGCAACCCAGAACATGGAATCGCTCGATGCCCAAATGATTCATCAACCCGAGTTGGTCTTCCGCGTAGCTACCCCACGGATCGTTCAAGTCGAGCGGGCCCTTCGATCTACCGGCGTTGCGTTGGTCCATGGCGATGACCCAGTATTCCCGGGAGAAGATTTCGATCGGGTTAAACGCCGCTCGGTTCCAGAAGCCAATCACCGAGTTCATGCCCCCGGGGGCGATGAGCAACAGCGGAAACCCCGAACCATGGGTTTCGTAATAAATCGAAAGCTCACCACGTTCCCAGACTGACATTGCTAGTCCCTCCCCTCGCGCACTCGTCGCCCCCTCACCTTAAGTCTCTCCCCCGTCGCGGGAGCGAGAAAGGGTGAGAGGAGTCGGTTCACGGATTACGCGCGGTCGCACCACCGTTCAGCATTATCGTTCGCGCGTCACTCAGCAGATAACACAGATTTCAAAGCGCAAAAGGCCGCGTCTCGAACTAAAAAAAGAAATATCGACTAATGGCATCACATGTCAAATAGAGAAACCTCGCCCGTTAACGTTTGGGGCACTGGGTTCAGTTTGGGTACACCAGGGAATCCCCACGCCGAGAAAGACTCCTCGCGGAGTTTATCCTGAGTCCTCCGAAGGACTCGGAATGACAGCAAAGTAAGTGGTCTGTCATCTCGAACCCTTCGATAAAACACCTCAGGATAAACTGCGTGAGAGATCTTGAGCTAACTGAAACACTACCCAAACCTTTGACTTGTGGAGCAACATTCAATAAACCATCGTTACAACCTTGCCCCGCGGACTTGCACGTCTTGAGCCGACGTCAGAGCCGAAAATGAAAACAAAGATCGCTTTCATCGCACTGGTTCTTTTTCAAGTTTTCAATCATAGCGTCGACGCTCAGCCCTTAAAGAAAATCATGTTCTCGGCAAAGGGCGCGGGGGAGTCGATGCTTCCCTTTGTAATATCCGAGCGCCTGGGCTTTTATCGTGAAGAAGGCGTCAAGGCTGAAGTCGTTGTGACCCGAGGAACCATCGCGAGCCAAGCGCTCATCGGCGGCAGCGTCGGCTACACGAATGCCAATGTTCTGCCCGCGATTCTCAACGGCGCGCGCCTGAAGACTATACTCAATAACGCCGACAAGCCGGCGCAGTACCTGGTTAGCTCTCCGAAAATCTCCAGTCTCAAGCAACTGCCTGGTAAAACGGTTGCCATCTCAGATTTCTCGGGCAATGCGTTTCTCATCATGAAAGACCTTCTGGCTAGGACGGGAGTGCCAATCGCTGACGTCAAACTAAGAGTTTTTGGCGAGGCCAATCTCCGGCTCAACGCATTGCTGACCGACTCGGTCGACGCCACGATGCTGTCCTATGAACAAGTCAAGCGCGCACAAGCGAAAGGCTACCGCATGCTGGCCTACAGCGGAGATTTTATCTCTTCACTGAGCCCCGGTTTGGGCACCACCGACGCGAGAATCAAGGAGTTGCCCGACGAGGTCTACCGCGTCGTCAGAGCGACCCTCAAGGGGCAATTGTTCTGGTACCGCAATCCCGAAACGATAAAGTTCCTGATGGAAGCCTTGGCGCTATCGGATGAGGCTGAGGTCAAAGAAATTTGGGAAGAGCGGGTTAGGAGAGCATCAGAGATCGCGCAGGTAGGCAGAGCCACCGAAGAGGCGATGGCGACGAATCTCGAAAGGGTCAAGGAGCAAATGCGCATGGCCGGCGCGCAACCGAAAGGTAAGGATATAACAGTGGACCAGGCTTACGACTTTACTTTTGTGAAACGGGCCTACGACGAACTGGTGGCGCAAAAATGGGATCCATTGAAATACCGCTATGTCAAAAAAAATTCTTAACTAACGAGGAGGTTTCTTATGGTTATGACTGAGCGCTACGGTGTGCCTGCAACCAAAATCATCGCTCTGATGAAGTATCTGCAGACCCCGCTGCAACAGATTCAACCGGGTGACAAGGTACTGGTGATGACGGATGACAGCATGGATCCGCTGGTTTGGCAGGCATTCATGGCCGTCGTGAACGAGAAGGGCGGCTCGCCGGCTTTGTGTTTGTTTCCCAAGCTTCCCTATCATTGCTGCGATCCCCATCCGGCCGCCATCGAAGCGGCCAAGGCCTGCAACGGCGTGGCGGCTCTGACAACCACATGCATGAATAGTGGAACGCCCGGCCTGCGTTCCATTCGCAAGGCAGGCCGGATTCCGATCTGGCTGATGGAAGAAAACACTGTGGAGATTCTCACTGAAGGCGGTGGCACTGCCACGTGGGACGATCTCAAAGAAATGGTGGAGCTGCACAAAAGAATCGGCGCGATTTACGACTGCGGCAAAAAAATCCGTTTGCTCTCCGAGTACGGCACCGATTTTACCGCGGATATTTCCGGCTACCCCAAAGATTTTCATTTCAACAGGGCTGCCAAGCTGCCGTTTCAAAGGGATGGCCAGCATCTTGGAGGAGGAACATGGCCCTATGGAGAAATCCACGTTGAGCCGCTTCCGGGCAGCGCCAACGGCACTGTGGTTTGGGATACGACCGCGCATTATCCCGCCGGGATTTGGAAGGATCCCGTTAAACTCACGATCAAGGACGGTCGGGTCGTCGATATCACCGGCGGCCTCGAAGCCCAGCAAGTCAAAGGCTATTTACAAAAATACGGCGATGCAGATTCCTATTCCGTAGGCGGCGAGATGGGATTAGGGACGAATAAAAAATGTCCGCCACGCGCCGGCATTATGAGAAGCGACAAGAAACGCTACGGCTCAATGCACTTTGGCATCGGCACCGGTCCGGATCGTTATACCTTTACCGACGATCCGAGCAAGCGAGTGTTCAGCACGCTTAGATTGGAAGGGATCATTGCGCGCGTGACAGTGATTGTGGACGACAATATCGTCGTTTGTGAGAACGGTGAAATAAAGGTCTGAAAGTGATTACTTTTGACGTTCGCTCTCTTTTCAGTCATTCCGGCGAAGGCCGGAATCCAGTCTTTTGCTTTTGACTGAAGGAACCTGGATGCCGGCGTCCGCCGGCATGACGAACTCGCAGATTGCCTGAAGATAAGCGAGCACCGTCGAAGTGGTTTCTTCGCTCCGTGAGAAGAAAATAGGAGGAGACACCATGCTATCAATTAATCCGAATATGAAACAGCTGGTGCAGCGCCAGCTCGAAGAGCGAGGGACTAGGACCGCGGGACAGCCCGTTCGGCCGGTTACGACTGTCAAATCCAAAGCGCTCCACGATCTGCAATTTCGCGCCAGCGTCGAGGGCCATGTTTTCATCTCCGACGAACGCGAATCGGCCGGCGGCACGGATGCCGGGCCGGCGCCGCTGCGCTACTTCCTTGCGGGTATCATGATGTGCCACCAAGTCTGGTGCGTGAAAAGCGCCGCGCTCGCCGACGTCCGGCTCGAGAACCTCGAAGGTGAGATATCCGGTTACGTGGCGCAAGGCGACTCGCCGCGTAAAGGTGGCTTTGAACGTGCGACTTTCACGGTGACGATCGACAGCCCAAATTCGCCGGAGGAAGTGAAAAAAATCGTCGGCCGTGCAAGCGAACACTGCACCTCCTTCGTCACGTTTGCGCGCGCCGCGCGCATCGAGGTAACCCTCGTTCACAACGGCCAGAAAATCGACGAGCGGACGTATGGGTAAGCCGGAGCACTCAGCCGGAAAATTTTCGCGAGCCGCGGGACGTTTTAGACATGGTCATAAATAATCGCTCTTCCGGGTTTACTGTGAGGAGTATCCACCACTGGGTACCCTTCTTACCTCCTCTCCCTCTGGGAGAGGATAGAGGTGAGGGCCCTCACCCTAGCCCTCTCCCAAAGGGAGAGGGAACTACGAGTCAGGGCCGCGAAAACTTTCAACCATAGTAGTACGAAGCGCACGAAGTTTAAGAGTTGGATATTAGAAACCTTCGTGTCCTTCGTCCTCTTCGTGGTGAACAATTACTTTTGCATAATGCCAGAATATTCACAGAGCAGCCTGAAGAACCTAAATAATCGGAGGTGCGCGATGACGTCAAAGGCAATTATTATAGCTGCTTCGCTCGCTGTCTTTTTCTCAGCTGCTCAGGTTCATGCGACGCAAGCGCCGCTTTCGGCGAAGCAGCAAGCGCTGATCGACGCAGCCAAGAAAGACGGTGTCATTGATATCATCGCGACCTGGCGGCCCAGTGAAGCCAAAGGGGTATTCGGCGCTTTCAAGGAGGCTTACCCATTCATAGAGGTCAAACAAACGATGATGGCCGGCGCCGTTGGTTTTGAGAGACTCAGAGCGGAGTTTGCCTCCGGCCGCCGGACGACGGATCTTATAAACACTTCTATTGTCGATCTGGAAAAGGCCGGGATGGTCCAGGCCTGGCGGGACTGGTTCGAGGTTTTTCCCAAGACCAAGAAAAAAACCGTTCACTCGTCGTTGATGGCAGCTCTAGAGCCTGGTGGCACCTACGCGCTCGTGTATCGTCCGGATCTAGTTCCGAAAAACTTGCAACCTTTGACCTACGCCAAATTGTCCGATCCTCGCCTGCGCGGCAAGATCGGCGTCAACATACGTCAGTATTATTTCTGGGATGCCTTGTACCCGAAGTGGAGCGAGGAAGAAATCATGCGCTATGTCAAAACGGTCATCGTTCCGCAGAAACCGCGGCTGTACAACGGCTCCGGCGACGGCTGGGAAATGTTGGTCCGCGGTGAGATCTGGGCCAATCCGGTTTCCAACACGCACCAGTATTTCTCCCGGTACCAGCCGAAGGGGGTCAAGAATATCGCGGTCGCCCCGGACTTGGCCGGCGTAGAATCCGGCAAACCGATCGCGCTGCTGAAAGATGCGCCGCACCCGAACGCGTCGAAGCTGTTTCTCCACTGGATCACCTCGGACAATGGCCAGGAAGCTCTACACCAGCATCGAGGTCGTGCTAATCCTTATGATGAAACGAACGTCGTCGGACGCTGGTTCAAGCAGCATGGCGCCAAGCTCTACGAGTATCCCGATGAAGAGCGCGAAGCCAAAGCCAGGGAGAATGGCGCGCAGATCCTGCAACTATTCGGCGTGCCGGTACCGGAAAGATAATCTATGCAGCTGGTGGAAGCGGAAAGAGGAGTATACGCCAGCAAGATCCTGCCGCGTTTCAGCACCACCAACGTCATCCTGGTCGGGACCGTCGCGATCATCGCCTATCTCGTAGTCGCTCCGATCATTTTTCTGTTGTGGAGCAGCTTTCGGACCGCGTTACCCACGCCGGCCAATCCGGGGCTTTTCACGCTAAAAAACTACATCTTCGTATACAGCAACGCCGCCACGTATACATTGTTTCTCAACACAGCAATCTTCGTCTTGGTGTGTACCTCGTTAGCGCTTTTGTTAGCCGTTGGTTTCGCGTGGCTGATCGAACGGACCGATATATCGGCCAAGGGTACGCTTTTCGTTTTGATTTTGCTGCCATCGGCCGTCCCATCTTTGCTGATGGGAATATCGTATATCATTCTTGCCGGGCCTGAAGCCGGACTTTTGAATCGACTCACCGATGAATTGTTCGGCGTTAAACCTTTCAACATTTTTTCGCTCCCGGCCATGTTCATCTTGCAGGCCCTCAGCAGCGTGCCGGCGTCTTTTTTGATCGTGCTCTCGGCGCTTAGAAGCATGGACCCGGCGCTCGAGGAGGCCGCTTCCGTTTCAGGGGTGGGTTGGCCGAGTACGATCCGGAGGGTCACCTTGCCGATGATGGTTCCGGCCATCCTGTCAGCAGCGATCTACACGGGAATGAGTATCGCGGAGACCTTCGAAATTCCGGCGCTGATCGGCGTGCCGATTGGATTTCATGTCCTTTCCTCCCAGGTGTACCTCTCTTTGCGTGTGTGGGGGAACCATACCGTTGCCAGCGCGTATTCCGTCATATTTCTCATCATGCTCATAGGGTTAGTTTATCTCTACCAGAAAACGACGCGCCACGGCTTTCGCTACGCCACCATTTCCGGCAAGGGATACCGGCCCAAACTCATTAAAATCGGTCGCTGGAAGTATGTTGCGTTAATTCTGATCGCCTTTTATCTCTTCGTCACGATCGCCTTGCCCTTCTTTGTTTTTATCTGGTCCAGCCTCTATCCAACCTGGCAACCGCCGTCTTTGGCGATGTTGTCTCAGGTAAACCTGGAAAGCTACCGTGAAGTATTCGGCAACGCTAATTTTCTTGAGAGTGTAAAAAACACTTTGATTCTAATGCTGGTGACTCCGGTGATCACGGTCGCGTTGATCAGCGTCGCCTCGTGGTTAATCGTCCGCTCCAATCTAAGTCTAAAAAGCAAATCGCTCCTCGATACGTTGACATTTTGGCCCCATGCCTATCCGGGAATTGTCCTGGGGGTCGCGCTGTTGTGGTTTTTCATCATCGTCAACTTTCCGCCGGTTTGGGGAACCCTCTGGCCGATCATATTGGGGCTGACGATTTCTTACATGCCTTTTAGCGTGCGAACCTTGAACGCGGCCTTTATCCAGGTGCATCAAGAGCTCGAACAGGCGGCTTATGTCAGCGGCGCGAGCTGGCTAACCACTTTCCTGCGCATCACCCTGCCGCTGGTGCTACCTGCGCTCGCGTCCGTGGCGCTGTGGATCGCCATTCACGCGATGCGGTCGCTCACGGTGCCTATGTTCTTGACCACTCAGGGTAATGAAGTGTTAGCGATGCTTCTGTGGACCTATTGGGATAACGATATGGTCGAGGCGGTCTCCGTGATAGGCCTCTTGTACCTCGTGGTGTGCGTGGTGTTGTCTTTGGTGTGGCGCCGTTACGGGTTCAGAAATTGGTGATCGAAAGATTCATGGTGCAAACACATGCGATCATTGACAGGGGGCTAATATGAGAATGGGAGCGCTTGTAACCATTTGGCTTTTCAGCGCCGCTTCTTACCTAGGATTCGACGGGCATGTTTATGCGCAGTCTTCGTATTACCAAGGCAAGACCATCAGACTTGTACAGGGACGCGAGCCGGGCGGTTCGGGAGACACCAGAGCAAAATTGGTCATGCCCTATTTAAAGAAATACCTTCCAGGAAATCCCAATATCGTAAATGAGTTCATGCCAGGCGGCGGAGGTCGCAAAGCCGCCAACTACCTTTTCAGCGCGCGCCCGGACGGTCTGACCATCGGCCATGTCAGCAGTGGCGTGGTGACGAGTTCTGTCTTGGGGGAAAGCGGCGTCCAATATGAGCTCGACAAATTTCATTGGCTCGGATCGACCGATAGCGCCTTCCACTATGCTTTTGCGATCCGCAAAGAGTTAGGGCTGACTAACGTAGAAAAGCTGCAAGCCTATTCGGGGCTTAAAATTGGTGCAACATCCATAGGCCACACCACTTACACGTTCGGACGCAGTTTTGCCTGGCTGCTCGGTGTTAAAGATCCCAGATTTGTCTTGGGCTATGCCTCTCTCGAGCTTGATCTGGCCGTGGAACGGGGCGAGGCGGATGCGCGTAGTAACAACACCAGCGAGGTGCTCCGGCGCTATCCCGATGCGCTTAAGAAAGGTCCGTTCAATTATGTCGCCATCTTCAAAATTCCTCGAGATGACAAGGATCCGGAGTTCGATCATCTTCCCGAAATCGACAACTTCTCGAAAGCGGAGAGGGAGCGGCGCTTGCTGACCTTGATCCGCGCCACGAGAGTTGTCGGAACTCCCTACTTGATTCCTCCGGGCACGCCCAAAGAACTGGTGCAAATCGTGCGGGAGGGAATGAGTAAAACCTTTCGCGATCCTGAGTTCAAAAAAGAATACAGGAAGATCACCGGCGACGATGTCAGTCCGATAACACCGGAACGTCAAGAAGAAACCGTCAGGTCGGTGCCGCGTGACGTGGAAACCATCGAACTCTTTAAATTGATTAACGGCAACCAGCCTCTCCCAGCTCGTTAGGTTCGTTCATGCAATAATGGGTCGGCCAGAATGACAACTCGATTCTCTTTGTTCATACTTTTTTTGCTCGCCGCATCCAGCGCACTGGCTGCATCGGCGGGTCCGGCGTTGCAAAAGAGCAAACAAGAGGCGGAAGCCAAGGGACATGTCTTCCATTCAAGCCACGACGACATCGTCAAAATGGCAAAGCAGGAGGCGAAGGTTGACGGAATAGTCTCTCTTGATCCGGAAACCTTCGGTCCTCTGACGAAAGCTTTCAAAAGCAGATATCCCTTTCTTGATCTAAAGCTCCGCGAAGTTACAGGAACGGAGGCGACACAGCGATTCCTGTTGGAAGTTCAGAGTGGCACGGCGCAGGCGGACTTCACCTACATCAGCGAAGATTTTTATAAAGGATTTATTTCTCGCGGCAAGAAGTTCGACATGCTAGGGATGGCCGAGCAGGGTGTTCTATCGATCCCGGTCAAGATGATCGATCCTTTGTCGCGCAAGGCGATTGCGGCGGCGACGATTTTTGCTGCCGTCGCCTTCAATAAGTGCCTTCTCGAACCGGCCAAGGTGCCAGACCGTTGGGAGGATTTTTTAAAGCCGGAGCTGAAAGGCAAAAAATTTTTGGTGGATATCCGGCCTTTTCATTATCAATCGTTCGCCGCTGGAGCGGGCGAAGAATGGATGCTCGATTACGCTCAGAAGATCGCCGCCCAGGATCCTGTGTGGATCAGAGGAGCCAGCCGGATTCTTACCTCGATCGCTGTGGGTGAGTACCAGTTGCACTCAGGAATTAATTATCACAGCACGCTGAGGGCCAAGGAGAAGGACAAAACCGGCTGTTTGGAGCTCAAAATCATCGAACCGGTTCCCGTGCGCCTCTCTGAACCACAAATGGTCGTCGAGACGGCGAAGCATCCGAACGCGGCTCTGCTGTGGCTGGAATTCCTCGCGGGCGCCGAAGCCCAGGCGATTATCGATAAGTACGAGCCGCTAAAATCTTCCATTTACACACCGGGATCGGCCGTGGAAAAAATCATTCGCGGCAAAAAGATCTGGCTCAAGGACTGGAAGCATTATGAAAAAGGGCCGGACTGGATGGGTATGGCGGTAAAGGCATTTGGCTTTCCCAAGGCGGGAAGCTAATCAAGGTTGTTCCGCGGTCTGATCTCGATCAGGACTGGAGTCACTCATGGAAACGCACAGGTTGTCAGGAAAATACGCGATCGCCGGGTTGGGAATGGTCGTCGGCGTTCCCGAAAAGGAATTGGCAAAACGTAAGGCCGACCTGCCGGATCATCCGATGTTGGAACACGCCATCGCGTCCCCCGTGCTCGACCTCTCGGCCAAGGACCTCGAAGCCGAAGCCGCGCGCCGTTCGATCGAAGACGCCGGCTTGAGTAACCAGGATATCGATGGCGCTGTCCATGTTCATGGCGGTCCCAGAAGCGGACGCGGAGTCGTCGAGCACATGGACGCTTTTCCGCGCATGTTAGGTCTGCCCGTCAACTTCTACTATCACTGCGGCAGAGGTGGCGGCTGGGGAACGATCGGGATCATAACTGCATTGTCCTTCCTGGAGTTGGGACTCGCAAAATACGTCGTCATCGCCGGATCGAGAGAAGATTGGACGAGAAGCCATAGAAAGGATGTTCGTGAGCAGGGAGTTCGCGGCCAGGTTAATCTCGCGAGCGTTGCCGGGATGTGGGGTCCGACTTTTGGCCGAACCGCCGCGGCGCACGATCACAGTATGTTCGCGACGCGGCATCGGCATGAATACGGCACAACCGAAGAGCAGTTTGGCGCCGGGGCCATTCAGGTGCGCGCCTGGGCCTGCAAGAATCCCCTGGCACTTATGTACGGCCGTCCGGCGACGATGGAGGACTACCTCGCGTCGCCGATGTACATCGCTCCCTATCACCTGATGGACATGGCGGTCACCACGGATGGCGCCGTCGCATTCGTCCTGACTTCGATAGAGCGCGCGCACGACTGTCCGAAGCCGCCTGTTGCTGTTCTCGGCATCGGCTACGGCGACGCGCAGGGAGGGCAATGGTGGGAGGGCGCCGCGCACTACACACGGCTTCCGGTGGCCAAGGCTAAAGAAGCCGCATTCGGTCAGGCCGGAATCGCCATTCAAGATATCGATGTAGCGCAGTTCTATGATTGCTTTACGGCGGAGCTAATACTTCAGTTGGAAGATTACGGCTGGTGCGCAAAAGGCGAAGGCGGCGCCTACGTCGAGGCGGGTCACATCGGCCCCGGAGGCGCCACACCGGCGAATACCAGCGGCGGTCTTCTCTCGGCCTATCATTTGGCCGATATGACCGGACTCTCCGAGGCAATTTTTCAACTGCGCGGCGAGGCGGCAGAAAGACAGGTGCCGAACGCGCGTATTTCTTTAGTGACGGGACACGGCGGCGAAGTATTCGCGCCCGGCATGTGTTCGATCCATACCAGTCTTGTGTTGGGGAGCCCATGATGGCTTGGATTAAACCGATCCCTGTTGTTGAAAAAGTGATGAAGCCATTTTGGGAAGGACTCAAGAATCACCGTTTTCTATTGATGAAATGCAACGAATGCGGCGCCTGGTATTGGCCGGCTACCTATTGCCGGAACCATCGGAACAAGCCATTTTTCGGTAGCCTGTCGTGGACCGACGCCAGCGGCCAGGGAAAAATCATTTCTTTCAACGTCACGCGGGTTGCCATGCGGCCGGCTTTCAAGGATGAAACGCCCTATGTGT
>DASPXM010000239.1:0-3930 GCA_035637295.1 Verrucomicrobiia bacterium
GTGGACCAATTGCGTCGTGTGCGTTTCATCGTGTTGTTACAACAAGCCCGATACCTGGTGGCATGACGTGGCGATGTGGTCGGTAAAAAAGACTCCGCCGCGCCTGCGCGTGTTGATCGTCAAGCCGTTGCTCTGGATCGATGACCTGATCTGGGGCAAGCGGCCGTGGATGCGCATGAAATGGCTGGGCTACGATAATGCTCCCGAGCCGAAATACTGCAACATACCGGGCTGCACCGCGAAACACGCAAACCTGCAGCACAAGAAGCTGCACATCGCATAGGCGCGGGATCATGCCGAAAGTAAAGCTGCGACAACAACAGAATGAATGCGATAATTTGTCGACTGATGGAGTGCTGAGCCCATGACTTACGTGATCACCCAACCTTGTATCGGCGTCAAAGACGGTACCTGCATCGATGTCTGCCCGATGGACTGCATTCACGGCACCGACCAGGACAACATGCTTTTCATCGACCCGGAGGAATGCATCGACTGCGGCGGCTGCGTGTCGGCCTGCCCGGTAGACGCAATTTTTTCCGAAAACGAAGTGCCGGAAAAGTGGCGGGACTACACCAGGATCAACGCCGACTACTTCAAGGACAAGCGCTGACGGAATGATGAAACGGCGGGCTTAACGGGCGGCGTTCGCCTAATGATTGTTTATTAGGGCGGTGGTGGCTTGCAAGTGCAAGCTGATGCCCTTACGGCTATAAAGAGCTGAAGCAAGCCGCACAACCGAGACTGAACGAGTATGTGCGCGCATGGCGAATAGCCTGTGAAACATCACTTCATGAATTCTTTCTGAAAATAATCCACCCAGTCGTTGCCCTTGTCGTAGAGAATCTCCGGGCTTAGGTAGTTCGCTTTTTTGAATCGGCCGCCACCTGGTTTCAAGTCCGCTTGCAGCGCGGGAATTTCAGGATGGGCTGGGAGATAGTTTGACTGTTGAAATACGCGCTGGCCTTTTTTTGACAGCACAAAGTCGAGAAACAACATCGACGCATGCGGATGGGGCGCGTTCTTAGCTAGACCGATCGAATTGTTGGTCGCGGTCACCGGCTCCAGCGGTTGCCACTCGACCGGCGCGCCGGCCGTCTTGCTGATATAGGCATGGTGATTAAAGATCTGGATCGCCATTGGATATTCGCCGGCGATGACTAAATCGAGAATCTGCCGCGCGCTGGCGGTGCTCTTAGCGATGTTTTGCTGCTTCAGTTTTTGGATGTAGGCCTTGCCCGCTTCCTGACCCATCGTAATAAAAATATTGCCGATGAACTGCGGCGCGCCCGAACCGCGGCTGGTCGACCACATCGTTTGGCCCTTCCAGCGCGGATTGAGCAGATCTTCATAGGTCTTCGGCAGCTCGCTCGGTTTTACGCTGCGCGTGTTGTAGCCGAGGGTCATGAAATAGACGTTGGTGCTGCCCCAAAAACCTTTGGCATCTTTCAACTCAGGCGGATATTCGGCGAGATGGGGCGAATAGAATCGCTGCATATATCCGGCTCGCTGCACCATCGTTGCGGCGGCGCTGCCGCTGATGACGTCGACTTCGTATCTCTTGGCTTGATATTCGGCTAAAACTTTTTGCGCGATGCGCTCGGAGTTGCCGCGAAAAAATTCCACTTGCAAAAAGGGATATTCCTTTTCAAAGGCGTCTTTCACGGGCCGCACGACTTGGTCGACGATCAATCCGGTATAGAAACTGACTTTACCTTCCTTCTTGGCCCCTTCGACCAGAATCTTTTCACGGTTGCTCGATTTCAGCAGAGCGACGTCCTCGACGCTCGCAGCGAATACAATCTCGTTTTTCAATGGAATCAGCCACAGAGCGTTTTCGAGAAGAAGAAAGGCTAACAAACCCAACGGTAGCTGCTTTTGCGTCGCCATCTTTTTGTCCCCTCTTTGCCTAAGGTATCATCGTGCCGTTCTGTATTCCGCACCCATAGATCTTGGCTGCGCACTGACAGACAATTTGATTCCAAACAGCGAGGAACGATAGTCTTCTCTAATAGCTGCTAAAAGTCTTACTCTGAATTACAGCGCGCGCCAGTGGCCGTCCGCTGTGATCTCGCAGGCTCGATCTCCCAACTTTGCGAGATTCATCCGCTTCGCGCTTCTTTCGAGACCAAGGCGCACTTTGAGAAAATTGACAGAGTCCATGAAGGCTCGGTCATCAAAATGATCCGCCAACGTCGAATGCCCCTGTGACTCGCCATCGATCTCAATCATTGCGACGCGTAATTGGAATATTTCCCGTAGGGTTTTCATTCGCTCCTTCGGACATAAGTGGTCGGTCTGATAGCGCAAAGCAAGCAGCGGAGTCTTAACTTTCTTGGCCCTATTGATGTCGTCTTCGCTGAGCCCTAGTGCTTCCTTTTGTTTACCGATCGGCCGCATGAGAAGCACATTAAGAGGCAAGGTCGGTTGGCATAGCACCGCGGCTTCGACGCCATCGCCCAAAAGCCCCAGCGGGAACGCGCCCGTAAGACACATGCCGATGACCCCGACCGGCCGTCGAGTCCGGTCAACGATCCTTCCACATACTTCGCGTAGCTTCCCTATGATAGGACTGCTCGTAGAGAGCGCGGAACACTCAAATTCGGATTGCGCGCAAGATTGAAAATAACCGAACAGGAAACGTTCTTGTTCTGGTTCGCCGAACAAAAGTGGCAGATAAACCGCGAACCCTTCCCCGGCGAGGCATTTTGCGAGCGCAAGGTTGCTTGGTGACATGCCCGGCAATTCGTGGAGCAGGACGATCGCCGGCCCCGATGCGTTTTTGCAGCGATACACCGGCAACGGCCCGAGATCATTTACCGGTTCGAAGTCGGCCAACGTCGTTGGACAACGCAGTAAACTCCGTCCTTGAGCGGCGCAGCCGCCCACCGAACTCAACGTCGCGCCGAGCGCCATCCGCAAAAAATGTCGCCGCCCGTAAAGCAAGTACTCTTCCTCATCGCAAAGATTCGCTGCTGTTTCAAGCAAACGTCTCTAAGAACAAAGCGTAATCGTATTCGATCATTAAAACGGCGAGAAGATATCCTCCGCGAAAAAATGAGAAAATACCAGCAATAAGCGAACCGGAGCGCTGGCGCCGTCTAACCCGGTTTCCAGTTTGATGTCAGCCGATAAATTTCAGCTTGATGGAAGAGGCGAAGTAGCTCGCGATCCACCAAACCTTGTTTGGCCTCATCGAAGAGAATATCAAGCGCCTGATCCGAGCGCACGGCTTTTTTGTATGGACGGTCGGTCGCCGAAAGCGCGTCATAAATATCCGAAATCGTCATCATCTTAGACTGGAAGGGAATCTCCGACGCGGACAGATTATGCGGGTATCCGGTCCCATCGAGCTTCTCGTGATGGGCCGATGCGATCGCCGGAATGTTCTTGATCTCCCTCGTCCACGGGATCTGACGTAGAAAACTCATCGTGTGATTGACATGCAATTGGATTTGCCGCCGTTCTCTGTCGTCAAGATTGCCTTGCGAAATCGACAGAAGATTAATCTCGTGGGGCGTCAGCAAGGGCTGGTCACGACCCTCTGAATCAACAATTTGCCGCGCCGCCAATTCGCTTAGCCGCGCGAAATTGCCTTCGCGCAAGACGGTAGGTTCATTGCATTTTACGACGAAATCGAAGTATTCATCGAGCTCCCGCAACTGTTCCTCAAGTTGCCGTTGAAACTCCGCTTGGCGCGCCAGAAAGTCTTCCCTTCCTTTTTGTAAGAGATACGCGAGTTTCCGTTCGCTCTGTTCATGCTCGAGCGCTTTGCGCGCGTACGCAAAGCGTTGCTTCACCAGGTCGAGTTGCATGGGGTAAAGCTTTTTTGCCTTGATCAAGACCTCTTCACGCACGCCAACTTTCCCAAAATCGTGTAACAGCGACGCATAGCGTATCTCCTTCATCTCGGTGCGGCTGAAGCGCATG
>DASPXM010000240.1:0-8130 GCA_035637295.1 Verrucomicrobiia bacterium
TCCTTGTCTGCCTTCCGCTATCACGAACGGTTTTTTAAATCCGCGCCCTCAGCGCCTCTGCGGTGCATGAATTCCCTCGCGGAAGTTCCCACCTAGTTTATCTTCCCTTGAACTTTTGAACCTTGAACGGCCTTTTAATCCGTAACGACTTAAACGGAGCTCAGCGGTTGAACATTTTGAACGATTGGAACGAGCCTCAGTATTAGATAGCCAGCGATTGAACGACTGGAACGGGCCGCCGTTTTATATATAATTTTGTTTGAATTGCGGGTAAAAGAAACAGCATGGCTTCATTAAAAATCGCTACCTGGAACGTCAACGGGATCCGCGCGCGCGAGGCCCAGGTTCTCGAATGGGTCGAGCGCGAGCGGCCGGACGTGATCTGCCTGCAGGAGCTCAAATCGACCGTAGCGCAGGTGCCGGCGGCGCTCTGCGAACTGCAGGGATATCGCTGTTACTGGCACGGCGCGCGCGCCTACTCCGGCGTGGGCCTCCACATCCGGTGCGACGCGTTCGCGGAGGAGCCGCTCTTCCGCCATCCCACTTTCGATTTCGAAACTCGCATCGTGAGCGCCCAGCTAGGAGATCTGCTCTTCGTCTCCGTCTATGTGCCGAACGGCGGCAAGGATTTTCCCGCGAAAATGGAATTCCTGTGCCAGATGGAGGCGTTCATCGGCGAAGCTCACGCCGGCGGCCTGCGCGTCGTCCTGTGCGGCGACATCAATATCGCGCGCGCCGAACGGGACGTTCATCCGAAAGAGCGCAATCCCGCTCTGGTTGGGCAGCGGCCGGAGGAAAGAGAAATATTCGAGCGCATCCTGGCGCGCGGGCTCGTCGACGTCGGCCGCGCGCTCGATCCGGACAACGATAATCTTTTCACCTGGTGGGCGCCCTGGCGCAAGTTGCGCGAGCGCAACATCGGTTGGCGACTCGATTACGTCCTGGCGAGCGCATCCCTGGCGTCGAAAGCCGCCCGGTGCGCCGCCTATCGCGAAATCGGAACCAGCGATCATGCGCCGGTGGTCGCGGTATTCGATCTGAACGACGAGGCGGGCAAGCAATAAGACTCGTGTACGTGATCGTGGATCGTGATGGTTCGACAGGTTCACCCTGAGCGGAGTCGAATGGCACCGCAGAGGCGCTGGGGACGCTGAGTTGAGAAACTTTTTTACTGAAAGTTTGCGCAGCCTGCGCAAATCTTCGGGCAGTCTATCGGGTGCTTCGGATTATTCTCGCGCTAAGACGCCAAGAACGCAGAGTGACGGGCCAAGCCCCGTCATCCCAAACGAATGTGAGGGATCTGAGACAGATTTCTCCCTTAGGTCGAAATGACAAGCTCCCCCTTGGCGTCCTTTGCGCCTTTGCGCGAGACAATGAGATTTGGTTGCGGCGTAGCCGCGCTAGGACCTCTGCGTCTCTGCCGTGAGTTAGTTCGGCTCGAGTGAAATAAAACGACGATGAAAAAATCCCGTTCGCAAACTCCCGATCTCAGCGCATTCGGCAGGCTCGCCGAGTACAATCGCAAGCGACGGTTCGAGGTCACACCCGAGCCCGCCGGTAAGCCGGGACACGCGCGGAAAAAAGCTCTCGAATTCGTCGTCCAAAAGCACCGCGCCAGCCGCTTGCACTACGATTTTCGCCTGGAGCACGACGGCGTGATGCTTTCCTGGGCGGTTCCCAAAGGCCCGTCCCTGGATCCGGCGAACAAACGCTTCGCGATGCAGACCGAAGATCATCCCATCGAGTACAATCAATTCGAAGGCGTGATCCCGGAAGGGGAATACGGTGGCGGAACTGTGATGATCTGGGATCGCGGCACCTGGGAGCCGGAAGTGGCGGATGTCGATGCCGCGCTCGCCAAGGGCGATCTCAAGTTCACCTTACACGGCAAGAAGCTGCGCGGCTCATGGGTGCTAGTGAGAATGCGCGACCGCCAATGGTTGTTAATCAAGCACCGCGATAAAGTCGCTTCGACGGTGGACATCGCCGCCGCCAAACCGCGCTCGGCGGTGTCACGACGGACGCTGGCCGGGATTGCCCGCCGCGCCGGCGCCACCGCGCGCCAGCTCGCCCAAGCCGAGGAAGCCGACCGATAACACTTGACCGCCGCTGGTGGGCAGTCGTCTGCCCCGTGCAGAACCCAACTGGATGGCGAACATCGTTGAACGATTGAACCTTGAACCCTTGAACGGACTTGTTCCTAGTTAACGACTTGAACGTAGCGAAGCGATTGAACGACTGGAACGTTTGGAACGGGCTTCAGTATTATTGTTGTGATGTTTCTCGATCCGGCCAGAGATATCAAGATCGGTACGTCAGGGTATTCGTATCCGGGGACGCCGCCCAAGGGCTGGTACGGCGCGTTCTATCCGCAGAAGAAGAGTAAAGAATTCGACGAGCTGAAATACTACTCGCAAATTTTCAATACCTGCGAGATCAATAACACGTTCTACCGTCCGCCCTCGCCGGCGGTCGCCAAGGGATGGGCCGACAAAACACCGCCCGACTTCGCATTTTCTGTGAAGCTTTGGCAGAAGTTCACCCACCCGATGAAGGTCTCTCGAAAGAAATCCGATGAGCCATGGGAGCCGGCAAGTCAAAACGACTTTGATGAATTTCGCGCCGGAATCCTCCCGTTAGCCGAAGCGGGAAAGCTCGGCGCGCTGCTGCTGCAATACCCGGCCGGATTTCACTGCTCACCGGAAAACATCGAAAAGATCGAGAGCACGCTAAGATGGTTCTACGATTATCCCAAAGTGGTCGAGCTTCGGCACAAAAGCTGGAGCGAGAAGAGCCCGGAGCTCAAAGCGCTTTTACGGGAGCATAGAGCTAGTGGGGTTCTGATCGACGAGCCTAAGTTTGCTACTTCGATCCGCCAGCAAGCCGAAGCGATCGGCGACATATTTTACTTTCGCGCCCATGGCCGCAACGCCAAAACGTGGTGGAATCCGAAGGAGTCCTGGGAGCGCTACGATTACCTGTACTCTCGCGAAGAAGTGAAACAACACGCGGAGCGGATCAAAACTGCCGCCAGCACGCCGGGGGTGAAAAAGGCCTTTGCGTTTTATAACAATCATGCACGTGCGAATGCGCCGGCAAACGCGATCATGCTGTCTCAGGAATTGGCAGTCAGGCTTAACGCGATGCCGCCGGAGGGCATGGTAACGAAATTTCCCGAGCTGGTGCAGGGCATGGTTCGATAGCATGGACCACAGCGGTAGAAAAATGGCCGGATCAGCGTGATGGGAGTCTAGCCCGCGCCGAGGAGCACAACGCCGAGCCCTGCGCACGCCAGCCCAGCGATTTGAATCCGCCGGAGGCGTTCGCCGAGAACCAAGCGCGCGAGAAGGATCGTGCTCGCGGGGTAGAGCGACGTCAATGTCGCGGCGATAGTCAGCATGCCCTGGCGCGTGGCCAGGAGGTAGAGCACGTTCGCGAAGATGTCGAGCGCGCCGCCGGCGACGATCAGCCATACCACGTCGCGCCCGATGCGCCACGGCGGCCGCCGCAAGAGGGCGACGGCACCGAGGGCAACTAGCGCGGCCAGCCGCGCCGCAACGAGTGGTAATAGGCCTGAGGCGGGACTGGTCTGCTTGAGTGCAGCGAAAAACACGCCGATCAGGACGCCGGCCGAAAGTGCGGCAGCGAGGCCGGGTGCGGGTGCCCCATCCATGTCCTGCCTTGGCCTTTTCCCGCGTTCCGTCTTGACTGATGAGCGTGATCGCCATCATGGCGAGCACTACGCCTGCGAATGCGCCCACGGACAAGCGATCACCGATCACCATGCACGCCGCTGCCGACATCACAACCGCCAACACGGCAGTGACGGGGGCGACGACGCTCATCTTGCCGGTCGCTAACCCCTGATAGAGAAGCATCAGTCCGATCCCGAGCGCTCCGCCCGCGACGGCGCCCCACGCAAAATCAGCACGTGCCGCCGTCGCAGCAGGCAAGCAGGGCAAGACAAGGAGCAACGTGAGGAGACCGGCAAGCTGAGAGAAAATCATCACCGGCATGACGGCAGATCGCCGCGAAGCCAGACCGCCGAGGAAATCGGCGCTGCCGTAGAGAGCCGCCGACAGCAGTGCAAAGACGATCGCAGCCATTGAATTTCAGACTAACCGCAAGTTGAGTGAAGTAAAGTCGGGAACAAGAGATTAACAGATAAGACGGTTATGCCAGGCGCCGAAATCACCCCAAAGAAATCAAACAACGCGCCGAGCAGATCAAAGCTGCCGCAAGCCACGCCGAGGTGAAGAAGGCGTTTGCGTTTGAGAACAACCATTCACCTGCGAATGCGCCGGCAAACGCGATCATGCGGTCTCAGGAATTGGCGGTCAGGCCTAAAGCGCTGCCGCCGGAGAACAAGGCATCACGATCGGAGCCGATATTTTCGTTCGATCTCCTCGACGTACCCGCTCTTGATGACCTTGCTCAGGATGCGCTGATCGAGAAGATCCTCGACATTAAATTTCGCTATTTTAGGATCACGCAGAGCGATGATCTCCTGGACAGTTCTCAAGCCCTTTGCAGTCACAAATGTATAAGACGTCAGATCCTCCAGAAGATTTTTGTAGCCGATCTCTGCGAGCTGCCTGTCCACCTTGATATGTTTCTGCAGAACGGCGAGGCCCCGTTCTTTCTGCGAGCGCATGATTGCACTGGCCTCGATAAGCGCTTTAATAAAGTTCTCTACGACCTGCGGGTTCTTTTGGATAAAAGACTCCGCGCTCATGAAAGGGCTGGAAGGAAAAGGGATCCGGCTTAAATCGAATAGCACTTTAATTCCCAGCCCCTGAAGCTTCACAGACTGCAATTTATCGAGCGCGGCGCCATCAATGATTCCTGTTGCCAGAGATTGGGCAATAACGGTGCTGTCGCCTATGGCCTGAATATTAATGTTATCCCTTTGAGGGTCCAACCCCATTTCCCTGAGCGACAGCATGGTAAGGCTCCAGAGAAGACCGCTAAAATCCTGAACGCCGATTTTCTTGCCTCTCAAATCACGCGGACTAGTAATCGACGGCGATACCAGAAAATTGTAGGACGCTCGTTCAGCGAAAAGCGAGAAGAGAATTTTGAGCTTCGCCCCTTGCGCCGCAGCGGTAAGCATACTGGAAGCACTTCCCCGGACAAACTGCACCTCGTTTGAGACTAGGGCCGAAACTTGTATAGGAGCGCTACGCACCGTAACGAGATCCGCCTCTAAGCCATGCTTGGTAAAAACCCCTTCCTCTTTGGCGAGCCAGAGAGGCGTCCCGGCTGCGGATACACCGGAATAAGCAATTCTGATTGGCTCAGCGCGGACCGGCGCGGCCGACAGCACCATAACCAGAATGATCCAAGACGTTCTAGCTGACATAAAGATGAGCCTCCCCGAAATTATTGAGAGAGAATTCGCTTACAAGATCGCCCGCACAATGTGTATTCCGAATTTGACTTCACCGGTAACGATTTGAACGTAGCAAAGCGATTGAACGACTGGAACGCATGCACGGCGTCCTTCGCCTTTTCAATCGAAAAGTAGCCCTGGCGCGAGCAGGCCAGCACAAAGCGAGTACGCCAAGCAGGTTCGTCGGTCGGATTTACAGTTTCTTAATTGCTGTTCACGTAGTTGGACACTTCGATCAAATTCATATCGGGGTCACGGAAATACACCGACATCATCAGCCCTCTTGCGCCATTTCTTTCGACTGGGCCGCCGATTAGATACGTCCGAAAGGGAGACAGAAGTAATAAAGCAAACATCGGCCGAACCGGGTGTTGGCTTTTCCGCTTTCAAAGTACTCTCGCGTCCGAGTTGTTGCAGGTTGATCTTCTGCGATCCAAAGGACAGAGCTTTTCTATTCTCGCCAAAGGCGACGATCTCCATCCCCAGCACCTTCGCGTAGAACTTACAGGTTGTATCAATATCTTTCACAGTAAAGACTACGTGGTCGAGGCTGTCAATTTTCATTTGGTTGCCTCCCGCGAGCAACGTTTCGACGTTTTGATAATTTTCAAAACGTGCACGTCCCCATTTGAACGACTTGAACACGCTGACGAATCTCAGTGATCAACCTCTAATTTTCATTTCTGCCGCTAGAATTTTATTGTCGGGAGTACCTTTCCAGATCACGTTTCTAGCCAATCCGTAAATCTCCGCCAGCGTATAGAGCGGTGCGAAAGGCACGTCCTCCATGAGTATGCGTCCCGCCTGCTGCAGGATGGCAACGCGCTTTTTGTGATCGCCGGTTCTTTGCTCCTCGTCGATGAGCTTGTCGAATTCCGGGTTGCTGTAACCGATGCGCTTGGAGCCGCCGGTGTGAAAATACTGATCGAAATAGGTATCGGCATCGCTGCCGTTGCTGCCGGCGTAGTAAAGCGGCAGCTTGCCGCCATTGACGCCTTCTTTGCCCCAATAGACGGCGTATTCTTGAGAGACGAGCTCCACTTTGATGCCGACTTTTCCCAGCTGGTTGGCGATGACTTCGCAAACCTCTTTGCCTTTGAGATGGCGGTCCGGAGCAAAATGAAGCTTCAGCTCGAGACCGTTGGGATAACCCGCTTTGCCGAGAAGCTCGCGGGCTCTGTTGGGATCGTAAGGATAGCGCTTTATTTTAGGATCGTAGCCAACCCAATTCGAGCCCAACGGACCGTCCACAACGGCGCCGTGGCCGTCATAGATATGCTTCAACATGACATAGGGATCGAGGGCATAGTTGATAGCCTGGCGCACGAGTTTATTGTCGAAGGGCTTGAAGGCCACGTTCATGCCCAAGAAATACATCCGAAAGCCAACCACCTTTTCTACCCGATTGCTCGGATGCTTGCGGATGCGCTCGATGTCTTCGATCGGCAGATTGCTGATCACGTCCGCCTGACCCGCCAGCAATCCCGCAACCCGGGCCGCTTCCTCCTTCACCCCTTTGAGAATCACTTCCTTGATTTGAGGTTTCGCTCCCCAGTAATCGTCATTGCGCCTCAACACCAAATTACCGCCCCGCTGCCAACTGACAAATTTATAAGGGCCGGTGCCGTTCGTGTAGGTGTCCAGCTGATCGCCGGCATCCTTGCAGACAATGAAACGAGTCTCCAGACGGGACAGCATGAGCGCATTCGGATTCTTGGTCGTCAAGACGACGGTATAGTCGTCCGGGGTGTCGACTTCGGTATGTTGAACGGTCGATCCTTGCATGCTTCTCTTATCGTTTTGCAATTTATTGATCGAATAGGCGACGTCCTTCGACGTAAAAGACGAACCATTGTGAAAGCGGATGCCTTTTCTCAGGTGAAAAACCCACTTTCTCCCCTGAAACTCCCACGACTCGGCCAGCACGCCGACATATTCGTTGCGTCCGTAGTCCATCTGGATCAGAGGCTCGATGAGGTGGCGCCAAATACCTGTAATGCCGCCGCCGCTGTAACCGTAGGGATGCAGTGAATCCAGGCTGACTCCTTGATAAATGACTACCCGATCATTGGAGGCCGCCCAACCCGTCCGGACAACGGACGGCGCGATCAGCGCTCCCAACCCGAGGGTAGCGCTTCGACGCAAGAACTGACTTCGATCTAATGTCGTACTGCGCGTACGCATGAGATGTCTCCTTACCCTGTCCGGCATTCAGAGAGCATCCGCGCTCGCGAATGCTTCTCTGAATTTCCTGGCGTGATAGGTCGGCAACTTCCCGGAAATTGACCAGAGCCACTTATATTCACCTACTTAAAGGGTGTCAATAAAATGTCTAGCAGTTCCGAAAAACCCGGATGGCAGGCTGCTCAAAAAGATCTCAGAGGCAAGGCGCGGGATAAATCGACGAGCGGAGGCGTACTTAGCCCGTACGTTGGAGCGAGGCGATTGAGCGCAACGAAGCCTATGAGGCTTTTTCAGCGGCCTGCTAGTTTAAACGTGTCGAAGACGCCCAAGATGGGGTATCGAACCATGCTCGACCTATAGTATAAGCCACAAGAAGAAACGGAGAGGTTCCATGAAAAAAGGTTTCTTCCTCTCGGCGCTCGTATTCGTGATCTGTGTCGCGACCGGCTTCTGCGTGTTAGCGGCGGACGCCCCGCCCGAAAGGATTCGGGTGGCGATCTCATCCATCAGCACCAGCCAAGTGAACGTTTGGGTACCTCTCGATACCGGCCTAT
>DASPXM010000241.1:0-41029 GCA_035637295.1 Verrucomicrobiia bacterium
CTTCATCGCCGAGCTGGACAAAAGCGGGTTTATCAAGAAGCTCTACGGCCAAAAATAGCATCAGGCGTGAGGCAACAGGCGCGCGGCATGAGGAGGAAAATCATCATGATACCGATCGCGCAAACAATTTGTTTTTCCCTAGCCATTTTCGCTCTCGCTGTTCCGGAGCGACTTTCTGCTCAGGACAAACCTCTCAAGAAAATTAACTGGGGCGTAACTTCTCTCTCCGGCGGAAATTGGATTCCCTGGATCGCCAAGGAAGCCAAGCTCTACGAGAAACACGGGCTCGATGTTCAATTGATCCTACTGCGCGGCTCTGGCCAAACTTCGGCGGCGCTCCTCGGCGGCAGCATTTTCGCCTCGCCGGTTGCGCTGCCGACGGTAATGCTCGCGGATTTGAGCGGCGCTGATCTGATCAACGTGGCTCATACTGTTCCCGGAGTTCAGACCAAGATGCTGGTCAAGCCGGAGATTAAGAGAGTTGAAGACCTTCGCGGTAAGCGGATTGCGACTTCAAGCCTGGGCTCGCTGGGGGATTTTCTTTTCAAATATATCCTGCGCAAACACGGCGTGGATCCGAACCGGGAAATCACCTGGCTTTCGATGGGTGCCCCGCCGGAACGGTTACAAGCGTTATTCTCGGGAGTAGTGGATGCCACCGAGGCGTCATACCCCTACGGCCTGCAGGGAGAGCGCAAGGGATTTCGGATCTTATTCGATGCCAGGAAAGAGGTGGTCTACCCGTCGATGTCCATCGTGACACGAAAAAAAAGCATCCTGGAAGACCGGGACACCGTGATGCGCATGGTCAAAGCGCATGTCGAAGGCATCGCATACTTCAAGAACAACAAAGATTTCGCCATTCGGATTTTGAGCAAGCAGTTGAAAATCACGGACCGGGAAATGCTGGAAAATTCCTATGACACCTACAAGCAGGATTTCATCTCGGTGCCGTATCCAATCACCAAAGGGCTGGAAGCGACCTACGAGTACGTCGCGCAATCAAGGCCGGAAATCCGCAATCGCAAACCGGAGGAGTTCGTCGACCCGAGTTTCATTACCGAGTTGGATAAGAGCGGGTTTATCAAGAAGCTGTACGAACAGAAATGAGGAAAAGCCGTAAGGAGTTAGGCGTGACGAGTGAGGCGAATAAGGAAAGACTGCGATGCACCTACGTCGTTGCTGTATCTTTCGTTTGTTTATTGTTTTGTTCGGGCAACAACAGCTTCGCCCAAGACAAAGCTCTCAGGAAAATTAATTGGGGGATGACTGCGTTGTCGGCGGCAATGTGGATTCCTTGGTTGGCTAAGGAAGCTAGGATCTACGAGAAAAACGGCCTCGATGTCGAAATCGTTTTGCTCCGCGGATCGGGCCAGAGTTCACAGGCTCTGTTGGGCGGCAGCCTTTTGGCCGCGCCGGTGGCGCTGCCGCAAGTAATGTTGGCGGACCTGAACGGCGCGGACTTGGTCAATGTTGCCCACACCATCGCCGTGGCGAGCAGCAAATTGATGGTAAAGCCGGAGATCAAGAAGCCGGAAGATTTGCGCGGCAAGAAGATTGCAACTTCGAGCATCGGCTCGCTCGGGAATTTTCTGTTTCGCTACGCACTGCGCAAATACGGTGTCAATCCAGACCGCGAAATTACCTGGCTCTCCATCGGGACGAACGCTGAGCGTCTGCAGGCGTTGCTCACGGGCGCCATCGACGGCGCCGACGTCGCCTATCCTGCCGACGTGCAGGCCGAGCGCAAGGGATACCGCGTGCTGATCGACGCCAGAAAGGAAATCACCTTTCCGACCACGTCTGTCGTCACTCGGCGCAAGACCATTCGCGAGGATCGCGACACCGTGATGCGCTTTGTGCGTTCCCACGTCGAAGGTATCGCGTTTCACAAACAGAACAAGGAGTTCAGCTTGAAAGTCTTGACGAAGTACGTAAGAACGACCGACCCGGAGTTTCTAGAAGGCTCATACAATATTTTCAAGCAGGATTTCATCGCAGCGCCGTATCCGATCACCAAGGGATTGGAACCAACCTACGACTACGTGGCACAAACGCGGCCAGATATCCGCAATCACAAGCCCGAAGAATTCGTCGATCCCAGCTTCATTGCGGAGTTGGACAAGAGCGGGTTTATCAGGAAGTTGTATGAGCAAAAATAGACGCAAGGCGCGGGCACAATGCCGTGAACAAGTCCCGCCAATAGCACCCGGCGTCACTGCTAGGAATTTTTCTCCGCAAAGATTTTGCTCTTCGCCGCATCAGCAATCAATCGCTCCGCGTCTTCTGGAAGCAGCAATCTTTCGTCCACCAAGGTTCGCGCCGCGTGGCTGACGCGCCGCACATAATCCGCCTGGTCCTTGTAGCGTTCTTCGATGGATAGACGCGGGTCGCCGGCTTTCTCGCGCTCTTCTTTGGTCTTGGCGAATGGAACGTACATGCCGTTCAGATAGCAGAGCTCGTCTTCGATAAAACCTTTGGCGCGCAGATTCCACCCGGCATGGGTTGCCAGCGGCACTTGGAGAGCGACGGCGCGGACGCCGGCAATTTCATTGCCGTCACGGTCCACCTTGGGAACCAGCACCGGATAGGTCTTGCCGTTGACATGGCGCGGCGGCTGATGGTGCGTATCATTGAGCGACAGATCATTGGCTTCGCCTTTGTAACGAACGCCCGGAATAGCAGGAAATCCTTGAGAGGTTTGTGCCGCGGATACGAACGTGCCATCGGAAATTCGCGGGTATCGGCTGGGCGGCGGCAAGATTCCTTGAGTGACCCATGCCTGGAACGCCACGATCAGCGCCCGTTGAGTTTCCATGTAGGAAAGCGGGTTGGTGAGCTGCTGGCAGATGCCGCGCGCGGGCTTATCCGTGGGGCCGTGCTGCGTGCTAGCGAAATAATATAAGCGCACATTATCGGGAACCGGCACGTCTTTTTTCCCGAGCGGGTCGCCAATGACGAGCGAATTTCTTCCCTGCCACGATTCCGTTCCCGAGTCCCAATGCATGATCTTGGGACATGCTTTCTGTTGCCGGCAGCGCACCAGCCAGCCATCGGTCTTTTTCGTAATCGGATCGGTCAAACTTTCGTAGGTAAATGGAAATTCGTCGCCGGGAGTGAAATGACCTTCCAGCGCGGTGGCGAAGCGCCCCGGCATGGCAAATTCGTAATTCGTGAAAGTCCGGCGTGATGCCGAGATGTGCGGGATCGCGCCGTCGAAGACGATCCGGCCCGCTTCGTCCTGATTAAAACCTTGATAGATGAGATCTTTGAGAAACCGCCCGCTCTGAGATGAGCCGAAGCCGATGGCCCAACGGGGCGTTTTCACTTCTTTATCGAGCAGCGGATTGCCGTCCGTGGAGTTGTAGCGCAGAAATGAAATGAGATCGCGCGTGGCGGCAAAGCCCAACCCCATGACCACGGGATCGCGTGCTTCGTAGGTCAATTCATAAACAAAATTTGGCGAGAAGCCGGCGGGCAGGCAGATATCGGTGTTGCTCGCAGTCTTAGTCTTCCCGTCGGTACAACGTCCGAACGACCACTGATCGCCGGGGATGAGCTCGCGCTGCGCGTGGGTGCCAGCGCGCCGGTAAAGCCGCGCTTTGGCCATGCCTTCTTCCACGGGCGGGTATGGCTTAACGTCGAGGGATTCGCGATCGAAACTCAGAGGTATGGAAAAAGTTGTTTTCTGAAAAACAAATTCAGTGGTGATCGCGCGCGTGATCGCGCTGCCGTCAGGATTTTTCGCCACCGGAAAGCTGGTCGTGAGACGCCTGCGCCGGAAAGAACGTCGCCCTGCCACCCGCTCCAGATCAGCGTATAACCTTGGCGCATCATGAAGCCGTCGCCGGCGTGAGCGAGTGTCGTTGGATTGTTGCTCCGTTCGGCGCCGAAGTTGACACGTAAAGCTTGATTGCCGCGATTGACGACATCGTAAAATATCGTCTGGTTGCCGCGTTTCATGTCAACCGGCTTGAGGATTAAGATATCCATCGAGTATTCGACGCGGCTTCGCTCGTTCAGCGGCGCCTTTCGCAGATTTACGATGTTTTTGTTGTGGTGTTTTTTGGGATCGACTTCGCCGTAGGCTTTGCCGATCAGTTTCTCGTAGGCGCCGGTGACGCCGAATTCATGTCCGGCGGCGAATGGCTCACGTTTGTCGATGACGATTTTGGTGATCTCGGCCAAAGAAAGGGTGGGGCATAGGACGAACAGAACGAGTGCGGCGTAAAGCATGGAAACCTCCAACGAATGTGTCTCTTCATTTAGCGGATACGTCGTTTCTTCGCTTCCTTGATCATTCGGTCGGCGTCTTCGGGTAATAGGAAGCGTTGGTCAACGAGGAGCCGCGCAGCGCGGTTGATTTGCCGGACGTAATCGTCTCGATCGATGTAACGTTCTTCAAGCGACAAGCGTGGATCGCCAGTCTTGCGCCGCGCCGCTTTGGTCCTGGCGAATGGAACAAACGAGCCGAGCAAACCCGCGAGTTCGCCTTCGGCCAATCCGCGCGGCCGTAAGTTCCAGCCGGTGTAAGTGCCGATTGGCGCTTCCACTTGAGGCAGCCGAATCCCCGCGACGTCGTTTCCATCCCGATCAACCTTCGGAACGAGAATTTCATAAGCGTTTTTCTTAATCGGTCGCGGCGGATGGATGCTCATCTTACCGTGCAAGATGTTCGGCCCGTAATCGAGAAAGAGTTGGCGGTTGTGCAGACCTGCAAAACGGACTCCGGGAATTTTTGCAAACCCCTTGCCGTTGTGTTCGGGCCGCACCAGAGTGCCGTTTCGGACTTGCGAATGCTGACTCGGCGGCGGCGCTATCTCTTTGGTTGCCCACAGATCCATCGCGACCATCAACGCCCGCAGAGCGTCTCCCGCCGGCAACGGATTGACTCGCTGCTGGGTACCGTCTTTCACCGGCTCCGAGCCAAAAGGACTATTATGCTGCGCGCTGGCGATTACGTAGATGCGCACGGTGTCTGGAATTTCTAAATCTTTTCCTTTGCCGTCGGTATGCGCCAGACAGCCGCGCTTTTGCCAGTATTCGGTTGAAGTCTGGGTGTGGAAAACCAGCGGATCGGTCTTCGGTCGCTTGAGAATTCCATCGCGCCGTCCGGTCTGCGCGTCTTTGATCATGTTATAGGCATGCGGGAAGAGCTCGGGATCGAGTTGGTTAGTGTGCTGCTGCGAAGAAGTCACCGGACGGGCGAACTCGTAATTGAGATACAACCGGCCACCACCCGCCACATGCGGCGCGATGGCGTCGAAAACTTTTCGGTGCGACTCGTCTTCATTGAAGCCGTGATAGACAAAGTCTCTGAGAAATCTACCGCTCTGCGAGCGGCCCCAAGCGTAGGCGTAGCTGATTCCTATGCTTTTACCGGACGCCAGTGGATTCAGTCGACCGGCGTGGTCTTTGACACCGTAGCGCAGAAAGGAAACTAAATCGCGCACGACGGCGAAGCCCAGACCCAAGACGAGCGGATTTTTCGCCGGGTAGATGAACTCGTAAATGTGTCCCGGTTTGAAGCCGGAGCGCAGGTAGAGGTCCTTGGCACTCGGCTTGATCGTTTCTTTGCCGGTGCGCGGATCTTTTACACAGGCGGCGAATTCCCATTCCGACGGCGGCACGGGAATTCTTCGGCCGTAGGATTTTTCGCGGACGGTGAGCGAAGCTTGGGACTTATCGCGCGCCGCGGCTTGATAACTTTTCACCCGCTCATCGGCGCTGAGCGGCTGTGACCTGATGCCTTTTTCGTCGACGACGCTCTCTGTGCGCACTCTGCTGATGATTGGCTTGTCTTTGTTCGTTGCCACCGGCACGTTCAGAACCAGCCAGTCTTTGATCGACATCAGATCAGCCTGCCAGCCGCACCAGACGATGGTGTAACCCTCACGCATGAGAAAGCCGTTGCCGGCATGCTCCAGCGTCGTTGGATCGTTGGTCGCCGGCGCATCGTTGAGGAAACTCAAGATGCGCTTGCTGCCGCGGTTAGGGGCGTCGAAAAAGATTTTGCCGCTGCCGCGCGCCATGTCTAGCGGCTTCAAAATGAAAATGTCACTTGAGTACTCTACGCGGCCACGCCGATTGCGCGGTGCTTTGTCGAGATTGACGATCACCTTGTTCAGACGGTTTTTCGGATCGACCTCGCCGTAAACTTTGCCGACGAGTTTTTCGTAGGCGCCAGTGATGGGAAATTCATGGCCTTTTGCGAAGGGCTCTCTTCTTTGAATGACGAGGCGGGTGATCATTGGCGGCGACTACAAAATCGCTGCTATGCAGCAAACATCAATATTCGTTAAACATCCTTTGCAGCTCGCGCGGGTCCTTGGTTTTTGTCAAACCCAACATGAGCAGAATGCGCGCTTTGTGCGGCACTAGACTATCGCCCTGAATAAAGGGATCGTTCCAGTCGACCGGAATCCGTCCTTGGCCGCCGCGGTTGGAGAGAACGACGGGAATTCCCGATGCGGCGATTTTTTTTATTCCCGCAAGCTGATCCGCCGACGGGCGGCCGTTGTAGGCGTAGCCGCTGATCACCAGCCCTTGGGCGCCTGCGGCAACGCAGGCTTGTGCAGCAGCGTCGTCGCCGCCGACGTAAGCCGCGATCACATCGACCCGTGGCATCTCGCGAATTTCGCGCATGTCGAACTCCGAGCGGAGCGTGTGGCGACGGGTCGGCGCATAAAAGAAACTGACTTGATCGTCCTCGATGTGTCCGAGGATCCCTCGTCCGAGAGAACGAAAGCCGCCCGGGCGCTGATTGGTCTTAGTGACTTCGCGCGCCGAATGGATTTCTTCATGCAGCGTGACCAAGACGCCCTTGCCGCGGGCTTCCGGGCAAAGCGTCAAGCGAATCGCGTCGAGCATGTTGCGATCGCCGTCGTTGCCGACTTCGTCGTGCTTTCGCTGGGATGCGACGACCACGACGGGCTTTTCAGTGCGGACGACGAGATGAAGGAAGTAAGCGGTTTCCTCGGTGGTAAAGGTGCCGTGAGTGACGATGATGCCGTCGACTCGCGCGTCTTCAGCAGCGGCGTTCGCCATGCGCGCGATGTCGTGCCAATGCACCAACTGAAGGGCGCCGCTTCTTACCCGAGTCGCTTCGCTGACTTCGAAATCCGCCATGGCGCGGGCCTGGGGAATGTCTTTGAGCACTTCATCGATGCTGATGAGACCGTGCCCGGTATTGGCGATGGTGCCGCCGGTAGAGATGATTTTGATGAGCGGCATGCTCTCTCCCCGTTAGGTTGACAGTGTGCTTGGATGAAACATTTCTTCGGGCTCGAACTTGCGCGTCGTCAGGCCTTGATGGTGGCAGTAATCGAGCAGCTTGTTTACTTCGGCTCTCGTTTTCTGAAATCCCCACAGGTAGGGGTCTTGACCCGCAACAGCTTTTTCTTCTTCCCACAAGGCGCGGTACCAGAGCGAAGTCTGGTGCACGCGCTGCCACCGGAGCCATTCGTAGCATTTTCCTTTCGACTCTTGCCAGGCTTTAAACATACTCATCGCGACCCAGGGGTTTCTTTCCAATAGGGCAGTTTTTATCAGCAGGGTGTGCATGATCGGAAAAAAGCCAGTGCGCTTGAAATACTCCCGTTCCAGCTCAGCATAGTTGGAAAACAGGAAGTCAACTTCGGGGTGAACGTTCGGCGCCCAGGTTCCTGTCGTGATCCCTGCATCGATCGCACCGGCAGCAAGGAGATCGAATTGTCTTTGTTCTCTCGGAACAATCTCTATTTTCAACCACCGAGGCGGCTTCCAATTGCCGACGCCGGATACACGGTCAGCCACCCAGGTCACAGATTTCGGATCGAGGCCATACTCGTCTTCGAGCAAGCCGCGAACCCAAACCGCGGTGGTTGTCAGCCAATTTTGCACGCCGATGCGCTTGCCGTTCAGATCGGCAGGCGATCGGATGCCGGCGCGTTTGTTGATGTAGATATAAGAATGGCGAAACATGCGTTTGACAAAAATCGGAATCGCCGTGTAGCCGAGCGTTTTGTAGTGCAGATCCGCGATGTAGGTGCCGGTATAGAACTCTGCGGCGTCGAATTCCTTGTCATCGATCTTTGTGTGCCGTCCCGGACTTTTGTCGACGTGAACTTCCAGCTCGATGCCTTCCGGTTTCACCGAGCCGTCAATCAATGCCCGCGCGCGGTCGTAGGGACCGCAGGTCATGGAGAGTTTTAGTGCCATGTCAGTGGATTTTGAAAGTTCGGTTAAACTCTTTCTTAAGTTGTTCGTACTCCTCGGAGCTTACGTGCATCGTGAAAGTCTTTGCTCCTTTGAGCCGGGGATTTTTCGGTCCCATGCCGATTCTCCCAGGACTTCGGCCTTTGTCCTGGAGCAATTTCTGACCTTCCGCTGAAAGCATGAAATCAATGAAAACTTTCGCAGCGGTCGGTCGCGGCGCATTTTTCAACAGCGAGATTTTATTCGGGTCGCCGCCGACTAAAGGATTGGGCGCGACCCACTGGAGCGGCGCGCCTTTCTCGGCGTACTCATCGACGCGATGCTGATACAGCGACACAGCGACGGGAAACTCACCCGCCGAGACGAGCTCGCTAATCAGGGTGTAGCCTTTGCGAAAATTAATCTGTTGCTCTACGAGCCGGCGCCAAAAGTCCATTCCTTTGTCTTTGCCTCGGGCTTTTATGAGCGCGCCAAAGAGATAATATTCTTCCATGTCCCAACCGAGCTGACCTTTCCAGCGCGGCTGAAGCAAGTCCTCGTAGCTCTTCGGCGCCACGTCGGCGGACACGAGCTTGGTGTTATAGCCGATGACGTAAATCGTTTGATGCAACCCCATGGCGAAACCATCCGGATCGCGCCAATCGGCGGGGAAATTCACCGATTCACTGGATTGATAGCGGTCGAGCGAACCTTTCTCTTTTAAGATCCCGGACTGGATGCCGCTGATGGCCACGACATCGCCGAGAAAGGTATTGGCGCGATGCTCGCTCAGCAGACGAGTCAACGTTCTTTCACTGCTGCTTCTGACCGTTTCGACTTTGAGCGGTGGATATTTTTTCTCGAAGGCTTTGACGACGTAGTCGGCATCGCTTGGGCCCCAGGAGGTGTAAAAAACAATCCGTCCTTCCTGTTTGGCTTTGGCGAGGTCCTGAGCGAACACGGCCGCAGAAGATAGCGGAATGGTCAGAACTATCATGAGGCCGGCGACGAGCTTCATTACCCCTTCTCGCTATTTGTAGACGCTGGTTAAAAATCCTTCCCGCTCCAAATCGTCCATCACGCTGGTATCGACAAATTCGCGCCAATCGCGCGGCTCTTTCACTTGCATGAATTCTAGAAACACGGTCGCATCTTCAGGTCCCGGGTTAGGGACTTTGGGAAATACCTTCAGCCAAAAATCGTAAGTTTCCTGAAGAATCTTTCCGTCTGTTTCACGCAGATTCTTACCCAGCACCTTTGTGCCGAACTCGCGATCCGTGCGAAAGCGCGCCAGACCCGCGACAAATCCTTTCATGAAGTTCTTCACCGTGTCGCGCTGTGACCTGATGAAGGATTGACGTGCGGTAATCTGGTTGATCGGATAATGAATGCCGCTGCCGACCAAGTCATAGAGCGGACGGAGGCCAAGCTCGCGCGCGCGCAACGTGAACGGCGGTAAGAGCAACGTTCCCTGCACTGTTCCGGATGCCAGTGACGCGAGGCGCGTGCCGAAGTCACCCACCTGCAACATGGCGACATCTTTGTCGGGATCCAAACCGAGCTTTCTAAGCGCATACTGCATCGCGACGTAGCCCGAGCCGCCGACGGTGCTGACGGCGAGTCGCTTGCCTTTTAGTTCTGCTGCGTCGTGAATATCTTTGCCGACGTAAAGCGTGTAGGGAAACACGCCGACCGTTCTGGCGATGATGACTGTGTCGGCGCCCTTGAGCCGGGCGTTGACCACTGCAGCGCCGCCGGTGGTGCTGATCTGAATGTCGCCGCCGATCAAGGCGCGAGTGACGGGCTGGCCGCCGGAGAACTGAATGACCTCGAGATTTCTTATTCCATACTTCTCGAAGTAGCGTCCTTCTTTTGCCGCCCAGAGGGGCGCCTGTGTGGCGCTGAATATGGTTCCCGCGCGCAACGGCTCTTGAGCGAAAAGCGATTCTGGAGCGAACAATAGGACGGCGGAGACAAAAGCGAGTTTGCATAGACCACAACAATTTCTAACCACGGAGAATGCAAAGGGCACAGAAAAATTATTCATAGATCGTCTCGCGCCATTTAGCACGCACTTGGTTCTTTAGCTCTTCGCTCGACTCGGCAATGGGTGGAAATTGATGGCGCCGTTCGAAGGGCATACAGGCGTCGATCAAGCAGCGCGAGCTATGGCCTTTGTTCTCGGGTGGAATGCAGACATCGAGCGATCCGCTAGCCGCGCGCCTGATGATTTCCACGGCTTGATCCGGATCGCATCTTGTCGCCATCGCCCACAGAACGTCAAACTCGCTCGTCGGATCAATGTCTTCATCCACCACCACGACGAAGCGTCCGTTGTACGCGCCTCCGAGAGATTGTGATGCGAGAAAAAGCGCTTGGCGCGAATGGCCGGGGTAGGCTTGCTTGATCGAAATTACGTTGAACAAACTGCCGATGCCCGATTCGAGTGACCAAACGCCCTTCACGTTGGGCAAGCCGGCTTTTTCAACACGGTCCCAAAGCTGCGCGGCGCGAATCATCCCCTTCGACAGGGAATAATCAGTCGGCGGCCGGCCAGGGCGCGCGACGCACAGGATCGGATCGTTGCGATGATAAATACGCTCGATGCGCAGTACCGGCGTGTCTTCCATTCGCGTGCCGTAGTAACCGAGCCATTCGCCGAAAGGGCCATCGGGTTTGACGTCGCCGGGATGAAGGAATCCCTCGATGGCAATTTCCGCGTGGGCGGGAAAAGGCAGGCCGGTGACTTGACCTTCGACGAGATCGTACGGTCTGCCCCTGATGCCGCCGCAGTAATCGTACTCGGAATAACCAAGCTCGATGGGGTTGCCTGCGGCCAAAAGCAGCAGTGGGTCTTGGCCAACGCACAAGACGACCGGACAGGGTTTGCCTTGCTTGAAATATTTTTCCATGTGCATGCGTCCATGCTTACCCGCGGACGACATGAAGAGTCCCACGGATTTCTCGTCGTGCACCATGGCCCGATAAGTGCCGAGGTTGAGCCAGCCTTCCTTCGGATCGCGCGTAACGGCGATGCACGCCGTGCCGATAAATCGACCACCGTCCAACTCATGAACTTTTGGTACGGGGAATTTCAATACGTCGATGGCGTCGCCGACCATCGTGTTTTCAAACACCGGTCCTGTCTTTACGACACGCGGTGGAAGCGGTCGGAGTGTGTTGAGTTTTTCTTTAAATCGGCTGACTAGCTTTAGCCCCACGCTGTCCATAGGCAAGCCAGCCATAAGCGCCAGACGACGATAGGAAGTTTGCTGTCCGAAGAGAATGCGAAATCCCTCGGGATAGCCTTTGATATGATCGAATAGCAGCGCCGGGATGGTGCCGGTGCGCTCGCGATAAATCAGCTCCGCCATCGTGCCGATCTCCAGATTCCAATCAGCGCCGTTGACGCGCTTGAGTTCCCCCATAGACTCGACGAGGTCGAGCCACTGCCGAACATCGTCGTGAAGGCGTTTGGTTTGAACTAATCGAGCGAAACAGCAGCAGACGAAAGGAAACTAAATGCCCATCTCTCAAGAGCCCGACCAGATCGACGAAGGAAATCTGCCGCGGTCCTCGCGAAAATCCTTTATATGCTCCGGGCTGGTTGGGATCTCCGGATCGAGGGGCACGAGCTTAAGCTTCCTTGGGTCCATATCGGGAACGAGAGGCATGACATCGTGCCTTGCCGAAGCGCGCCGGGCCTTTTGCAAGATCTCCTGGCCCTCCTTCGAAATGCCGTAGTTCATGAGTAGCTTGGCCGCGTTTGGATGCGGCGCCTTCGCCGCAACGGAAACTGGCGCGAGGTTGACCAGAATCGGGTCTGTGGTCTTGACCCACTCGACAGGTTGGCCTTTGAGCTTCATCTGCTCGATCTGATCCGGATAGATGACCACGGCAACGGGGAATTCTCCTACGGACATGAGGTCGGCGAGCAAGGCGTGGCCGTTACGAAACTGTAATCCCTGGCGACTCAACGATTCCATATATTTGCGGCCTTTGTCTTCGCCCCAATACTTGAGCATGCCGGCGTGCCAAAAATATTCCTCATCGTCCATCCCCAGCTTGCCTTTCCACCGGGGATTCAAGAGATCTTCCCAGTTCTTGGGCGCTTCGCCTTTGGGGACGAGCTTCGTATTGTAACCGATCACGTTGTAGCCGCTGTAGAGCGATACCCAGAAATTCTGCGCGTCTTTAAAGCCGGCGAGATAATGATTCGCATCGGCCGCGGCATAGGGCTGAAGCAAACCGCGGTTTTGCGGAACTTTGAGCGCAAATGCGTTGAGCACATCGTAGGTAGTCTTTCCCGCCATATGTTCCGCGATCGCGCGATTGACAATCTGCTCACCGCCCGCACGGACGATTTCGACCTTGATGAAGGGGTACTTGGCTTCGAATCCGGCGGCCAACGCTTTTGAATCATCGATGCGCATCGAGCTCCAGAACATGACCTGGCCTTCTTTTTTCGCGCCGCGAATCAGTTCCTCCTCCGATTGAGCGAAGGCGTGGGAAAGGGCAGCGCAGAGGACACCGAGTTCAAAGACGATAATAAAGGGAGAAACACCAGTTTTTTTTCGCTTGTGCATCGGCATCTCCGCTATGATTTGTTGAGCTGTTCGAGCAGCTTCTCCGCCGACATCGGCAATTCCTTTATGCGCACGCCTGTGACGCGAGCGATCGCGTTGGCGACAGCTGGAGCGATACCGAACACGGACATCTCGCCTACGCCTTTGGCGCCGTACGGTTCCGACGCATAGACTTTTTCAACAATGATTGGTTTGGCCGCCGGAATATCGCGCATGGTGGGGATCTTGTAGTCGGCGAAGCTGGCGTTCGTGATTCTGCCGTCTTCAAAGACCAGTCCTTCCGAGAGCGCGTAGCCAAGTCCCATCATGATGCCGCCCTGAATTTGGCCTGTGACCGCGAGAGGGTTAATGGCTTTGCCGACATCGTGCGCGGAGGCGACACGGATGAGCTTGATCACGCCGGTTTCGCGATCCACGGCGACTTCAACCGCCTGCGCTCCGAAGGGCCAACCCGGGGCGCTGGAATCTTTTGCTTGTTTCGATGCATCTTCGGCCCACAGTCGTTTGCTCTGGCTAGCGCCGACGCCAATGACTTCCTCGGCGCGTGATTGCGCAAAAAGTTCGGTCAGCGCTAATGGTCGACGGCCTTTAACGATGACTTTCCCGTCCGCGAATCGGATGTCTTCGGCTGCCAAGTTCCAAAGTCGAGCGGCTATTTCGAGGATCTGCCGGCGTGCGTCGGCAGCGGCAAGCTTTACCGCCGCACCAACATAAGGAGTCACGCGACTCGAATAGGTGCCGTGATCGAACGGCGTCAACTCCGTGTCGGCGATGACGACGTGAATTTCTTTCAGCGGGATGTTCAACTCTTCGGCGACGATCTGAGCAAGGCTCGTACCGGTGCCGCCGCCGACATCGGTAGCGCCGATGGACAATTCGACCTTGCCGTCCGTGTGAATGCGCACGCGTGCATTAGAAGAAGAGGCCGAAGTCGTCGGTGACTTGTGCAGGAGCGCGATGCCAAATCCGTGATTCACCGGCGCGCGCTTTTTCCAACGATTGAGCTCGGTGGAGACTTTCAGCAAACATTCACGCAGCGCGATATGATCGGCGCGGTCTCCGACCGGAGTTTGGTCGCCGGTATCGAGACAATTTTTTAGACGAAGTTTCACCGGATCGATGCCGAGCTTTTCGGCGATGATGTCCATCTGTGATTCGCCCGCCCACACGGCTTCGGGAATTCCCAAGCCCCGAAAGGGACAGCCGCGCAGTTTGTTGGTGTAGACCAGCGTCGAGGCGACGCGGATGTTGGAGATTTTGTAGGGCCCGACGCCGTCTTTGAGGGCGCGATTGCTTCCGGGCAACCCTTCCGCATAGGCGCCGGTATCCCAGGTAAATTCCATCGCGCGCGCCGTAATCGTGCCGTCCTTCTTGACGCCCGTGCGAACGCGAACCGTTGCCGGTACCGAACCGGCCGCCGCGGCAAATTCTTCCGCGCGGCTGTTGACGAGGCGCACCGGTTTGCCGGTTTTGAGCGCCAGCGCCGCGGCGTAGGGTTCCAGACGCATGGCATTCTTGCCGCCGAAGCCGGCGCCGATTTTCGTACCGATAACGCGGATCTGGCTTTCCGGTAGGCCGAACAGGTCGGCCAAACCGGAACGCACGAGAAAAACTTTTTGCGTACTCGTCCAAATCGTCAAGCGCTCCCCGTTCCAGTCAGCGACCACGGCGTGGGGTTCTAAAGAACAGTGCTGCACCTGCTGTGCGCGGAAAGTGTCATCGAAGATTTCATTGGCTTCGGCAAAGCCGCGGTCGATGTCACCTTTGGAGAAAATAGCTTGATGCGCAATATTGGTGCCGAAAACCGGATGCCAATCGCGCGCCAACACGCTATTCATCCGATAGGAATCGAGCTCGTCGTGCACTAACGGTGCGTTTTCCCGGAGCGCGTCATCAGGCGTCAACACCGCGGGCAGATCCTCGTAGTCCCAAGCGATCAAACCGATGGCTTGCTCAGCCACTTCATCCTCGACGGCGGCCACTGCGGCGATGACATCGCCAATGTATCTCACCTTGTCGCCGGCGAAGATTTGTTCGTCCTGGACGGAAAAGCCGAATCGTTTGCGCGGCACATCGTCGGCTGTCAACACCGCGGCGACTCCGGGTAGAGAGCACGCGCGGCTAGTGTCGACGCGGCGAATTCTTGCGTGCGCTACGGAGCTACGGAAGAGTTTGGCGTGGAGCATCGACGGCAAGACGACATCCACGGTATAGGCGGCGCGGCCGGTGACGGTGTCAGAACCGTCGAGCCGGGGATGGGGCTTGCCGACGACGGTGAAATGTTTCACGACGCGGGTTGCGTTTTCGGTGGCGCGTAGAGCTGCGGTAAATTGCCATCGGGGTCGAAAAAGTAAAAGCCTCTTCCGGTGGGACGATCGACGGTCGGGATGCCATAAACTTTTACGCCCCAATCTTTCATTTTCTTGGCTGCTAACTCGAAGTCTTCCGGGGAGACCATGAAAGCCTGATGCGTGGCGCCGTCTTCTTTCACTGCGTCTTTTTCTTTCGGCGTGGGTCGCTGAAAAAGAGCCACCATGGAATCGCCGGAGCGAAGATCCGCCCGATTGAGATGATCCCCCATATCGTCGCGATTGAGCTTGGCAATCGTCATACCCAAAATCTCTCTGTAGAATTTAACCCCCCGTTCCACATCATTGACGCGAATACCGATATGGTAAACGCCCTTCGTGGTGATCATGAAACCCTCCGAACAGATAGGTTTCGGCTGAAGCCGACTAGATATCCATTCCGATTACCACCTGATGATTCCACCCGTCAACCGCATTCCCCGAATTGTTTTTCTGTCGCGACGACGGTCTTAAAATGTTTGCGTCGCTATCGTCAAATTGTTAAGAGAGCAATCACGTGGACTCGCTCCAAGCACGAATCAAATGGGAGATCACTATGATCAAAATGCTTGTCGAATTCATTGGGTGCTTCATCATTACTCTAACCTGCCATTCGATGCTGTTGGCGGCTGAAGCGAAGCGACCGCCCGAGTGGGACAAAGCTGTCGAAGAGGCGAAGAAAGAAGGCAAGATTGTGCTCGCGATTCCACCGGCTACGGAGCTGCGAACCGGGTTGGAGCCCTTGTTGAAGCAAAAGTTTGGCCTCGAAGCCGAGCTCCTGTCGGCGCCAGGACCGAAAAACGCAAGCCGCATCGCCGCCGAGAAAAAGGCGGGTGTGAGCTATTTCGACGCAATTATTTGTGGCACCGGCACGGCGGCCGGGCTGACGCACGACGGCATGCTTGAACCGATCGAGTCGTTCTGGATTCTTGCCGAAGTCAAAGATCCCAAACAATGGTGGGGTGGACACATCTGGGAGGATAATCTTAGTACGAACAAATTTCTCTATTCCTTTCTCGCCGACGTGAGCACTCATAGCACTTGGTACAACACCAGCCTGGCCAAGCCGCAGGAGTTACGTGCTTTCGAGGATTACTTGAATCCGAAGTGGAAAGGACGCATCGGCTTCAGCGATCCACGCGTTCCCAGTTCAGGGCAATCCATCTGGTCGTTTATGTGGGAACACCGTGGTGAGGAGTTTTTGAAAAAACTGGTCGAGCAAGATCTTTTTTTGACCCGCGATTTGCGCCAACTCGCGGATGCTCTAGCCAAAGGAAAAGTCGCGATCGCTTTCGGCTTGGGCCGCAGCCAAACCGAACCGTTCATCAAAGCCGGGCTGCCGCTTAAACCCGCGCCGGTAACCAAAGAAGGCTTGCCGGCAAGCAATGCATTCGGGGTTATTGGCGTCATTAAAGATCCGCCCCATCCGAGCGCGACCAAGGTCTTCATCAACTGGTTCTTGAGCCGAGAAGGGCAGGATTGGTACGGTCGAATTATGCAGAACGGTACACGCCGGTTCGACGTGGACACGAAATGGTTGAAGGAGACGGGCATTTCTGCGGCTAAGGATGCCTTGACCGTGCAGGAGTATCACCGGGTGCGCAATCACCTCGAAGACAAATACATCAAAGTCAGAGTTCCAGCGGGGAAGTTCGCGGAGACCATCCTGAGGTGAAGCTGTCGTTAGTCGCATTCTTCCCGGCCTTGGGGCGATTCAATATGGGGCGACCGGCCGGTCGCCCCGACAGAAGACGCGTTTGTGGAGGCTCGATGATGAAGCTCATGAAAATCTTTGCGACAGTCATTTTATCGTATTTATCCGGCCCGTTCGTGTTCGCGGCGTCCGTGGAAGAAGTCGCGCTTTATAATAAACCTGACCGGCAAAAGATTCTCATCGAAGCCGCGCGCAAAGAAGCGAAGATCATGTGGTACACGTCGCTGATCGTGGATCAGGTCGTGCGTCCGGTGAAAGAAGCCTTCGAGAAGAAGTATCCATTCCTGCAGATCGAATATTTTCGCGGCAACTCCGAGCGTCTGGTGCAAAAAATGTTCGCCGAGTATCAGGGAAAGCGCTACGAGGTCGACATCGTCGACGGGACGGTAACAGCGCCGATGGTGAAAAAGGGAGGGTATTTACAGCGTTTCTATTCTCCCCATCTCGTCGAATACCCTGCAGAGCTCAAAGACCCGCAGGGTTTTTGGGGAGTGAGCAACGTTTATTACTTGTCCCTCGGCTACAATACACGAATGGTGAAAGCCAACGAGGTTCCCAAAACCTATGAAGATTTGCTCAACCCGCGCTGGAAGGGGCAGATGATGTGGTCGACCAGCCGCGGCTCTGGCGCGCCGATGTTTATTGGCAACGTTCTTCAGACCATGGGACAAGAGGCGGGAAAAGCCTACTTGCAAAAATTGAAAGCACAAAACGTCGCCAAGACCACCGCCAGTAACCGCCAGTTGTTGGACTTGGTCATCGCGGGCGAGTATCCGATTGCGCTGCATATTTTCAATCATCACGCGCATATCAGCAAGACTGCGGGCGCGCCCGTCGATTGGTACGCTCTGGAACCGGCGTCGGCAACCATCAACACGATTTCTCCGGTAACGCGGTCGCCTCATCCAAACGCAGCGATGCTGTTGATCGATTTCATCTTGTCGGAGGAAGGCCAGAAAGTGTTTCAAGCGGTCAATTATTTGCCGTCTCATCCAAAAGTTGCCGCGAAACAGGCGGATCTAAAACCGGGCGGCGGACGGTTCAAGCGGGCGCTCTACTTCACGCCGGACGCGCAGATGAACGAGGGTGAAGCGTGGGTGGATTATTTCGAGAAGAATTTCTTGAAATGAGACAGCTGCGCGAACCGGACTTCGCTGATCGCCCTCGGCGCGTGATACCTTGACAAGCCGACGCAACTCAGACTAGCTTCGCGACAGATCGAATCGTTTTCAGTGCCGAGGGAGAGCTCCGCATGTCGCTCGCGAGCCAACGGCTATCCGTCTTCTGCATCCTATTCGCGCTTGGCGCAGAGATCGGATTGGTGCCATCGTCCGCGGCCGCAACCGTCGAAGAAATCGCTCTCATGAATCGCCCCGATCGGCAAAAGATTCTTATCGAGGGTGCTAAAAAGGAAGGCAAAATTTCCTGGTATACCACGCTCATCGTCGATCAAGTCGTTCGGCCGGTCAAAGATGCTTTCGAAAAGGAGTATCCCTTTCTTCAAGTGGAGTTCTTCCGCGGTAACGCCGAGCGCCTCGTGCAAAAAATGTTCGCCGAATATCAGGCCAAAAGATACGACGTCGACATCATCGACGGCACCGTATCGCCGACCATGGTGCGGCGCGCCGGCTATCTTCAGCGCTTTTCCTCACCGGTGCTCGCGGAATATCCAGCCGATCTCAAGGATGCCCAGGGATATTGGGGCACGACCAATCTCTATTTCTTCGCGACCGGCTACAACACGAGGATGGTCAAACTCAACGAGGTTCCGAAGACCTACGAGGATTTGCTCAATCCACGCTGGAAAGGGCAAATGATGTGGTCAACGAGCCGCGGCTCGGGCGCGCCCATCTTCGTCGGCACGATTCTCAACACGATGGGACAAGAAGCGGGTAAAGCTTATCTGCAAAAACTGAAGGCGCAAAATATCGCCAAAAGCACCGCGAGCAACCGGCAAGTTTTGGATCTGACGATCGCCGGCGAATATCCGCTCGCGCTGCAGATATTCAATCATCACGCGCACATCAGCAAGACCGCGGGCGCGCCGGTCGATTGGATGCCGCACGAGCCTGTGACCGCGACGATTCAAACGATGGCGCTGGCAAAAAATTCACCGCATCCGCACGCGGCGATGCTATTGATCGACTTCGCGATGTCCGAGAAGGGACAAAAAGTTTTTCAGCAATCCAACTATCTACCGTCACATCCGAAGGTGCCCGCCAAGCAGATCGATTTGAAGCCCGGCGGTGGGAAGTTCAAGCGGGCATACTACATCAACCCCGACGCGCAGTACGACAAAGGCAACGAATGGCTCGACTACTTTAATAACGTCTTCGTGAAGTAGTGAAGCCGCTCGTCGAATGCCGTGGCGAAACAACCGTCATCTGGGGCCTATAACCTTCCAATAAAATCCGCCAGCGCGGCGCGGGGCGTTTTCCGTTTCCGCTCGCTTTTACGCGTCGATGCCGCCACCGGCGTGATGATCGGGGTCTCGTTAGTCACCGCTTATCTCGTCTTGCCGCCGCTTTATTCGGTCATTCAAACCAGCCTGTTCACCACCAAGCTCACCGGCGAGATCGACGAGTTTACTTTTCGCTACTACCAAGAACTCGTCCGGGAACTGCAGGTTGTCGGGCCATTTTTGAATACGATTTATTTTTCGGCCGGCAGCGCGTTGTTTGCCACACTGCTCGGCGGTTCCATCGCTTGGCTTGTCACGCGGACGGATACACCGTTGCGAGGCTTGGGTTACTTCACCGCCTTCGCGTCCTTCGGCACGCCGTTCATCTTGTACACCATTGGCTGGCTCCTGTTGCTGGGTAAAGCGGGACCGGTGAACTTCTGGTTGAAAACAGTTCTCGATCAACCGGGACCGATCATCAATATCTATTCGCTGTGGGGCATGATTTTCATCGAATCGCTGCTTTGGTCGCCATTCGTGTTTCTCATGTTGGCGGCGGCCTTCCGGTCCATGGACCCGTCGCTCGAAGAGGCATCGGCAGTGTGCGGCGCGCGGGTTTGGCAAACCATGCGCCGGGTATCGCTGCGCTTGATGCTGCCGGCGTTTTTCTCTGTGGTGCTGTTGATTTTTATCCGCTCGTTTGAGTCCTTCGAGATTCCCGCTCTGGTCGGGCTTCCGGGCGACATTCGCGTGCTGACGACGTCCATCTATCTCGACGCGCAAAAGCTGCCGCCGCGTTACGGCAGCGCCGGGGCATTCTCCGTGCTGCTCATGTTCGTGGTGGCGGGTACGCTTTATCTTTACTTCCGCGTCACGCGCGAAGGCGACCGCTTTCACACCATAACGGGTAAGGGTTATCGCCCGGCGCTGATCCACCTAGGCCGCTGGCGCTACCTCGCCGGCGGTAGTTTGCTGGCTTATGCTTTGGTGCTGCTGGTGCTGCCTTTTCTCATCATTCTCTGGGCTTCTCTGCTGCCTTTTTACATGCAACCGTCGATCGAAGCGATGTCCAGGTTTACGGCGAAGAATTACGTTACTGCGATTCACTTCCCAAAGATCACCGATTCGATCAAGAACAGTATTCTGTTAGGACTCGGCAGCGCCAGCGCGGTGATGGTGCTGACGCTGCTCGCCTCTTGGTTGCTGGTGCGCACCAAAATGCGCGGGCGCTGGTTGCTCGATCTATTGACCACCCTGCCGCTATTGTTTCCAGGTATCGTCATGGGACTGGCGATACTGCGCTTCTACTTATTCGTGCCGATTCCGGTCTACGGCACGTTGTGGATTCTTCTCATCGCTTTTGTCACGCGCTACATCCCCTACGGCATCCGTTACACTCATTCGGGTTTGTTACAGCTGCACAAGGAATTGGAAGAGGCCGCCTATACCGCCGGCGCAACATGGTCGAACTGTATGCGACGCATCGTCTTGCCACTCGTGACGCCGTCGTTTCTCGGCGGCTGGGCGTTTATTTTTCTCCTGTCGGCGAAGGAGCTATCGATGTCGGTGTTGCTCGTCAGCCCGCAAACGCCGGTGGTCTCCGTGGCGATCTTCGAGCTGTGGGAAAATGCTCAAGTCGGCGAGCTCGCCGCCTTCGGCGTGATCTGGACGGTGATCTTGGTTTCCATTGCGGTCGTCTATTATCTCTTCGCGCGCCGCTACGGCGTTCAACAGAGTTGACAAATGCGATTTAAGGCAGTGCCGACCTCCGCGCTGCACAACCAACAAATCCAACAGCTGCTTTCGAGTGTATGCACTGAGCCGTTTAAGTTGTGGGCAAAAGGTGTTGCTCGCTCCGTTAGAATGCTTGAAATCTGCGAGAGTATCGGGCAAACACAAGTTGCTGGTCAAATAAAACGGCGAGTTTCGCGAGCGGAAACATCAACTGAACCGCAAACCCACGAGAACCATCTGTCCTTAAGACCGGTTGATATCATTCGATCCAAAGGCTGGGCGGTGTTTTGCCTCTTTGGATTTCTAGGGGCCCAGTTTGCGTTTGCTCAAACGTCCTCGTCCTCTGATCATTCGGCGGCACGGGACTTCATGGAATACTGGGCCGCTAGCCGTTTACTTGTGTCTGGTGGCAACCCGTACTCGCCGGAAGCGCTTTTCAGCCTACAACAACCGGCCGGGTGGGGTGGCGCCGCGCCCGTTATCATGTGGAATCCCCCTTGGACTCTATTGTTCACACTGCCGTTCGGTTTATTCAGTTATACTACCGGTCAGTTTTGTTGGCTCTTGGCCCATGTTTTTTTGATTCTCATCTCAGTGCAACAACTTTGGTCAATTTACGGAAATACAACAGTACCCTCCCGGCTGCCATGGCTGCTCGCGTTGACCTACGTGCCAGCGGTTTTTGTTCTAATCATTGGCCAAATTAGCGCCGTCATCCTGGCAGGTTTAACGGCGTTTCTTTACTTCGAGCGAAAGCAAAAATGGTTTGCCATGGGCGCTTCTGCTGCGGTTCTATCAGTCAAGCCTCATCTTCTATACTTGTTTTGGATTGTCTTCGTGCTCTGGATTTGGAAAAACCGGCAGTGGCGCGTAATTGCAGGGACGGCGCTGATTGGCTTGAGCGCGGCGCTCATTCCTCTTCTACTCGACCCGCAAATCTACTTTCAATATTTCGCGCTTTACACAATTCCCGATATACCGAGGCCCCTGGATTGGCTGACTCCGACCCTCCGAAGTGCGGTGAGAGTTTTTATTGGGCCAGGTCATGCGTGGCTGGAATTTGCGCCGTCCGTTGTCGCCGTTGCGTGGGTTCTCTATTATTGGCACCAGTACAAACACGGGTGGGCGTGGCGTGAACAACTGCCGCTTATTGTTCTAGTCTCAGTGGTGAGCAGTTTCTTTGCCTGGACCTATGATCAGGTTGCCTTTTTCCCGGCAATCATTGAAGCGGCGATTTGGATACGTCAAAAACCACTTCCTTGGCATGCGTTCTGGGCCGCCCGGCTTTATATTGCGATCAATGCTTGCCATGCGGTTCTAAGGATTTGGGTCGCCGACGAGCTTTGGTATTTTTGGTTAGCACCCGCATTTTTTGCAAACTACCTAATTTTCCGCTGGGAGGTGAAAAAAAATGGCCTCCTTTAAATCGATCGACGTTTGGGATTTGCTCCGCGCGATTCGACGTAGCGAAGCCTTTGGATTGATCTCGAAATTTCTGAAAGACGGATTTAACTACTGTTTAGGAAAATCTGCTTTTAGGTCACCCGGTGTTTCGTATTTCTAAACTTCGGAGATGAGTTTGATTTCTTCTCTTCTCATGGGACTGGCGATTCTCAGCATCGCGCTGATTCCTCTGGAGATCATGTGGCGGGGAGTGGCGCGGCAGCGCCGCTTTCGGCGCGGCTGGCTACTCGACGTGGTCTACTGGTTTTTCACTGCGCTGATCACTAAGCCGATATCGAAAGTTGCAGTCGTCATGGTGTTGTTGCCGTTATTGCTTCTGACCGGTTACGGGTCATTTGAAAATCTGCTCAAGGGCCATGGCCCGCTCGGTCGTCAATCACCACTCGCTCAATCCGTGCAGATGATCATTCTCATCGATTTTATCGGTTATTGGTTGCACCGCGCGTTCCATGGAAAGCAACTATGGGCGTTTCACGCGATTCATCACAGCTCGGTAGAGCTGGATGGCTTTCTGCGCGCGGGTCCATCCGGTGAACGATATCGTGAATAGAGCTTGCAGGCGACCATCGTCGTCGCTGTTGGCTATTCGCCGATGCTGCTCGCCGGCGCTTTGCCGTTCTTCACGGCATACGCCATTTTTCAGCATGCCAATGTACGCTGGGGTTTCGGCCCGTTGCGCGGCGTCTTCGCTAGCCCGACGTTTCACCGTTGGCATCACACATCCGCAGAGGAGGGTCGGGATAAAACTTCGCGGCCCTGTTGCCGCTGTGGGACATATGGTTCGGCACTTACTATATGCCGGGAAGACGGCCGGAGCAGTTTGCTGTTCCGGATCCTGTGCCGGCTGATCTAATCGGTCAAATTATATGGCCGTTTCGACGTAGATACGCGTCTCTATGAGATCTACGTCACGATTATCTCAAGAGCGCTCTTTGTTCCATGCCATTTTGAGCACGGGACAAACCCACGCCCGTTTGATTTCAGCTGTGAGCCTTTGCGCCATGCGCGGTGTTTGCCCGTAAAGCGCTAGTGAGCGAAAATACAGGACGCTATGAATTACTCGATGAATTTCATCGTCGCCGCCATCTTCGTCGGCTTGACCATTCGCATCGTCATGCATTTCATCGACAAGAATAGAATTAAGGACGAAATCGAGTCGAAAGGCGGGCGGGTTATTTCAATTGCGTGGAATCCCTTTGCACGCGGTTGGTTCTTTGAAAAAAACGAGCGCCATTATGAAGTCACCTATGTCGATCGTTCAGGACAGACCGTATCGACGACGTGCAAAACGAGCCTTTTCACAGGAATCTACTGGGCTGAAGGGCCACAATTGGAGCAACCTCCGCCACGGATTATTTCGCGACATCATTGTGCCGCATGCGGCTATGCGCTAAATGCAGAGTGGCGTGCTTGTCCTAACTGCGGCAAGACAACGACTTTAGCGTGATCCGATTCGAGGCAACAATCGAACAATTTCGTCGGAATCTTGTCAAAAGGCCCCACCCCCCTTAGCCATTTGTTGCTCGCACTTCTCCTCGCTGTAAGTTCGCTTGGCTGTGCCGCCGGGCCGAGTCCGGGCGGCGCGCAAAATCTCGGTTCGGCCCGCTATGTAATACTTGTGCGGCACGCGGAACGAGATTGGCACGGAGAAGATCCGCCGCTCACGGCGACGGGGAAGCCCGAGCCCAAGCACTCGCCGCAACGCTTCGCGACGCTGGGGTGACGGCAATCATCACAACTCAATGGCGACGCACCCGAGACACAGCCGGGCCACTGGCGAGTTTGCTGAGAATCACGCCGGAAGTGGTTCCGCTCTACGAAGGAAAATCGCTGGAGAATGTCCAGGAAATCGCCGCCGCGGTGCGCCGACACAAAGATGAGACGGTGCTGGTCGTCGTCCACATCACGGTTACCGGCGTGATTGGATTGCTCGGCGGGCCTCGTTTACCCACTGTCTGTGAGAATGTTTTCTCAGACCTGTTCTTTTTTGCCCCCGCCGCCGGTGAGGATGGCTTGGTGCGCTTGCGCTACGGCGCGGCCGAAGATATCTCGGGCAATTGCAAATAAATTTCGGACTTGATCCAATCCTCAAGCCGTCGGCGCACTTTCAACTTCGGATGACGGGCTCGTTCTCGATTGCCAGCGGAATATGATCAACCCAAGGGCGATGCCGCCAATGCTGACGTATCTTGTAGCGTTATCGGATAGTGCAATGCTGCCTAGACACAGCGCGATGGGCGGAATGCTGATGGCAATGACTCCGGCAGTGCCAAATGGAACTCGAAATGGACGGGGGAGCTCCGGAGCCCTTATTCGCAACCAGATCAGCGCGGCAAATTCCAAAATCAGCGCCGCCGCATAGAGAAACATGTCGACTTCGATCAGGTCCTGGAAAGAAAACGGGATCAACAGGGAGACACCGATGCTGTTGAACAAAATCGCCGGCCACGGGGTGCCATAACGTGGATGCAATCGGCGCAGCGGTTGCGGCAACATATGGCGCTCCGCCATGGCGAATGGTACCCGCGCGGACGTGCACAGAAGAGCGTTGAGCAATCCCGCGGCGCTGACCACGCCAGCGATCGTGAGCCAAGATCCGAGCCACGGACCGCCGATCTGCGCGGCGACTTTGGGAAAATAACCTTCCTTCCACGCAGCCCAATTGGCATCGACGCCGACGCCGACCGCCACCGGGAACAAATAAACGGCCGATACCGACACTACGGTAAAAATCATCGCGCGCGGATAGGCTCGGTTCGGATTGGCAACCTCCGCGGCGCAGCAACCCGCGTTATCCCAACCGGAGGTATTCCAAAGCAAGACGCTACAAAGCAGCGCCCAGTCGATCACGTCCGTGCTCTTGAACCAGTTCGCTACCTCCACTTGCGGCGCGCCCAAGGCAACCATGACTCCGAAGGGCGCGAGTACGATGAATAGAAAGACGATCGAACTCAAGCCGACCAAGCGAATACCGCGCACATTCAGCCAGGTAATCAGGCTGATCATAGCGGTACCGATCAGCCAGCGCTCCATGGGCGACATGTCGCCGCGGAGGTAAGCGAGATAATCGACGAACATGACGGGATAGAGCGCGTTGTCGGCGAAACTACAGAGCCAGCTTAGCCAGCCTTCTTGAAAGCCCCAAAATCGGCCGAAGGCTTTTTCGACCCAAACCACATAGCCGCCGTCTTCGGGCATCGCGGTTGACAACTCGGCGGTCATCAGCGCGGTAGGAAAACTCCAGAGCCAGGGCAGAATGACGATTCCTAAAAGAACGACGAACGGCCCGCCGGCGCCGATCGCGTCTTCCAATCCGTAAGCACCACCGGCTACGCAAAAGAACGTCAGCGCGATCAGGCCGGGGAGATTGAGTCCACGGCGTAAGGCGTGAGAAGGGGGTTGATACGCTCGCGCAGCGAAAGTCGGCATGGGAAACGGTTGGGATACTTAGAATGGCGCAGCATATCGATCCGCCGGTAGCCTTGTCAATTACGCGAGTCGCCTAGACTGAGGCGAGGATTGCTTTGTCGGTTGCGAGTAAAGCTGGTAGACTCCCAGCTAAATTCTCCCTGGGTCCGAAACAGCAGCGATCTGCCATGAGCCCATCCACACCACAGCCAAAGCGGTCATTTCAACAAATGAAGACCAGAGTCTTCGATCAATTTCTCGATAGCGAGCTTTCGGAACTGAAGCAGTTTAGGCGGTTGGTTCATTCCTCCGTCAAAATCGCGCTCATGGTCGGCCGCGATTTTTTTCAAAACCTCGTGAAACTCCAGGCGATGGCTTTAGCATTCAAGACGCTGCTCTCTCTCGCACCGCTCTTGGCAGTCGTTTTTTCACTGCTTAAAGCGTTTGGCGTGCACAATCGCATCGAACCGGCGCTGGTCGAAGCGCTCGCGCCACTTGGCGAAAAGAGCGTAGAGATCACCGAGCATCTGATTGGATTTGTCGACAAGATGAAGGCAGGAGCGCTCGGCAGCGTCGGATTGGTCACGTTGTTCGTTACCGTTTTGTCGTTGATGGGAACGATCGAAGAGGCCTTCAATCATATCTGGCGCGTCAAGGCGCCAAGAAAGCTGACGCGTAAGTTTAGCGATTACCTAAGTGCCGTGCTCGTCGGCCCGGTCCTGGTTTTTGCCGCAGTCACGATTACGGCGACTCTACAAAACAATTCGATCGTTCATGCGCTCCTTTCGCTGCAGGCGCTTGGCACCGTGATTTTGATATTACTGCGACTGGTCCCTTATCTGACTCTGTGGGGCGCTTTTACCTTTGTCTACATCTTTATACCGAACACGCGGGTCAAACTTCAGTCCGCGCTGGTCGGCGGCTTGGTGGCCGCGGTGCTTTGGCAAACCGTCGGTTGGGGCTTTGCCGTCTTCGTCGCTTCTTCGACGCGTTATTACGCGATTTATTCGAGTTTTGCGATTCTGTTGCTTTTTCTTCTCTGGCTCCACGTCGGCTGGGTGATTGTATTGCTGGGCGCGCAAGTGACGTACGCGCATCAGAATATTCATGTTTTCCAAGGCGATCGAGAGCTGCTGGCGCAGAGCCCGGCGGGCCGCGAGAAGCTCGCGTTGCATCTGATGCTGCTCATCGGGCGTAATTTTTACCATGGGCTCGACCCGATGAGCGTGTCCGAGTTGGCCGCTCATTTACGCTTGTCCGCAGGCATGGTCAAAGAATTTATGGAGATGTTCGCACAAGCCAAATTGGTCTTGCCGTTGGCCGATGAGGAGACGTTTGTGTTAGGCCGCGATCCTGAAACGATCGGCGTCAAGGAGATCCTGGATTGTGTGAGGAACTCGGGAAGAAAAGTAAAACTTCAAGGCGAGCGAAGCAGAGAGGAAAGCGAGATCAACGGGCTGCTTCTCGATCTCGATCAGTCCAGCACCAAGATCCTCGAAGGGAAAAATTTGCAGTGGCTTATTCTCCGCCTTAGTGCACCGAACGGGCGACGCTGAAGTTCGCTGACTGCCTCAGCGGTTGCGGAAGAGCTGCTTGAAAAAGGAACTAAATCCTTTGTCCATTTTTTGTGGCAATCCGGTCTCGGCAATCTTTTGAGCATTCAAATTGACCGAAGGATTTTCCACTGGTCCGGTCACTTTCAACGGCACAACGACGCGGCCGTGGCTGTCTTTGAAGAATGTCGACGCGTGGCCGCGGCCGACGCGGGCCGATGCTTGAGGCGATAGGCTGGTATCGACAGCCAGATTCAGCGTCGGTTGTTCTATGGTCATGGTGCCGTTTCCGTTCACTTCCAACTGCGGATTGACCAAGTAGAGTCGGGTGAATTCAGCGAAGCCGCCGCCGATGATGAAGTCTGCCTCCATCGTGCGAAACGTTGTGGCTTCGCGCCGTTCGTCCTTCGAAAGGCCGATCATGCCCGTGACCCGCTGGACCTTATTGATCAAATCGACATTGGTGAGCTCGCCGTCGCGGGCGACGAGTTTGCCATTACCCTGCAACCGTTTGCTGACCGATCCAACGCCGAGCGGCAGGCGGATGGAAACTTCACCGCTCAAGTTGCCTTTCAATGCGCGCTTGCCGTTAACCTGGACGCCTTTGAATAGCCCGCGAATCTGCGTGACGAGGCTGTTCGACGGACCGCTAATATTCATGTATAGGCCCATGGGACCGGAAATTTCAGTGTCGCGTGGCGCCAAGTTAAAAACGGACAGGATCTGGAAAACGGGTTGAGCATCGACATTGTCGCTCCGCAAATCCAGCTGGACCCGCGGAGTCGTAAAGAGATTGCTGATATTGCCTCGCACAAGAAAGGTCAGGTCTTGGATCTTAAGACGGTTATTCTTGAGTTCGAGAAGCGCTTTTTCTTCTTGATAGGAAAGCTCTCCTTTCAGCGATATCGTGTGGAGCCCCGGATAGCTAAAAGCCGCTTCAAACGGGAAGGGTGCTTCGCCCGAAAATTCCTTCACCGAGAGGTCGATGCCTCGTATAACGACCGGCGTTTGACCTTTGGTAGTGACATTGAGCTGTCCGTCTCGGATGCGCATGCTGCTCGGGATCACCAGCGGCGCGGGCGAGGCATCGGGTGCCTTTGTTCCCTCGGATCGCTTCCTCGCTTCGCGGCGGGCGTGGGCCGGAGTTTTCTTATTGGCGATATCGGCATAGTTGAATGTGCCGTCGGGTTGTTTGAGCAGATTGAAAACCGGTTTGTCGAGAACCAGTTCGGTGACTTCGAAGCGGCCCCTCAAGAGCGGCAAGAACTTAACCCGTAGCTGGACCTGCTGCGCTGAGAAAAAAGTATTGTCTGCAAATGCCGGATTATCGGAGACTCTTAGCTTCGACAAGCGGATCGACGGCGTGGGCACGAGGCTGAGCCGGACTTCACCGACATCCACGCGCCGGTTAAGCGCTTCCTCGACAAGGGGCAAGTAGGTGCGTTTGAACAGTCCCAGGTCAACGAAGTGCGGCACGACCAAGATCGCCGTGATCAAAAGCCCGACTGCCGCCACGCCGATCCACGCCGCCTTTTTGATTTTGTACAACCACGACGGCAGGGTTAAAGCTGGCGATGAGACGACTTCTTCAGACATGCTTCACACCGTTTCGGGCAAGTATTATACGCGATCGAGGAGCGTTGCGAAATGAATGAACAGTCGCGTTTCACACGGGCCTACACGACGCCCCCTTCTTGTTCTCCATGATTGCGACTGCCTTTCTTATCATGCAGCCAACATCATTCAAGGCTCAGGACCATGTATCAGTCCGAAATTTCTCATTGACGGCGCCATCAACCAGCAAAACCAACCAAAAATTGCATATCCCAGGGCTCGAACAGTAGCGGAGAAAACGGCTATTTGTTAGCATAGCGGCCTCTGAAGGGTCAGCATCGACTTGGAACTCGCACTGGAAATCCTACCGCAAGTCCTATTGGATGGCGTCGTTTTAGGATTCATGTACGCCCTGATCGCCTTGGGCTACACGATGGTCTATGGCGTTTTGGAGTTCATCAACTTCGCCCACAGCGAGATCTTTGTGCTTGGCGCCTTCGTCGGGGTCGAAGTCTTGTTGCTGCTGCAGAGCGCGGGGCAATTGGCCACACTTCATCCGGCGGTGATACTGCTGCTGGTCATTATCACCGGAATGGTCGTCAGCGGAGTTGCGGCCATGGCGCTGGAGCGCGTCGCCTATCGTCCATTACTGGGTGGTCCTCGTCTCGTCGCGCTGATCTCGGCGATCGGCGCGTCTTTTTTTCTGCAAGACGGTCTGCGACTTTTCGAAAGCCTATGGCGCAACACGTTTTACTTGAACTATCCGAGTCTGGAATTTTTCGACCGCAACTTGCCCGTGACCGCAAACCTGGTCATCCCGGTGAAGTCACTGCTGGTCATTGTCACCGCATTGCTGACTTTGGCAGGGCTCTATTTTTTCGTCAACCACACCAAGTTAGGCACGGCAATTCGCGCCGTGGCGCAGGACCCGGACACGGCATCGCTCATGGGTGTGCCGGTGAACCGGGTGATTGCGCTGACGTTTTTTGTCGGCGGCGCCCTGGGCGGACTCGCCGGGGTGCTGTTCGGCATTCATTACAGTTTGGTCAATCCCTATAGTGGATTTGTCCCGGGCATGAAGGCTTTCACTGCCGCGGTGCTTGGCGGCATCGGCAATATTCCCGGCGCCGTGTTGGGCGGCATGATGCTCGGGCTGTTGGAAGCGTTCGCGGCTTCTTATCTTTCCATAATGACCGACGGCGCGTTTGGCGCCGAGTACAAGGACGTTGTCGCTTTCTTAGTCTTAATCCTGATCCTGATCTTTCGTCCCAAAGGATTGCTCGGCGAGACGGTGCGGGAGGGCAAAGCGTGAAAAGCGTCGGTGTGACGATTGGATTGTTGGCAGCGATCCTGTCGAGCTTTTTGCTGGCGATATGGTTTCCCCAGTCCCTGTTCGCCTTCCTTCTATTCGAGGCTTCGCTGATCGCTATTTACTATTCATCGATCCAGCGCAAGGTGAAGTTGTGGCTAGGCGCTTTGGTATTGCTCTGGCTGATGCCGATCTTGGGTTTCATCAATGGTTATTACCTGGAAGTGGCCATCCAGATTGGCATCTTTGTCGCTCTGGCGTTGGGATTGAACATCGTCGTCGGCTTTGTCGGCTTGCTCAATCTCGGCTTCGTCGCTTTTTACGCCATTGGCGCTTATCTTTGGGCGATCTTCGGTTCGCCCCAAGCGAACCAATTTATCGCCGGCGGTCTGTTTCCGCTCTCGCCCAACTGGTTTTTTGTCTTCCTTCTGCTCAGCATCGTCGTCGGCGCGTTGACGGGTACGCTCTTGGGCTTGCCGGTGCTGCGCTTGCGCGGCGACTATCTCGCGATCGTCACTTTGGGCTTCGCCGAAGTCGTGCGCGCTCTGGTCAACAATTTAGACAAACCGGTGAATTTGACCAATGGTCCGAGAGGGATCAGTCCGATAACCAAACCGCCGCTGTTCTTTCAGCCGGTGTTGGAATTCATCGGTGTGAAGTTTTCCGAAGCTCAGCTTTATCCGCTTTATTTTTATTTTCTAATTTTGCTGATGGTATGCGTCATCGTTTTGGTGACGCGACGGTTAGAAGATTCCCGTATCGGGCGGGCGTGGAAGGCGATTCGTGAAGATGAAGTCGCCGCCGCTGCGATGGGCGTGCCGGTTGTGCGGATGAAACTTCTCGGCTTTGCCGTCGGCGCGTCGTTTGCTTCCGCGGTCGGTGTTCTCTTCGGCGCCAAACAGGTCTTTATCAACCCGGAGAGTTTCACCTTCATGGAATCCATCGGCGTCCTGGCGATGGTTATTCTGGGCGGCATGGGCTCTATCCCAGGCGCGGTTCTCGGCGCAACCGGCGTCACGGTTCTTAACCTGCAGTTGCTCAAGGGCTTGTCGCTCTGGCTCAACGGATTGCGTCAATCGGGTGCCGTGCTGTCGCTTCCCTTGCTCGGAAGTTATCCGCTGAGTCAGCTGCCGGCGCAGTTCGAACCGGCGAAGTACGAGCGCATGGTGTTCGGCCTGATCTTGATTCTGATGATGATCTTTCGTCCCCAGGGCATCTTGCCGCCGCGCCGGGAGCCAAGAAAGTAATATGGCATTGCTCGAACTCCGCGGCGTTTCGAAACGCTTCGGCGGCTTGCAGGCGCTCACGCGCGTGAGCATGGAGTTGGAAGAGGGCAAGATTGTCTCGCTCATCGGTCCCAACGGCGCCGGCAAAACCACGCTCTTCAATACCTTGACGGGAATCTACCGGCCGGACGAAGGCGAAATGCGCTTTCTCGATCGTTCACTCGTCGGGTTAAAGCCCGAGAGAATCACCAGCGCCGGCATCAGCCGAACCTTTCAAAACATTCGCTTGTTTTCGCACATGACCGTGTTGGATAACGTCTTGGTGGGCATGCACGCGCGGCTAAAAACAAGCTTGCCGGCAATTTTGTTGAGCCTCCAAGGAGTTCATGAAAAGGAAAAAGGCGCACAGCACAGGGCGATGGAGCTGATTGAGCTCACTGGACTCAGCGGTCGCGAGAATGAATGGGCGCATCAGCTGTCTTATGGCGAACAGCGCCGCTTGGAAATTGCCCGCGCCCTGGCCGCCGAACCAAAGCTCCTGCTGCTCGACGAGCCAACCGCAGGGATGAATACGTCGGAAGCGCAATCGCTCATGACGCTCTTCAAAGCACTGCTAGGAAGATACGTCAAAGCGATTTTACTGATCGAACACAACATGCGGGTGGTCATGGGAATTTCAGATTGCGTCCACGTGTTGGATTACGGCGAAAAAATTGCCGAGGGCCGCCCCGAAGAAGTGCGCCATGATCCGCGCGTCATCGAAGCCTATCTCGGACAGGGGTCGTGGGTGGAGCATGCTCGAAGTTAACGACATCCACGTTTACTACGATACTATCCACGCGCTGAAAGGCGTGTCCTTTTCGATCGAAGCAGGCGAACTGGTTACGCTTCTGGGTGCCAACGGCGCGGGCAAAACGACCACGCTGAAAACACTTTCCGGACTGCTACGACCCAAGCGAGGGTCCATCGAACTCGAAGGAGCGATGCTCGAGAACATCGAGGCGCATGAGATCGTTCGCCGGGGCGTCGCTCATGCGCCCGAGGGCAGAAGAGTTTTTCCGCGCTTTACCGTGCTGGAAAATCTTAAAATCGGCGGTTACACGCGCGACAAGCGCGCGCTCGGCGCGGAGTTGGATTTCGTTTTTCAAATGTTTCCACGACTGAAAGAGCGACAAAAACAATATGCCGGCACGCTTTCCGGCGGCGAGCAGCAGATGCTCGCCATCGGCCGGGCGCTCATGGCCAAGCCAAAACTTTTGCTTCTCGACGAGCCGTCCATGGGCCTTGCGCCGAAGATCGTCGAGCAGATCCTCGAAACCATACGCACCATCAACAAAGCCGGCGTGACCGTGTTGCTGGTCGAACAGAACGCTGTCATGGCGCTGGCTATTTCGCATCGGGGTTACGTTTTAGAGACTGGTGAAGTGATTCTCAAAGGAACGTCCAGCGAGCTGGCCGGAAATGATTTAGTCCGACAAGCTTACCTGGGCGGGTAGTTAAGATCGAGCCGTCTTTAAACACCGACAGCGAAAAGTTAAACTACACTCCAGTGCAATACCAAACTCGACAGATCATGTTCGGTGGCGGCAGCGTGACGCCCGCGGTCAAGTTTTTGCTGATCGCCAACGTCGCCGTGTTTGCCATTCAAACAATCGTGGGTGTTAGCGTGGATTACCAGCTCGCTTACTATTTTGGCCTGGTGCCGCCGCTGGTATTACACGAATTCTATCTCTGGCAACTTTTCACCTACCAGTTTCTCCATGGCGGGCTGTTTCATCTATTGTTCAATATGCTGGCGGTCTGGATGTTCGGCTGCGATCTGGAGCGGCGCTGGGGAAGCAGTTTTTTTCTGCGCTATTACTTTATTACCGTTATCGGCGGCGGCATCCTCAATACCCTCTTCCTGCCCAACCAGATGGGACCGAGCATCGGTGCGTCAGCGGGAGTCTATGGGATTCTGCTGGCTTACGGTCTCATCTATCCTAACCGAATCGTCTATTTTTATTTTCTGTTTCCGATCAAGATGAAACACTTCGTATGGATTATCGGCGCGATCGCGCTCTATTCGTCGATCACGGCAGGGCAGAGCGGTATCGCACACTTAGCCCATCTCGGCGGTATGGTTTTCGGATATCTCTATCTCCGCGGCGGCAATCCCTGGGATCGAGTCAAAGACTACCTCGACCGCCGCCGCCTCGCCCGCCTCAAACGCCGCTTCCAAGTTTACCCCGGCGGCAAAGACGACGACTCCGGACCGACGGTGCACTAAGAGTTTTAACGTCTTTTCCGAAACGCTCCGTCCGTTTCGATTAGAGTTTTTCCCACGAAATCAAAAAGACCCCGATGATCACCAGACCTATCGCGCCGATCTTGCGCGGCGTGAGTTGTTCGACGCCTTTGAGAAATAGGGCAGAGAGCGGCAGGATGAAAAGCGAAGAGCCGTTGATGAGCGGCGACATGAGGGAAACGCGCTCCATGCTGAGGGCGGTGTAGGCGAAGACATACGAAAGAAAGTTCATGAATCCTGCCATAGCAAAGAGCCCAAAGCCGCGCGCTACCGATTTGGCAAGCGGCGGTTTTTTCTCAAATGCGAGATAGATGATGGACATGGTCACGAACGAGGTGCTCGCCGCGATCGCGGCGCCCACGATCGGCGAATCGATGTGCAACAGGCCGAAACGGACCATGTTGTCGCGGGCAGCGAAGAGAAAAGCAGAGGTAAGCGGGAACAGGAGATCGCGCGTGCGCCAGGTCTTGGTGGCACCCTTCCGAGAGAGAGCGATGATGCCGGAGACAATAAAGAGTGTGCCGAGAAGATTGGTCACGGTGGGTCGTTCTTGCAGAAATGAAATGGCGAAGAAGGTGGCGAAAAGTGGTGTGCTGTTGGTTAAACACGACGTTATGGATGCGCCGAGTCGCTCCATTCCTTTGAACATGAAAAAACGCGCGACGCCGGGAACGAAGATGCCGACCAAAACGAAAATGAGATTGGCGGGCGTCCCGAGGTCGATGCTCTCGACGAAGAGCATGACGTAGAGCCAAAGAAACAGCGCGTTGACGCCTAGGTTGGTCAGCAGGCCGCGAAAATAGTCGATCGCCAGTACTCCCCGGTTGATGAGGATCATGGACGCGGCGAACCAAAAGGAAGCAAAGAGGCCGAGGATGATGGCGAGCATGGGACGTTTTGGCCGACCTTATCCCGCGATGGTTGCCGGTTCAAATCATTCGGTTTCTTCGCGGATCTAATTCGGTCGCTGTTGGCAAGCCGGACGGTCAGAAAGCCTCAGAAAACTTGAATTTGTGCGTCTCATGGGTAAATTCACTTTGCCTGTGATTCGGATGCAGTCGTCTTTCTTCCAAATGTAACTCGGCTGCCTTTGCGCGGCTAGGTCGATGTGTTACGTATGTGAGGCTACCGCTTTTCACAACACGGCTGGAACCCGCAACCCATGCTAGAAAAGAATTTCACACCTTCTGAGCTCTACGAAGCCTGGCCCGTGCTTTCGTTGGAAGAACGCGTCGAAGGATTCGAATATTTAGCACGGGACGATGCTGACGACTTTTTCTTGCAGCTGAACGCGCGCGATCGCGCCGCACTCCTGCTCGCCCTTCCGTTGGGCGAACGGCGCTTGTGGATGCGATTGCTCGCGCCGGATGACGCCGCCGACCTGATTCAAGAAGTTCCAGTTGAAGAACGCGACAATATGCTTTCACTTCTTGACGAGGCGACGCGGCGGGAAGTCAAGGGGCTTCTCGACTACGCGGAGGACGAAGCCGGCGGGCTAATGAATACGCGCTACTCCCGCCTGCGCACCGACATGACAGTCGACGAGGCGATCAGTTATCTGCGTAGAGACGCGCGTGCGCGGGAGAAGACGGTTTATTACGTTTTTGTAGTAGACGCAGAGGAACATCTGCTCGGAGTGGTCTCGTTCCGCGATTTGTTGGTTGCGCCAGGGGACAAGCTTGTCCGGGACATCATGCGCACTGAAGTGATTTCGGCTCCGGAAGATCTGGATCAAGAGGCGCTCAGCAAGCTTTTTATGCGCCATCATCTGCTCATGATGCCGGTGGTCGACGCGGAAGGGCGAATTAAAGGTGTCGTCAACCTGAATGACATCGTCGATGTCGTCCAAGAAGAAGCGACCGAAGATATTCAAAAACTCGGCGGCGTGGAAACACTGGAGGAACCTTATCTTCAGGTGCCGTTATTGCGGATGATTCGTAAACGCGCAGGCTGGTTGGCTGCTCTCTTCTTGGGAGAGATGCTCACCGCGACCGCGATGGGCCAATTTGAGGCCGAGATTGCGCGCGCGGTGGTGTTGGCGTTATTCGTGCCGCTGATCATCAGCAGCGGCGGTAATTCTGGATCGCAAGCCACCACGCTCGTGATTCGTGCAATGGCCTTGGGGGAAGTTCGACTTCGCGATTGGTGGCGTGTGATTCGGCGCGAAGTCGTCACGGGTCTCGCGTTGGGCGCGATCTTGGCCTCGATCGGTCTGGTTCGCATTCTCCTGTGGCAGGGGCTGTTCAACGTCTACGGCGAGCACTATTTTCTCGTCGCTCTCACCGTCGCCCTGAGCCTCGTCGGCGTTGTCTTATGGGGTGCAGTGGCTGGATCGATTCTACCATTTATCTTGCGCGGATTAGGTTTCGATCCGGCGAGCGCTTCGGCGCCGTTCGTGGCGACCTTGGTTGATGTGACGGGTCTGGTGATCTATTTCACGATCGCTGCTGCGGTGCTTCAGGGTACATTATTATAACGCGTCTCAGCTCCGGCAAAATTTCCCAGTACAATCCCAGATCTCGATATGTGATTCAGTAATCAGTCCGGGGCGCGCTTTCTCGCCCCCTAGGATTGCGCTATGATTCGTTTCACGACAGGTCGGTAAACGTCTTGTGTCAGTCTGATGAACAACATTGTTGCTAAGCTCTCCACTTGGATCGATCCCGCGCGAATCTCGACCGACGCGGCGCAGTTGGATGAACTCTCCTGGGATGCCCTGAGTGAAGGGCGAATCCATCCACGCCATCATCCGCAACTTCAATCGCCGATTTGCGTGGTAAGACCGCAAACCACGGACGAGGTCCGTCGCATCGTGCAGTTTGCCAACGCGGAAAAAATTTCGATCGTGCCATTCGGTGGGGGCTCGGGACTCATGGGGGGCGCATTGTCGATTCGACCCAGTATGGTCGTCGATCTGCGCGCTATGAATCGCATACTCGAAATCGACGTTGAGGCGCGTGCTGCCCGCGTGCAGTCGGGCGTTGTTCTCGAGTCGTTCGATGAGAAGTTAAACGACGTGGGTTTCATTCTGGGACACGATCCGTGGACGGTCCCCGTGGCCACGGTCGGCGGCGCGATTTCGACTAACAGTGTCGGCTATCGAGCCGGGATCTACGGCTCCATGGGCGAACAGGTACTAGGTTTGGAAGCCGTGTTGCCGAGCGGAGAGATTCTCCGCACGCGCGCGGTGTCAAAGCATTCAGCGGGGCTCGATCTCAATGCGCTTTTGATCGGCGCCGAGGGTTGTTTCGGGATCATCACGGAAGCGACCGTCAGAATTTTTCCGCGGCCCGAGACGCGCCTGTTCAGCGGCTATCTCTTTTCTTCCTTCGAACAGGGCTATGCCGCAATTCAGCAAATGTTTCAGCGGCGTCTACGACCGGCAATGCTCGACTACGGCGACGATGAAGACAGGCACGAGCCCGGCGCATTGCTCTATCTGGTTTTCGAGGGCAACGAAGCGATCGTCACGACGGAGGAGAAACAGGCAGCTACGATCTGTGCGGAGCACGGCGGCAAGCCGCTCAGCCGCAGAGAGCCAGAAGAGTTTTGGCGCGGACGTCATGAGATTGCGCGCCGCTTCATGCGCAATCGGCGCCAGCGTCGCGAGCGTGGCCGGGACGGTGTCTATCGCGATTGGATTCACGTCGCGCTGCCAGCATCGAAAGTTCTCGCCTTTAAGCGCGCTGCGCAAGAAATCATCAAACGGCGTAACGTGCGCTTGGAAGAGAGCGGGTTATGGGTGCAACCGGAGCTGTTTTCCATGCGGCTGAGCGGTGACGATGACGACACCCCGAATGCTCAACTCGTTTTGGAGGAGACCATCGAAGAGTTGCTCCGGCTAGTGCAGCAGATGGGGGGGTCGATGGAGTACACCCATGGCGTCGGGGTAAAGCTGGCGCCGCTCATGGCCGAAGAGCACGGCTATGGTCTGGACGTGATGCAGCAAATCAAAAGAGCGCTGGATCCAATCAACATCATGAATCCTGGTAAGATGGGTCTCTGATTGATTCAAGAATGTTTTCTTTGATCGTTTCGCCAGTGGCGAAAAACCGTTTCTTGCGTCGGGAAATTCCAAAAGCTACTATTTCTGTGGGCGATATGTCTCTAGCTGCAACTTCGTTTGCTGGAGAGTACGCGATCTGGTCATGAAACAAATCTTGGCTTTGATCTTGTCGGTCAGTTTGGTTGCGAGCTGCGCGACGGCTCCGTACACGGGCAGAAGTCAGGTCATTTTGGTTTCAGAGGGCCAAGAAGCGTCCCTCGGCGAGGACGCTTATCGGCATCATTTGCGCGATAGCGTGGTGACACATGACGCCGATGCGGAACGGATCGTGCGTAAGGTCGGCGAGCGAATCGCTCGCGCAGCCAACAAACCCGACTATAAGTGGGAGTTTACCGTCATTAACGATCCGGAAACGGTGAACGCTTTCGCCGTGCCGGGTGGCAAGGTCGCCGTTTACACCGGCATTTTCGGCCCGGCGCGAGATGAAGCCGGACTGGCAGTGGTGCTGGGTCATGAGGTAGCCCATGCGCTGGCGCGCCATCCGGCGGAACGAATGAGTCAGGGTATGTTGCTGCAACTTGGCGGAGTTGGTCTCGGCGTCGCGCTCGGGCGAAATCCAGCTCTGGCCAATCAAGTGTTGCAAGCTTATGGGATAACCGCTGGTGTCGGCGTGGCGTTGCCGTTTAGCCGGTCGCAAGAGACCGAGGCCGATCGGATCGGCCTCATTCTGATGGCCAAAGCAGGCTATGATCCTCGGACTGCGCTAGAGTTATGGGAACGGATGGAGAAAAAAGAGGGTGCCAAAGGCGCCCCGCCAGAATTCCTTTCGACGCACCCGGGTTATGAAACACGGATCCACCAGTTGCGTTCCTTCTTGCCGGAAGCGCTCAACTACTATCACGCGAGCGCCGCGCGAATCGAAACACTACCGTCGCCGCAGTCGCTCGACACAGCGACCGCCAAGTCCGAGCGTGAACTTTTAAAACGCATGTCGGCGATCAACCGTTTTGTGGAAGAGCAGAGTGGGGAGCGTCCCGTCGTCGAAGCGTTGGCATACGAGCTGCGCACCAGTCCACAAATCGTGTTTCAAGAGCGCCAACAGCTTCGAGTAGGGTATGGCCAGTACGCGGCGCTACGCGGGGTTTCATATTTGGGCCGAGGTTCCATTAATCGAGTAGTGGAGCAGTACCAACGCGGCCTGTCCTGGTCGGAAATTACTTCCAACAATGGCAGCAGGCTAAATGAGTTGACGGTCTGGATCGGCGACGTCATGCGCACGACCAATAATATGGGCCGCCAGCTAAGAAACCAGCAGCCTCGGCCGAATGTTCGTTGAAGACCTTAGCCGCCGGCCAGACCGGCCGATCGGACGCGTCGGCATGCGACGCCCCTCAAGTCGAAGATACGAGCCGTGAGCGGTGAGGGTGGCTTTGACAACGAAGAAGAATCGATATAGATAAATTCTTAAGGGTTTTGGTTGGAGTGAATCGAATTAGCACTAAAACGATATTTAACGACCAGCATTGCAGTTTCAGAAATGCACCCAAACGGGTGCATTTTTTTTTGCTAAACGGGGGAATCACAGTTGGATACGCAAATCGAGATATTGGCTTCGCTGCAAACCGTTGATCGCGAAATAAAAGAGCACACCGGACGCAAGCAAGGTTTGCTTAGCGAGATCGAAAGTAAGGAGCATCAAATTCAGGCCAAAAAACGTGAAATCGAGACCCTGGCTGCCGCCTATGCCGAAAAGGAAAAATTGCGCTTGGAAAAGGACCGCGTTTTTCAGGATGAAGGCAAGAAGGCGATGGACAAGCGGATGCGCATGAACCGCATCAAAAACGCAAAAGAACTTCAAGCGTTGCAGCGCGAAATCGAACAGTTGAAACAAAACAACAGTGAGCTAGAGGAAACTCTCATTACAATTATGGAAGAAATCGACGGCATCAAGGCGCAAATTCAGGCCAAGGAAGCGGAAATGGCAGCGATGCAGGACGAGTGGCAGAAAAAACAAGGGGAACTTAAGGGACAGATCTCGGGCATCGACCAAGCTGTTTCAGAGGCGGCGAGCCGTCGACGGAGCATTGCCTCCCAGGTAGCCGGAGAATTGATTTCCCGTTACGAGCTCATTTTTTCTCGACGCGGGGGGACGGCTGTGGTGGAGGTTGCGGGTGGCATTTGCCAGGGATGTTATATGAATATTCCGCCGCAGCTGTGGAATGAAATCATCAAAAGCGAAAAACTCAACCTATGTCCAAGTTGCCAGAGAATTCTATACTTTAAGCCTGGGGCGGAACAACAAGCCAAGTCGGCTTAGCGACGCGCAGAGTCCCATGCGGCGCAAAACGACGCATTTTTTAACGAGTTCTAGTCGTTCTAATCGAATATAAATTGACAGCGGCGCGAGTTTTTGCCTCGATTTGAGCGCAGTTCGCAGACTGTCATCAGCAAACTTTACTCCCCCCCACTGAAGCGAGTCGAGCAGTCTCAAGTTCAGCTAGCCATGTCGGAAGCGCAAAAACCGTGGCTTGTAATGGTCGACGGCGCGTCGCGAGGCAACCCGGGCCAAGCCGGCTGCGGTGCGGCGATCTGCGACGAAAATGGCACGGTCGTGAAAGAATTGAGCCGACATCTCGGTCACGCAACCAACAATGCCGCAGAGTACGAGGCATTGTTGATGGGCCTGGAAGCGCTCCTGCAGTTGGGCCGAAAGAACATTATCGTGCAAAGCGATTCGGAGCTTTTGGTCAGGCAATTGAATGGCCAATATCGGGTCAAAGACGCAAAGTTAAAAGTGCTGTTTCAGCGCGCGATGACGTTATTGCGTCAATTTGACTCGTATCGTATCCTTCATGTGCGTCGCGAGATGAATAAGTTGGCTGATCGCCTGGCCAATCAGGGCATCGACGACGCGGCCAATCGATAAACTGCGGGCTAAAGTGGATTTAGCGATCGCTCTCCGTGCTCGCGCACGAGGGGAGGAAAGTCCGGACTCCACAGGACAGGGTGGCCGTTAACGGCGGCCTCGAGTGATCGGGGGAAAGTACCACAGAAAACATACCGCCTGGCGCCTCGGCGACGGGTAAGGTTGAAAAGGCGAGGTAAGAGCTCACCGGTTCGCCAGTGATGGTGAACGCATGGCAAACCCCACCTGGAGCAAGGCCAAATAGGAGGGTTGGGTAGTCCGCCCATAGCCCTCGGGTATGGTCGCTCGACCCCTTGAGCAATCAAGGGGCAAGATGAATGATCGCTGTGACTCGAGTT
>DASPXM010000242.1:0-29587 GCA_035637295.1 Verrucomicrobiia bacterium
TGTTGCGCCTCGATCTTCTGGGCCTGAATCTCCTCCTTCCCCAGAGGATCATGGTCGCAGCGACCATAAAAATCGACAATGTCATCGACATCCTTGAGGACCGGTTGAGACGACGCCAAAGTGTCTTCACGAATGGTCTCGAACTTCGCGTGGCAGTAACTGCCTTCGCTTGAGATCTCTTTGGAGATCACGCCCTCAGCACGCGCCGATGCTCCGCCCAAACCGATAGCTCCCCCTATAAACAAAACCCCAACAACTAACTTCATGTTCTTCATGTCTATCACCTCCTTTCCGATCAACTCGCAGCCTCTACTCTGTCTAACAGGAGCGAAGGAGAAAAAATTCCCGTTAGAACAAATTTTTTAAAATCCGGTCGCCATGGAATTCCGCAATGCGAAAATCATTTATGAACTATGTGTACGATGAGAGGAGCTTCAGCAAAAAGGAAGCACCGCTTCTCCAATTCAGTCCGATACTCTTCTTGCAGCTGAGCCGTTTGAGCCTTTACTCGAAAAGACTTCGTTAGAGCCGGAGAGACGTCTCGGTTTAGCGATTTGGAGGATACCGTTGCGTATTATCGGAGGTGTGTAGAAAAGCGGAATGGGCGAGCACCTAATAATTAATCTCAGAGTCGCGGTTTAGTCGCAGTCCACCCGAAAATTGTCACCATGTAGGAGTCAGCACGAGCACTCAAATCAATATCGATGTGGGCGTCAGACTCTTGATCCGCGTAGGTATAACTTCGGGTCGAATCGATTCTGGGCTCCTCTTTAACTTTTCGCCACCTATCTGGCGGCAACGTCGATTGTAGTTCGTCGACGAAGCGTGTGAACAGATTGCCAGCTTCTTCTCTGGTGCCGATCAGGGAGCTGTAGCATGAGACATAGCTCACAATGCGATCCACATCGCATTCTATGTCCGGTAGGAGGTTTGAGTCTGTCCTTCTCACGGTACTCAGTTTGCGAACCGCGCAAAGGGCGCATAGCGTCATCGCCGGCCGAGAGAGCTAAAGCGAGAAGTCCCAGAGCGCTAATTTCTTGGTTCCTTTGGCCTTCGTGTGAATCGCTCAGTTGAACTTGTTGCAATGCTTCTTCCTCTACCCCGATAAGACGAGCAGAGAAGAGTCTCGCTTCGGACTCGTGTGGAAAGAGAGGCGCTATCGATAAGAAACCCATCAATAACAATTGTGCGCGAGTTTTCATTTTTACCTCCCAACCGTCTCACTGGACCGCGGCATGAAACATCGACAACGTCGCTCTTATGGGTACCAGTTTATTATTGGGGCGTTGGCCGTCTCGGCCAATACTTCGTTTGGGAATAGGTATTCTTCCCCTGCTGGACCGAAATCAACCAGGATCAGTTTCCGTCCCAAATTCTCGACGTCCCTAACGAAGGTCCCTTGTCGTGGTAAAAGAACACCTGTTTTCTGCGACCGGATAAGTTTTGTAGTTTTAACTGAATCCCCAGTTTTCATCGTTGCCTCCTGGCGGCAGCTTCTGCCAATCTTTCCTGCCATGACATCCATCGTCCTCTCATTGTGTATTACCGTGCTATCGAAGTTATATTCCCGCGGAGCCAGGTTTATTGACTTGGCAGGCGGGCCTAATAGAGAGCGCGGCAGAAGACGCCGCAACCTCAAATGAAAAACAAAGACTCGTCCCTTTAAATGGTTTCCGGGAATAAAACGGGCGGGGGAGCAGTCTTAATTCTGAGGAAAAAGATAGACTAGGCCGGTGGCTGACACGCAACGACGACGCTGAGGATATGGCGCAGGAATCGTACTTACGTGCTTTTAAGTTTTGGACGCTTTCCACGGCGTGGATGGTCGCGTCTGGCACGCGCTAGAGAGCGAATCAAGCGGCTTCTGTGCAATCGAGGGAGCTAGCATGAACTGTAAGGATGCACAAAATCTAATCAATGGCTATGTAGACGGCGAATTGGATATGGTCAGAAATCTAGACATCGAGCGCCACATTCAAGATTGTGCGCTTTGCGCGCAGGGCTACAAAAACCATCAGGTGCTGCGAAATGGAATAAAAACCGGCTCTTTCTATTTTAAGGCTCCCGTGGATCTCCAGAGGAGGATTCAGTTGTCCCTACCTAAGGCAGCCAAAGCCGAAGTGGGTCCTCGGTTGCTGCCTAAATGGTGGTTCAACATCGCAGCCCCTATGGCTGCCGCCGCGATTGTGGTCCTGGCTCTGGTTCCGTTTCTCCGTCGTCCATCGGTTGATGATCTTTTGGCGCGTGAAATCGTATCGAGCCATGTCCGTTCTCTCATGGCGAGCCATCTAGCGGATGTTCCCTCTTCCGACCAGCATACAGTGAAACCCTGGTTTGCCGGCAAAGTGAACTTCTCACCGCCGGTGGAAGACTTGGCCAAGCAAGGATTTCCTTTAATTGGTGGCCGTCTCGACTATGTGGACAATAGACCAGTAGCTGCGTTGATCTACCAGCGGCAGAAACATTTCATTAATTTGTTTATGTGGCCCTCAGAGTCTAACTCAGATGTTGGGACAAAAACGGTGTCGCGCCAGGGCTATAATCTGTCTCACTGGACCAAATCCGGCATGAAGTATTGGGCAGCATCCGATCTGAACAACACCGAGCTACAGGAGTTCGTCCAGTTGGTACAAAATCAAACCTCGCCAGCACGATGACCCCCGGTGCACGGCCAATGGCAGAAGCCGGCGGTCGCCGATCGCGATCATTCTGTAGGCGGCCCAACCCTACTTGCCCCGCCCAACTCCTTTATAGAAGCCCGGCGGGATAACACGTTAGCTTTGCACGAGATCAGCAGCGTTTTTTGAGACTGCGCTCGCCCATGCTTTACACAACGCAATAATTCCCTCGGTAGTGGAAAAAATCGCGGTCAAGAACCGGCTGACGGCAATTCAATCGGGGCGGCAATGGGTGGTTCTGGCGGTCTGATGTCCTACGGTACGAATTTTGACGACTTAGTTCCGCTAACCCGTATCCGTTGACAATCAACTACGACTACGACTAGTCTCGGTCAGTCCACAAGTGCTCACTGGTCCGATTACTTCTTTGATTCCTTTTACATTAGCCCGGACTCGGTTCCCTCCAGCCGGGCTCATAGCCAACGGATCAATTGGACGGGTCTACCGGCCTCCCTTGTGTATGGTACACGACAGTACAAACCCTAAAAAGGCGGAGCAGCCGCTAAGCGATAGCGAGGAACTAGTCCGGCTCATACTCGACTCCGCAGCTGAGGCGATCTTTGGTTGCGATCCCGAGGGTACCTGTCTTTTCTGTAATCGTGCAGCTGCGCGCCTGCTCGGATACGACGATCCGGGCGAATTGCTCGGGAAAAACATGCATGCGCTGGAGCACCACACTCGGGTGGACGGCACGCCGTATCCAATCGAGGAGTGTCCCATTTACATAGGTTTTCAAAAAGGCCGGGGCGTCCATAGAGACGATGAGGTTTATTGGAGAAAGGACGGCACCAGCTTTCCGGTAGAGTTTTGGTCCCATCCGATATTTCGAGACGGTAGAACCCTCGGTGCCGTCATAACCTTCATCGACATCACGGAGCGGAAACAGGCGGAAGAGGCGCTGCGGAAGAGCGAGGAGCGGTGGCGGTCCATCTTTGAGAATTCGGCCATCGGTGTCGCCCTCACGGACCTGAATGGCCGCTTCCTGGCCACCAACTCCGCGTATCACAAGATGCTAGGTTACACCGAGGAGGAACTCCGTAAACTCACTTTTCTGGACATTACCCATGAGGATTATCGCGAATCTAACTGGGTACTCATCACCGAGTTATTAGAAGGAAAACGGGAACAGTTTCAGGTCGAGAAGCAGTATTGGCGCAAGGACGGCAGCTCGATCTGGGTGAGCAACAACGTTTCTCTCGTTCCGGGTACCGAGAATGTGCCGCGATTTATCATGGCGCTCTCCGAAGACATCTCGGAGCGCAAACGGGCGGAAGAGGCGCTGCGGAAGAGCGAGGAGCGGTCGCGTACTCTCCTTGAGATCAACAACGCCATCATTACAAACTTAACGCAAGAAGCCCTCCTTCACGCTGTTACCGAAAGCTTGCGTCGTGTAGTTCCGTTCGACCGGGCCGGCTTCTCGCTCTACGTCCCGGAAAGAAAGACGTTCCGCTTACTGGCGGCGGAGAGTGAGTTCTCGTCAGATTACTTCCGGGTTGGGCTGGAGTTAACACGAGGAGAAGGCATTTCGACCTGGGTGTTCGATCATCAGCAGCCCGTCCTGTGCCGGGACCTTGAAAAGGAACAGCAGTATCCAAACGACCGGCGTCACCTCGCGGACGGCATCTACTCCTACTGCGTGGTGCCTCTAATCATCAGGGGAAAGAGCATCGGCACTCTGAATGTGGGAAGCAGGACAAGGAACCAGTATTCAGAACGCGATCTAGAGTTCCTACAGGAGGTAGCGAGCCAAGTTGCGCTGGCTGTCGAAAACATGCAGTCGTATCAAGAGATCGCGGCGTTAAAGGCCAGACTGGAGAAGGAGAACGTTTACCTCCAGGAGGAGATCCGCACAGAGCATAACTTCGAAGAGATTGTTGGGAACAGCCCCGCCCTTCTGGCGGTGTTGCGTAATGTCGAACAGGTCGCTCCAACGGACTCTACCGTGCTCATTTGCGGAGAGACGGGAACTGGGAAGGAACTCATCGCGCGGGCGATCCATAACCGCAGCGCCCGTAAGGACCATCCTTTGGTGAAGGTGAACTGCAGCGCTATCTCTGCGGGGCTTGTCGAGAGCGAACTCTTTGGTCACGTCAAAGGAGCTTTTACCGGCGCCCTCGAGCGCCGGAGTGGTCGCTTTGAGCTAGCCGACGGCGGCACCATCTTCCTCGACGAAGTTGGAGAGTTGCCTTTGGAAACCCAGGTTAAACTATTGCGCGTTCTTCAGGAGCGTGAGTTCGAGCCGGTGGGCAGTAGCCAGCCTGTGCGCGTGAACGTGCGGGTTATCGCTGCTACAAACCGAAACCTGGAGGAATCCATCAAGACTGGCAGTTTCCGCGACGACCTTTTTTACCGTCTGAACGTCTTCCCCGTTGAGGTACCCCCGCTGCGCGAGCGGCGCTCTGATATCTCTAAACTCGCGACGTTCTTTGTGTTCCAATACTCGAAGAAACTCGGCAAGAACATCGAAGGAATATCCCAAGACACGATGGACCGGATCTCCGGCTACTCCTGGCCCGGGAACGTTCGAGAACTGCAAAATATCATCGAGCGGGCAGTTATTCTGTGCCAACAGCCGATTCTCGAGCTGAAACCTGATCTTGCCCCGATTTCTGCCCGCGGAGTCCTCCCCCAGGCTCCGGAAGGACTTTCTGAAGCTGAAGTGGCTCAATATTCCAGGTCAGCACCTCCCCCTCTCTCCACTCTGAAAGAAGTGGAGCGTGGGCACATTATGGCTGTGCTGAAGCAAACCGGCGGAGTTGTCGAAGGACCGAACGGGGCGGCGAGAATTCTGAATCTGCATCCTAATACGCTTCGCCACAGAATGAGCAGATTAGGAATCAAGCGCTCCACCCACCACATCTCGTAGTCTCCTACGAAGGAAGCCCTGTGACGGGCTACCAAATATAGCGGTCCACCTTCCGTCACTTATTCTCTCCGTCACAAATCGTGCTTTCTCAATATGATAGACCAGAAACTCAACAGCTTTCGCGAGCGGCACACGGCTTGCTCCTCCTTATGATGTGCGATGAGAAGAATCTGAAATGGAAGAGCAAACCAGCCCCGGAAATTTTGAGATTAGCGTCCTGCCACACCTCGATGCAGCATACAATCTAGCACGTTGGCTGACGCGCAATGACCAGGACGCGGAGGACATGGTCCAGGAAGCGTACTTGCGTGCGTTCCGATTCTTTGGAGGCTTCCGCGGCGGGAATACTCGCGCCTGGCTGCTCAAGATCGTGCGCAACACCTGTTACACCCAGCTTCAGAATAACCGGCCACAGGAACTAGCGACGACGTTCGACGAAGAAATCCACAGTGAAGACGACGGTTCCATGAACCCTGAAACGCTGCTGCTGCGGAGTGCCGACAGTCAGTTGCTCAGACGCGCTCTGGAAGAATTGCCTATGAACTTTCGGGAGGTGCTCGTGCTACACGAGTTGGAGGGATTGTCTTACAGCGAAATTGCTGAGGTCTCGAACATCCGCTTGGGTACTGTGATGTCAAGGTTATCCCGTGCACGCGAACGACTCCGGCAATCTCTCACCAGTCTTCTGAGCAAAGACGACGCAGGAAAGATGGCGTCAGCTAGTACCGACGAACACCAGTGGACCGACTCGATGAATTGAATCGGGAGATTAGCTGACTGGGACAGATGACGGGCCGTGCTGCGGATTGTGCTTCACGTAACCGGCTCGGAACTACGAGCTAAGGAAATTTACCGGAAGACTCTGCTGAAGGAACAAGGAGGTCGGTTCATGACGATGAATCGCAATGTAGATAAAATCCACACGACAATCGGCGAGCTCGTCGTCGCATTGAGCGACGGGGCATTTGAAGTTTGTGCGGAGAAGAGGGACGCTTATTTTCTTGTGGCCTCGGCCCTCAAGCATCTTCTGAGGAGAACGCAGCGAGACGAAGCCGCAGACACGCCAAAAGGAATCCCCCCACTATTGGAACGCTACTAAAAGATCTCAGCAAAAGGAACTGTGGTGTAAGTCGATGTATGGCATGGCATGCCATGGATTCGCTCGCACTCTTTGGTATATTGCGGTGACGACGATGCTGGTCTGGTACACGCTGGAGGATCGGAGGGGCAACGACGCTTTGAATGACGAATGCCAGGGCTACACCGATAAAAATCGCCATAGGTGTTTTCGAGTCGCCAAGCAGGGTTGCAAAAGCTGTTTTGTCGGGTAGCTCGGCAACAAAGATCAGAACAAACGTCGATAGAAAGAGTTTCCAATCAATCATACAAAGAAGCATCCGTGTCGATGAAGACTAATAGAATTTTCAAACCTGCAATGCTCCCAGACCAGTGTTGGTGCGCAGCTGGATCAGCTGTTCGAAAAAGAGCCGGAGCGGCGGCAGGTGCGCAAACAGGGCTTGGAACGTATAGTGGTCCATCGCCAAGACGTTGACTCGGGTCACGGTGCGAACCGTCGCCGACCGTGGCATCTGCCTGACCAGTCCCATCTCTCCGAAGCATTCGCCACGCCCGAGGCGGGCGAGCGGCACATCGCTTTGACCTGGAACATCTCGTGTGATCTCGACCTCACCGTCAAGGATGATATACAGTGAGTCACCCCAGTCGCCCTCGCGGAAGATAGTCTCATTCGGCTCGAAGTGCTCCCGCCGGATCGCGAGAGGCTTCTCAGTTGTGAGCTGGACGATGTCGGGCGGCAGGATCAGATCGAGGGTCCAATCCGTGGCAACTCGGATCTTTCGGTCGAGCCCGGGGAGCTTCATGAGGTACATCGTCCGCCAGAGCCACCACGCGAGGAACCCTGAGACCCGCACCCCGAAGATCTCGCCCACTGCGGAACGGTGCCCGAGCGACGCCATCTTGCCGAGCGCTGTGAACGCGAACCTCGTCTTCGGCGCAGCTCGCAAGGTGGCCACGAGGTTTTCCGCAAGGCGCCGCGCCTGTCGGATGGCGTGTTGGGCCGTAGGTGGGCACGGCTCCCCGCTCGCCCCGTCAACGACAAAGGCGCAGTCGCCCACGGCCCACACCCCAGGGTAGTCCGGGACTGCCAGATGGCTATCGACGACGACCCGGCCGCGCTCCTTCTTCACGGGCAGAGATGCAACCAGGGGATTCGGCACAGAGGAGACCGTGCTCACGAGTGTCCGCGTGGCGACGCGTTCCCCGCCCTCGAGCAGTGCAGCCTCGGCTGTGGCCCCGGCCAAGCGCGTGCGCAGCCGGACCTCCACGCCGCGCTTGCTCAGTAGGCGCTGAGCAAACACGGCGAGCGATCGCGGAAGCTCCGGGAAGATGAGTTCGCCTGCGTGCACGAGAATGACACGGATTTCGCCAGCATTGAGGTGGCGGAAGTTCCGCGCGACGGCGCGGACGAAATCGTTCAATTCGGCCACAACCTCAACGCCAGAGAAGCCGCCGCCCGCGACGACAAACGTCAGGAGGGCGCGACGCACCTGAGGATCGGGCTCGATGTCCGCCTCCTCCAGGGTGTGGATGACACGGTTGCGCAGGGTGAGCGCATCCCCCAAGTACTTGAACGGGAGCGCGTGCTCTGCAAGCCCGGGCAGGTCAGCGAAGCTCGGGACGTTGCCTAGAGCGATGACGAGGTGGTCGTACTCGATCTCACAAGGCCGCGTACCGAGGCCGGCGGCAGTGAGAACGCGCCTGCGCTGGATGTCGACCTTTTCGATCGGGCGGGTGTAGAGATTCGTGTTTGGACACAGACGTCGAATCGGAGTGATCGTGTCCACGAGGCCGATGCTACCGGAAATCACTTCCGGGAGCATCGGCTGAAAGACCAGATAGTTCTCTCGGTTAACCAGCGTGAGCTCGACGGCCCCACGACGGAGGTCATGCCGGAGGAGCTGTTCCAGGGTCAGTGCCGTGTACACGCCACCGAAGCCGCCCCCCAAGATGAGGATCCGTGTTGGTCCTGGGCTCATGGTCTTCTCTCCGCGATCTCGAAAGCCTCCCAAAAGAAGCGCCAAGCTATAGGAGAGGCCTTCATCTAATCACCGTTAAAACAATTAAGTCGCCGTTCCGTGCGTACTGAACTTTGAGTTGTTTCTCTTTCGCCCTTTCTCGGATGACTTTACCCAGCCATCTTCTTTCCTTCCCATGGCGGGGTCCCTTACGGTGCTTTGGTAATTTGTTCTCCATCCATCGCAGCAAACCCTGATGCACATATGCGGGGTTAAACCCCAAAACTTCACAGATATTTTCAAAGGAAAAAATCCAATCGCCGTCCACTTCGACGATCCACTCCTCCACTTCTTCGACGAGCCGCCCCCTTCTTACGTTCTGTGCCAGGAGATTATCCTGGAAGCAGTTAATGGCATCTTCCAAGATCGCCAACATGAGCCTCTTCTCCGGCTCTAAGAGGGTCTTTCTGCGCAGAGTCCCAAAATAGTGAGCGGACAAAAGCGAGTCGGGCTGAAAAAGGAACCCAATCCTTTCGTCCGGTGTGAGGCCGGTTTGATCTCTCGTGGATGCTGAACTAGCTCTTTCCGAATCCATGCTTTCACCCTCCTAAGCGGCACCCATGTGTGCGTCGTCCAGCAGCACTGGCCGCTTAGACTCCAATACAACCTGCTCGAAATTGCCGTCGTTCACTTCCTCGATAAATTCAGTCATCAATCTTCTCCGCGTATGATCTCTTCTATGATGGTTTTCATCATGAATCCCTCGGCAACAAGCGCGACTCCTTGCCGATGCATATCGGCCAAAAGCTTTCTTCCTGCGCCATCAATGAATGTCACTGCATTCAACATCACTCGAACCTGCTGGTCGCCGATGACAGCTTGGCGCCAGCAGCCTTCCAATTCTTGAACCCACGGTCCTGCAAGTTTCCCCTCGAGTTCGAAAATTGTTCCCGTCGCGCCGGTTTGAGTCGTGATTTTCAACATAGACCAGAAGCCAATCTCATATGGAGTCTCCCTCTAAAAAAGATAAAAAGACTCCTTCTAGCTCGTCTTCGCCATACAGTATCCCACGATCCACGGCCATCCTTTCGATGCCAAATCGATCAAACCAACCGACTGCTATAAGGTCCCCCGGATTGTCGTACAGTTCAAAGTAATCCGCCGGTCTTTTGGTGGATAGGTCATCGTATACAAGAACCTCGCCCAGCGTCTGGCCTTCAACAACCAATGGAGAAGACGAGACGAGAGTCAGAGAACGCTGTTCCAGCCCGGTAGCAGAAAGAAGAACCTCCGGCCCCGCGGCATTGTCGGCGGCTTCTAAAGACCTAGTTGCTATGAATCCAAAAAAGAATAACAAACCGATAAACTTTAAGATCATGAAGATGATAAAATATATTTTGTTTTTTAATTTCATGACCTGTTTCCTTCACTCGATTACATTTCAGTTCCACGTGACTTGTCTATGAAACACGAGATCCTGCCCCTTCTCATCGGCTTCAATTATCGGATCACACCAACAGAAATCCGAGTCCAAGTGGTTGAGACCGATCGGCATCTCCACCGGCACTACCGCTGGTAAAAACCATGTCGGATTCACGAACAGCACAGCAGGCCTCCTCTCAGAAATGCGTTTTTTCCCCTCGTCTTCTTTTCACGGAAAATCCTCATTCGCTGCCTAGTCGTTGGAGTAGCTCGACGCAACCCACTTAGTGAGGTATTTTTGGCACTCACTTCGATCGTAACTCTGAGCAGCTAGACAGCCACACCCCGTTATCAGACTACCGACGAGAAGCAGGGCTGCTAAAAACGATGTTGCGATCTTGATTCTATTCACCGCGTTTCCGGCCAAATCACGGCCTCTGCTCTGTTTGACAAGAGCGCCCCGGAAAATATTCCCGCGAGAAAATATTCTCTAAAAACTCGGCGCCGCGGAATCGTTTCGGAAGAAAACCATTTATGAATTGTGTGAAGATGAGGCGGCGTCAGCGAAAGAGAAAGGATGCCTTCTCTATTTTTCGCCGTATACTCTTCTTCCAACTCAGGAGTTTGAGAGCATTCCCGAGAAAACTTCGTTAGGGCCTGAGAGAAGGCTCATGTCAGCGGTTTTGGAGGAAACCCTTGCTTAGTTACTAGAGTTGTGTCGCGAAACGGAGGGATCGAACCAGTACGTCTACCACTCGCGGATTTCCTGTGGGCCTGCGTCCCAACCATGTCTCAAACACGAACTCAATCATTTAATCTTATTCTTAATCGCCGGGATCGATTTCAAATAATCTGCGATGGCGAGAGCGTCTTCCCGTCTCATGTCTTTGAAGCCATGCGGCGCTCCTTGGATGACTTCGGCCATTAGGCCTTGGACATTATCCAAGTCAGGCTTAGTCCCCGTTAGCAAAAGCTCAGCGATATCTTCCCGTTTCCAGTTGCCGATACCGCTCTTTGTCAGGCGTAATATTCGGAATGTCTTCGCCGAGCGGACTAGTTTTGGCTCCCGCGCCAGCGAGGTAAAGCGACCGATTTGGCACACCGATGAAATTTCTCGGCGTATGACAATCGCCACAAAGAGAAACATGCTCCACTAGATATTGCCCGCGCTCGATACCGCTCTTGGGAGCTTGAGCGGGCGAGTTCGAAAAACGGCCAAAGATTTTTAGATAAGTGGGTATACCTAAACTGCGGGTGAGGGGTGCCCCGCTTTCCAGTTCCGGCGTTGCCTTCTTAACGGGTTTGAGCGTTTTCAGATAGGCAATGAGCGCTTTCAGATCTTCTTCCGCCATGCCCGAGTAGGCCTCATACGGCATCACGGGGATAATGTTGCTGCCGTCGCGTCGAATTCCCTTAACGATGGCGTCCTGGATCTGTTGGTCCGCCCAACTGCCGAGCCCCGTTTCTTTGTCTTGGGTAATATTCGTGCTGTAAACTTTTCCGAGCGGAATCGGAAAAGCGCGAGCCCCGGCATTGAAGGTTCCCTTCGGCACGGTGTGACAGGCGCAGCCGCCAGTTAACGAAAAGATATACTGACCTCGCTGGACAAGATCACTACCGTGCTCTTGGGACCAAGCATCGACGGAATGGATTAGAAAAAAGAAAAGGAGCAAAAATAACCATCTGCTCTCTCTCATCATTGCAACACCTATCTGTCTCATGAACCTGAGCGCTGCGTAGAAGATTTCATTGCTCGAGGCTCTCTTCCCTAACAAACTCACGATGATCCCCATTAAAAAGGGATTGCCTCTTATTATGTCTTTCTCTTGCTCAGCACACCTGAAGCCCAACTCGCTTTATTTGGGGCTCCGGACGGCCTGGGGCTTAGCGTCTCCGGTCAGCAGTTCGCCATTCATGCCTTTCGCCGAGTGAAACTTGCAAAAACAGCGTACCACCCCAGACGACGGGAAGGTGATTTCAACCACTACTTTTCCCTTCGGCGGGATATTTACATCCACGTGTTGCTCGGGGATGCTGAAGTTGTGCCGCGTACCTGACTCGTTCTCGATTTCTACCTTGAGCTTTTGTCCGGGCGTGCCACGGAGAAACGTGGGCTCGAAGTAGTAGTTATCGGCTTCCAATTCCAACTCGCCTTTGCCCTTCACGTCTTTGGTCCCGTGGTCCGAGAATGTGAGGTCGCCCAGCGTGATCGACTTCCCCTTCGGCGGTTCCGCCGAAGACGCGATAAAAGAATGGCTAACGCTGAGCAACGCAGCCAACATTAAAATACGTGAGATTTTTTTCGTGATATGCTCGTTTCCTTCTCAGCTCTCGCCGCGAGTGCGCGACACCATGCGTCACTGGGCACGCACGACGACGCGACCGGTCATATAGGGATGCACCGAGCAATTGTAATCGTAGGTGCCAGGCTGATCGAACCGACGGCTAAAGCTTGCTCCTGGCAGCAAAAGATCCGTGCCCTTTACGCCGTCATGATACTCCAGCCCATGCGGCGCGCCATCGTCATTGATCCAGGTGACGCTCTCACCGGGAGCTATCGTGATCTCCCCCGGCGTGAACGCAAAGTTAACGATCGAGACCTTGGCGCTATCCTTGACTGCGGTCGCCGCAGTTCGCTGGACGACAACCTTGCGTGGCGCGTTGCCAAGAGCGGTCGTCGCGTTTCGTACGATTGCGAAGTCAACGACAGTGATATCTGCCGTCGGGGCGGCGAATACCGGCTGCACCATCTGCGTGCAGACGCCGAGCGCGAAAAGGCCAGTTAAGAGGCCGCCGATCATGGTGAACAGCCTCCAAATTTGTCTACGGTGCGTTGTCATCCTAACTTTCCTTCCTTACGGTCGCCGCGGTTCGCTGGACGACGACCTTACGCGGCGCGTTGCCAACCGCGACCGTCGCGGTCTTCCCGGTTGCGAGGTTGACAACAGTGACGTCGTTCGAGCCCTCGTTGGTCACGTATGCGGTTTTGCCGTCGCCGGACGCGGTCGCCCAGTGCGGCTGTTTGCCGACCGCGATGCTGCGCGCCGGCTTGTTCGTCGCCGGGTCGAACAAGAGCAGCTCGCTAGGCCCCTGCACGACGACGATGCCGAACGCCGAGCCGCGCGGGTAACTGACGAAATGAGGCGATACGCCCGTCGGAATCTGCGCAACGATCCTGTCGGAGGCCGGATCCAGCACCTGGACCGAGCTGACCCCCGCCTGAGTAAAGTAGAACAACTTGCCGTCGTAACCGAATTCTCCGTCGCGCGGTGTCTTATCGAGCGCCAGGGTGCGAACGACGCTGCGCGTAGCCAGGTCGATGAGCGCGAGGCCGAAGTGACCCGGTTCCTGCACCGTGACGTATGCGAGCTTGCCGTTGGGGCTGATCGCAATAGTATGCGGCTTGGGCACCGCCAGGGTGGCAATCACGCTCTGTGTCGAGGTATCGATGAAGGCGATATGATCCTCCCCGTAGACCATGACCAGCAGCAGCCGGTCGTCGGGCGTGAGCGCCACGCCGTTCGGCGCCTTGCCGACGTTGATCGTCTTGACGACTTTGTCAGTGGCCGTGTCGATGACGTCGATCGAGGAAGAGCCGTCGCCGCTTACGTAGACGGTGCGGCCGTCCTGGGTTATCGCCATGCCGTGCGGCCCTGCGGCGACCGGCACCGTCGCGACGACTGCGCCAGCGTCAGTATCAATCACGCTCACCGTGTTGTCTTTGAAATTGCCAACGTAGGCCTTGGCTGGCTGAGTGGGGGCGGCCTGCTGCATCGTCTGGCTGCAGGCAGCTAGTGCGAGGAAGCTAACCCCCATCAAGGCGCCTAGCCACCGAAAGCCCTTACGAATCTGTATATTATGCGTTCTCATTTTGTAATCCCTCCTTATAAAACTCTTGTGTATGTCTGTATGACTATTTCATTTGAACAAATATTCCCGTGGGAAGTGGCTCGAGCAAAGGCTCGCCTTAGAGCTCTGCTGGCGAACGAGAATTATTCGTTTTGTACTTATTAATTGCTGCCTTGAGGTCGTCGTACTCCGCGCATTTTCCAAAGAAAGGACAAGCCTTTTTCAGCGCCACGAGTTGCTTCTCGGCACTGGCAGGTTGATTCATGTCGAGATAAAGCTCGCCAAGATATTCGTGCGCGCTCCGATGCTTGGAATCGATCTTCAGAGCCTTCTGGTAATGCTCCATCGATTTGTCGAAGGTGCCGAGTTTGCGATAACTGTAACCGAGCATGGTCTGAGCGTCGGCGTCCTTCGGATTTTCCTGAACCGCTTTCGTTAAGCTTTTCAGGGCAGATCTAAAGTCGTTCGCGTCGATAGCTTGCCGTCCGGCGGTGAGATTCGGATTTTCAGCCTTCGCCTCGGGTAGAGCGGCGAAGGCGCCGGCTTGCATGAATACGAAACCGAGAATCAACGTAATGACAGCCAACAGCGGTTTCATCTGCAGACCTCCTTTGTAGATTCTTCGATATCTCCCTCGTGTTTGCATATTGTGCGTTGTCATAATGTCGTCGCCTCCTTTGTTCACGCCTCTATGACTGGTTCATTTGAAAAAATATTCCCGCGGGGAGAGGCTTGACCCCTCTCCCTTTGACCGCCGCGAGAGCTGTTAGTCCATATAGTCACGAGCCCTACGACGGTGAAGATCAAGTAGCTGCGCGTGGATTTCATCCTTGCCCAGCGGATCGTGATTGCATGGTCCGTAGAAGTCGATGATGTCACCCTCGCTAGGATCTTTAAGAACCGGACGTTTCGAGCCCAAAGTTATTTCATCAATCGCTGGGAATTTCATATGACAGTAGCTCCCCTCGGTCGAAGCCTCTTTGAGGATCACCCCATCGGCGCCCGCCGTCGCCGCTATGCTCGAACCCATAGCTCCGGCCAGAACCAGAACCGATAAAACTGATTTCATAGTCTTCATTGTTCTTCCCTCCTTTCCGGCCGATCATCGGCCTTTGCCCCAGTAGACTAAAATCAACATTAAAAATTCCCCGTAGGAAAATGTTTTTCTATTTTGTCTCTTGGGAATTTTTCAGACTGAAAACCAGTCATCAATTGTGTGAACAGCAAGACCGCCTTCAACCCACTACCCTTCCACCCGAAGGAACGAATGTTTCAGGTTTTTATTGCCAAGAAACCGGCTTCATTGACTCGCCGCTCGCAGCCAAATAGACTTTGCGCCGATCAATCCCGCAGCAATAATCCGTTTGGGTTGTCGTTGGATTCCGGGAATCAAATGGTTGGAGGAGCGGTTTTAACGGTGGGAAAAGATCAACTGGTGCGTTTTGAACAGGCTATATTGCCGCACCTAGATGCTGCGTATAACCTGGCCCGCTGGCTGACACGCAATGATCATGATGCACAAGATATGGTGCAAGAGGCCTGCCTGCGCGCGTTTAAATTCTTTGACGGCTTTCACGGCGTCGACGCTCGCGCATGGCTACTCACCATTGTGCGCAACACCTGTTACACATGGCTGGAGCAAAACCGCCGCGGTCAGGCTATGACCTCCTTCGATGAGGAGATTCATACCGTCGAGGAAGATGCCTTGAATCCCTCGGCATTGGCGCTGAAGAGCGACGACAGGGAGATGCTCAAGCAATCTTTGGAGCAACTCCCGGCGGAGTTTCGCGAAGTCATAGTGTTGCGTGATCTGGAAGAATTGTCTTACAAGCAAATTGCCGAGGTGATCAATGTTCCTTTAGGCACGGTCATGTCACGACTGGCACGCGCTCGCGCACGACTCAAGGGCATTCTGTGCTCTCGGCTGAAGGAGAAGCCTTAGGATGGATTGCACCAACGCACAAACCTTACTCGATGGCTACCTAGACGGGGAGCTCGATCCGGTGCGTAACTTGGAAATCGAAGAACATCTGCACGGCTGCACTCGCTGTTCACTGAGTTATAGTGACCGCCAAGTTATTCGCAGAGGCCTTAAAACAGAATCTCTCTATTTCAAAGCGCCGGCGGATCTTCAGAAGCGCATCCAGCGCTCGGTGCGTCAAGCGGCCAAAGCCGAAGCACCGGCTGGTTGGCTGTCCTGGCCGTGGCTTAGATTTGCCGCTCCACTGGCGGCCGCGGCGCTTGTCGTCTTGATGCTCGTGCCCATTTTCGGAGGCCCGTCTTCGGACGAACTCTTAACTCAGGACGTCGTCGCCAGCCATATTCGTTCGCTGATGGTCAATCATTTGGCCGACGTTCGCTCGACGGACGAACATACGGTCAAGCCTTGGTTCAATGGCAAACTGGATTTTTCACCGCCGGTCAGTGACTTGGCAAAGCAGGGGTTCCCATTAGTTGGAGGCCGCCTCGATTACTTAAACAATCGACCGGTTGCCGCTTTGGTCTACCAGCGCGACAAGCACGTCATCAACGTTTTTGTCTGGCCTGCAGACAATAGCGGACAGACCGGCGGTCCAATCAAAACGCTACAAGGTTACCATGTGATTCGCTGGGCGAGTTCCGGGATGAATTTTTGGGTTGTTTCCGATCTCGAACAAAACCAGCTCGCGAAATTCACCGACTTGCTAAAAGCATCAGCTACGACGTCGCCTAGCTGATTGTACGAATCGCTTCGATTGAATGAATTCAGAAACGGATTTCTCTCGTGACTGATTGCGACCGCTCTCGGATCGGAAATACGCGCTCGATGAAAGCATCGCTCCAGTGACCTGATTGGTCGCCATTGCCGACGTCGAGAATTAATGTCGCGCGGACTGTGTAGTGTGGTCCAGCGCAAAATCAGGAAAGCGCTTGCGAATCTCGTCCTGCCTAAGAAAGACTCGTAGGTTGCTATTGCCGTCCACATAATAGCCGGAGGAATGTAGCAGCGCAGTTTCTTTGCGGGTATCCGGTTGAACAATCTCAAAGCGCAGAACGTAGCCATGCGCGTAACCGCCAGCGAAGAAGGGAATGATATCGAAGTCGCGACCGTTGCCGTTCCTTTCGACGAGAAAATTACGCAGCGTGACGGCTCCTTTGATGTAAAGCCGCTTGATCTCTTCCAGCGTCGTACGATCCGCGGCGGCGCCTTGTCCGACAAGTTCACGGCAACGGGCTCTTGAGTATCCCCAACTAGATGACAACAGCGAGAACCGTTGTCTCACTTCGGCGCACAGAGCTTCGTCGCGAAACTGAACCGCGGTTTTTTGAAAACACTCGGACCGAACGTAGTACGAGCGATAACCATCTGGATTGAAAAAAAGACCGCTCTGATACTCCGCAGAATCGATTGCTTGGCATTTCGTTACCGCCGCCGATCGCAATTCGTCATAACTGGCAGAGAATACGGACATGACATCGAACAATAATCCAACGACAGCCGCTGAGCCTAGGATCGATAACAAAAACCTGCGCACGAACGGCGTTTTCATTGATTCTATCAGGAAGGCAGCGCGGCGCTCAGAGTTAGCGCACTGCGCTGATCATCGAGAACTGCCGCTGCTCATCGTGTTCAACCGGCCGCCGTCGACCGGCAGAATTGTGTGGGTAATATAACTCGCCTTGTCGGAAGCTAGAAGACGGCCGCCTCGGCAACCTCTTCCGGCCGGCCGATACGGCGCAAAGGGATGATGTCATACTCTGGCTTGCGGTTGCCCATGTCATTTCGACCGATGGGCGTACCGACAAGTCCGGAGATCAAACCATTGACGCGAACGGTTGGCGCCAGATCCGCCGCGGCCTGATGCGTAAGAGAATTGATCGCGCCTTTCGATATTGAATAGGCTGCGCCGCCCGGGCTTGATCTTTCACCGGAACCGGCGGAGATGTTGATGATGGCGCCCCTGCCTTGCACTTTCATCATCTTACCGGCGTGCTGGATGCAAAGAAAGTAACCGGTCAGATTGATCGTCATAGTTCGGTTCCATTCATCGAGAGTGGTCTCAAGAATGCCGGCGCTCGACGATTGCGCCACACTATTGACAAGAATATCGAGCCGGCCATGTTTGGTTTTGATGTGATTGAAGAGCGCGGCAATTTGTTCCGCGTCGGCAACGTCGGCGGCAAAGGAATCGCCGTTAACGCCCTCGGCAATTTTCTTTGCATCTTCCCCATGGCGCGAGTGCACGATCACGTTGGCGCCTTCCCGCGCGAAGGCGCGAGCGATTGCCAATCCGATATTATGCGTCGAGCCGGTAACCAGCGCGATTTTATCTTTGAGCAACATCTCCGTCCTCCAAATAATCTTTTTTGAGCTCTAGCTTTCCCAATGGGTAAAGCCAAGCAATCCCTACGATCGCATTACCGAAGTTCAAACTCGTGCGTCTAAATGGTATTAATAGGTGCGTACGACCGTCAATGATCGCTATCACTAGGAGGCCGAGGCAAATGAAAACTCGAAAGTCGCGCTTTTACGCCCAGCGGATTATCTTCACAGGTCTTTCGCTCGCGTTATCTGCCTGTACGAGTCAAACCGTAAAAATGATTCAGCCGCAGACCGGCGCTACCGCCGAGTGTAGCGGTTCAAGTTTCGGGTTCGGACCACTTTTCACCGAAAGCTTCGCCGATAGTTGCACTCGCGTGTACGAAAACCGCGGTTACGTTGTCCTGGAGCGCCTAACCCCGCAGGAGCGCGCAGACTTAGAGCGGCGCGGACTACTGCCGAAAGATTAGTCGCTGATAGATGCCGATTATCCGCCCAGGGAAATCATTTCGATTTTTTTATGGCTCTTGGGGTCGTAGTTCGACGCTTTGAGCGCCTCGAGCCGTTCCGCCGAATAGCGATCCGTTCGGCCGCGCCAGGTATTGCCGATGAATTCCGAAATCTCTTCGTCGGAAGCGCCGCCGCGCAAACGGGACTTGATGTCATGTCCGACCTGGGAAAATAAGCAAGTGACAATCTTACCGTCCGCCGTCAGTCGAATTCTCGTACAGCTCGAACAAAAGGGCTCTGTCACAGAAGCGATCACGCCGATGTCGCCACGCCCATCGACAAATTCGTAATCGACCGACGGCGCGCTCCCCCGGTCCCGGCCCACTTCTTTGAGCGGGTAACGCTCGGCAATTTTTTCAATTATCTCTTTCTTTGAGACCAGCTTCGCCGACGTCCAATTGTTCGAGTTGCCAACGTCCATATATTCGATGAAACGCATGGCAAACCCATGCTCCCGGGAGAACTCCACAAGCGGCAGGATGTCGTCGTCGTTGACGCCCCGTTCGATCACCGCGTTGAGCTTGATCGGCGCAAGGCCGGCTTTCTTTGCCGCAAAAATGCCTTCGAGAACTTTATTCAGATCGCCGCGCTTGGTCATGCGCTTGAACTTCTTCGCGTCCAAAGTGTCGATACTGATGTTGACGCGGCGCAGGCCTGCCTGTGAAAGGGATTCAATTTTCTCGGCAAGAAGGGCGCCATTGGTCGTGAGGCAAAGATCTTCTAAGCCACCGAGTGCCGAAAGTTTTTTCACCAAGACCGCCAAGTCCTGGCGCACCAGCGGCTCACCCCCGGTAAGACGAATTTTCTCGACGCCGAATTGAACAAACAGCCGCGCCAAGCGCGTGATTTCTTCGAAGGTTAAGATTTCCTTCTTATCGATCCACTCATACTCATCCAGCGGCATGCAATAGGTGCAGCGGAAGTTGCACCGGTCCGTCACGGAAATACGCAGATCCCGGATCGGTCGTTTGTAAGCGTCGACTAACATCTAAAACACTATGCAACAAAGGTTCGGGCACCGCAACCCAGCTATTTCGTGATATAAAATCATATAAAATCCTAACTTTGCGGGATTCGGCCGATCTGTTATCCTAGGGGTCGCATGAGCCTGCGCCAGCAACAAGTGGCCGTTTTCTGCGCTACCGTCGTAGTGATCTTCGGCATTTTGGGGGTCGGTATTTGGTTGATAGCCCAGCGGCTCACGACCGAAGCGACGCTCCAAACCGCTCTCTTGATGGCGCGCCAAGTGGAGATCGCGCTGGCCGACAGCTTGCGGGAGCGATCGATCGTGCTCGAAACGCCGCAAGGCCAAAGAAGCACATCTTCCTTTTGGGGCTTTCTTGGCAATCTTTTACCTGGTAAGTCCGCCGGGACTCCATCATCCGGACCCAAGCGCTACACACCATCGCGTCGCGCGGAAGTGCAAGGACTTATGCAGGCGTTTGTCGACCGTAGTGCCAGCATCGAAGCGATGTGGGTCGTCAACGCCGAAGGCCGTCTGCTTTACAGCTCTGTCGAAGGCGAAAAGCAAAGACCGCCCATAGGCGACTCTCTCCTGGAAAAGCTCGGGCGCGGCGAGACGACTATCAACGCCAAGCGCCAGGGTAATATTAATTACTACGATGTCTGGGTGCCGCTGCAAATGCCGGCCGGAGTGCGCAGTCCAGGGGGATTAAGACTGTGGATTAATCCCTCCGACTGGACTGGACTGCTGTCGGGCTTATGGCGCCAATTCATTCTCCTGTTCGTTCTTGGCGGCGGCGTCGCTCTCGTAAGCGCGTTTTTGACCACCGCGCTTTACACCCGGCGCTTTCGTTTGATCAGCGACACGTTGCGCCAAGCTGAAGCGGGAACCTATGCGGTCCGGCCTCAATACGCCAGCCACGACGAAGTCGGTGCCAGCTTGGACTTGATTGACCGGTTGGTGATGAAGCAACGTAAGAGTGTTGGCGCTCCCGCACCGGTGCAACGGCTGGCCATTGCCGCGCGCACCCTCGCCCACGAAGTAAAAACACCCCTCAACGCGTTGGCGATTCATTTGGAAGTGCTGCGCAACAACGTCAGCGCTAACGATGATGCCAATAGCCAATCGGAACGGTCTCTTTCCGCTCTGGACTCGAGCATCCGTCAGGTCGATCAGCTGGTGCGCGATTTTACTGACTATTCGGCGCCCGTGACAATGGAACGCAAACCGATCGACGTCGCCGAAGTATTGGGCACGACTTTGGAAGCGGCAGGTTCGGCTTGCGCGGCGAAAAAGATACGCCTAACAAAGGAGCTTGCTCCTGGGCCCTGGCAAATTCAGGGAGATGCGACGCGTCTGCGGCAAACCTTCGATAATCTCCTGCGTAACGCCATGGAAGCTCAACCTGACGGCGGCGAGATCCACGTGACCGTCAACAAAAACGGCAACGAATTGATCGTCGATATCAGCGATGCCGGTCCCGGTGTGCCGCCGGACCGACGGGTGGAAATGTTCGAATTCGGCAAGACCACCAAGGTCGGCGGCAGCGGTATCGGTCTGCCGCTAAGCCAATTAATCGTCGAATCCCACGGCGGCGCCTTGGTTTATCACGACCGTAATGGTAACGGCCGCGGCGCGACGTTTCGAGTGACACTACCAATGGAGGTCGCTCACTAGATGGCTCGGCCTCGTCAAACGGTGCTCGTCGTCGATGACGATGCAGCCACCCGTGAAGGTCTAACAACCTTGTTGGAAAGCTGGGGCTATAAAGCTTGTGCAGCTTCCGACGGTAGAGCCGCTCTTGAAACTTGCGAGCAGGAACTGCCACACGCGATCGTCACGGACTTGATGATGCCGGGCATGAATGGATTGGAATTCGTCACCGCGCTTGGCGATCGCGTGCGCCAAATCGCGATCATCTTTGTCACCGGTCAAGCGACCATCGATACCGCCGTCCAAGCGATTAAGCTCGGCGCCTACGACTACTTACCCAAACCACTTGAACCGCAGCGGCTGCGCGGCGTGCTTGAGAAGGCGCTGAAGCAGGTCGTGCTCGCGCGCGAAACCGGCGCGCTCCGCCAACGCTTGGAATCGCCTCTCGGGTCCTACGGCGCCCTCATTGGTAAATCAGCGCCGATGCGCCGGCTCTACCAACAAATCGGCCAGATCGCCGCAACCGACGCCGCAGTGCTCGTTAGCGGCGAGAGCGGCACCGGCAAAGAACTGGTCGCACAAACCCTGCACGATCTCTCACCGCGGCGTGAGGGAAATTTTCTCGCCCTCAATTGCGCGGCGATTTCGCCGACGCTGATGGAAAGTGAGCTCTTCGGTCATGAGAAAGGCGCTTTCACCAGCGCCATCGAGCGCCACCTTGGCTGTTTCGAGCAGGCCGACGGCGGCACGCTCCTGCTCGACGAGATCACTGAAATGGCGCTGGAAATTCAGCCAAAGTTCTTGCGCGTGTTGGAAGAAGGACAGATTCGTCGCATCGGCGGCAACAAGAATATTGCGGTTTCCGTCCGAGTCGTTGCCGCTACCAATCGGCAGCCCCTAGCGGCGGTGAAAGATGGCAAACTGCGCCAAGATCTTTTTTATCGTTTGAACGTGTTTCATCTCGAGCTTCCGCCGTTACGCGAACGTGGTGAGGATATCACGCTTTTGGCTCGGTATTTTCTAGAGTCGTTCGCGGCGAAATATCAGCGCGAGGTCTTACCCTGGGCCGCCGACTTTGCATCGACTCTGATGGCGCAAAACTGGCCGGGCAACGTCCGTGAGCTGCGCAATGCCATGGAGCGGCTTACGGTTTTGCCTGCAGGCCCAAATCTCGCTGCCAAAGACTTTCAGCAGTACTGCCTTACGACGCTAGTGGAAGAACAATCCGATCTCGCGCCGCTGTCGCTTGCCGAAGCCGAACGGCAGGCGATCGAACGCGCTCTGAACGCAACAGGCGGGAACAAGACGCAAGCGGCCCAACTCTTAGGCATCACCCCGAAAACATTGAACGCCAAACTCGCGCTCTATTCCAAAGAGTAATTTTTCTCTGGCGCTTTACATTTTTTTCCGTCATTTCTTCTCTCCGCGGGACACAACCCCGCATATTGTCGAATCTTAGCCCATGGCATGACGATTGCGTTTTTCAGAGTCAAAATCTGGCGTTCGAGATCGCCGGTCGTTGCCGAGTGAATTTAGCAATGAGACATTGGTGCAAATGCGTCGGAACACTGATTGTCGTGATCTTTCTCGCGGTAATTTCAGATGCGCATGCGTTCCGCAAAAGCCGCACGGGACAACATGACAATGCGACGATAACGGAGCAGCAGGTGGACCGACTGCGCTATATCATGGTACCCCTGCTGCGCGTGACGAACCATCGTGTACCGTTGGAACAAGTTCGTTTGTCCATCGTTGATAATCCGGCGATCAATGCTGCGAGTGCCGGCAATGGACAGTATTACGTGACTACCGGCCTATTAAATCAGGCCACCGATGATCAGTTGCGCGGTGTCTTAGCCCATGAAATCGCCCATGAAGATCTCGGCCATCCTGCCAGGGCTCAAGTTGTCGGCGTCGGCGTAGGGTTGGGAGTTGCGCTCTTAGAGCAGTTGTTTCCCGGCAGCAGCGCGGTCACGCCGATCGCCGGCACCCTGATAAACGGCAGTTATACGCGCCCGCTAGAGTTAGAAGCCGATCGTCACGCGGTTACGTTGTTGCAGCGCGCCGGTTATTCCCGCGATACCATGGCGGATACTCTGACGTGGCTCATGCGCCGCAACGGTAACAACGGTGGCGGAATTCTATCCACTCACCCAGCGACATCAGAGCGCATTCAAGCCCTGCGTGCTGCCAGATAGAACTTTTCAACTAGTACTCGCTTCAAGCCGCGGCACATCATTTCTTCAACAGAGTAAATGCGTGAGCGATTCCGCACTCGCTCGATTTACCGAGCACCGTCGGTAATTTCTCCCCATGGCCAGAGTTTTTTACCCACCGAGGAAGCGCTCCATTTCTTCATAAGCCGCTAAAATAGCTTGATTTTTTTATTGGCATTGCAGTTGCGTTTAACGTTGGGCAGCAAGCGGGTAGTTAACATGAAGAAAGCCGGGCGAAAGCCCAAGGAGAAAATGTTGATGAAGTCACCCAACTTTGTTGTGATCATGGCGATTCTTACCGAGATGGCTCGTCACCTGAGCGAGAACATCTCGAAAGTCGAGCTAAAACCGCTCCAGACCTTCGGTGGCGCGGTACGAGCAGATCCCCAGAAACCGTAGGGGAAATTTCGGGACACTTAAGAGAGTGCAGTCATGAAACTAACCAAATATGTCATTGCTGCAATGGTTCTGTCGGCGCTAGTTGAGACCAGCGCGGCTATCGCCGCCGGACCCGGCAAAAACAGCGCCAACCAGCGCGGCGGAAAAGCCGCCGAGCATATGAGCACTAAAGGTGCGGCGAACACTAACGCCCAATGGTCCGCCGATCCCGAAAGGGGTTGGGTGCGCGCTGAAGAGCGGCATAAACAACAGGAAAAGGGCGGCGCGTCGAGCGACACCAATCAGACTAATGGCAAACCAAAGGCAAAGGGTAAGGCGAACAAGTTCTAACCGAAGAAGGAGGAGAACGTCAATGTTTAGTCACAATAGAATTCTCAAGAGCACAGGTATTACGGTTCTTGCTGGAGCACTTTTGCTGACCGGCTGTGCCGGTGGACCCCTAACCACGCGCGAAAAGGGCGCCGGAATTGGTGCGCTCGGCGGCGCGGCGGCTGGTGGCATCGTCGGCTCGGCGGTCGGTCACCCTGGAGCCGGAGCGGCGATCGGTGGCGCTCTCGGATTAGGCGCAGGTGCGCTGGTCGGTGACCAATTGCAAGGCCAGCAGAACACCAACTACCAACAACAGCAGCAGATCAATCGTAACCAGTACGAGACCGAGCGCAACCGCCAGGAGATTCAGCGGCTGCAGCGTCAACGCGGTGAATATTAGATAGCGCTTGTCGAGGCGCACAAAGAACTTATTTGAGGTAAGAAGCAGGACCATGAGCAGTCGATCGCCACGACGAAATCATGCTCGCACCAGCGAAATTCGGGACACGGAGCGGGTCTTTGTCATGCAAGCGGTGGCTCATGGTCCAAGGCTTTGTTTTGGAAAAGTCGAGAGGTGTTGATATGAAGCTCTCAGAATGGAACATGAATCCAGCAGTGAAAGAGAAAATCGTTTGGATTTGCGGCGGAGCGGTGTTTGCACTCCTGCTCGCCTTCATTCTCGGCGGCGTTTACACGATCACACCGCCGAGCGGTGCGGTCGACGCAGCTTACAAGATGAATCGCTTCACGGGCAAAGTGTGGCTGATTAAAACATACGCCAAGCCTATGGCCCAGGGACAGGTGCGGGTATTGGTCGCACGCGAGGCTGAAGTAGAGAAAACTCGCGACCTCAAGGAAGAGGATTTGCAAGCCTTCGCCATGAACCAACCCGAGCCTCCGGCCACCACCGGCCGGCGCCGATAGACTTCTCCGGCAGAATACTTCACGGATCCGCTCTGCGTAACGGCACCAGCGCTCTTCCCATTGACACTGATCGGTCCTCTGACTAATCTCTGGCGTTGAGTCGTCGACTGACGACTATCTTTCGCCTGGAGGACTCTATGAATACGATCGATGCCGACGGCCACATCGTCGAAAAGGTCGCCGACCTGCGACGATATCTGCCGGAACCTTATTCGAAGCGCACCGGAGGTCTGTTACCTTCCGACGGCATGGATACCAATATGGGCGGCTCGCTCGGAGGCATGGAAGATAATGATCTTGCCACTCGGCTCAAAGACATGGACACCGAAGGAATCGACATTTCGGTGCTGTTTCCCACCAGCAGCTTTGCCGTGAATAGCTTGGTAGAGCGCGACTACGCGGTCGCTTATGCTCGAGCCTACAATGATTTTATTGGCGACGTTTGCAAACAAAGTCCTCGGCTCAAAGGCATCGCCTTGGTACCGCTGCAAAATCCGGCGGCGGCGGTCGAAGAAGCCCACCGGGCGGTGACGAAGCTTGGCTTGTCTTCCATTGCCGTGGCGACACAAGGCATGAAAGAACACCTGGGGTCCCAGACCTTCTGGCCATTGTACGAAGAGCTCGAACAGCTCAACGTGCCGCTGTGCGTCCATAACCGGCGCGAAGGGCCGGCCGGAGAAATCCGCTTCGATAGTTTTATTTTCATGCACACCATCGGCCGGCCGGTCGAAACGTTTATTCAATTTGCCGGTCTCATCTATGGTGGTGTCGCCGAACGCTTCCCCAAGCTGCGCATCGCGTTTCTGGAGTGCGGCGTTGGTTGGGTCCCATACTGGATGGAGCGGATGGACGAGGAGTGGGAAAAGCGCGGCAAAGTCGAAGCGCCGCTGTGTAAGAAGAAGCCTAGTGAATATGTGAAGCATGGCAACTGGTTCTTTGCCATGGAGCCGGAGGAAGAGACGGTTCCATACGTGATCGAGCGAATTGGCGACGACAAGATCCTCTTTGCTTCGGACTATCCTCACTGGGACGGCATCTTCCCGCATGTCGTTTCGACCATTCGCGGCCGCAACGACATCTCCGCTCAAGCGAAATCGAGGATACTGGGCGAAAACGCCAAACGGTTTTACGGATGGCAATGACTTGAATTTTGGTCAGCTCGCCGGTCTCGTTCTCGCTCTGAGCGTAGTCGGTTGGACATCTAGCTCTTCTGACGCAGCCGAATCATCAGCACCGCGCAAAGTCCGCATGGCCTTTACGTCACTGTCCTCGGTGATGTGTCCGCCCTGGATCGCGCGCGAAGCCGGTATTTTTACCAAGCATGGTTTAGACGTTGAAGTCATCGCCACGCCCACCGGCGTCGAGGGGATGAACGCCTTGATCGCCGGCGAGGTGCAGTTCTTACAGATTTCCGGCGGCACGACGGCGAGCGCGGCACTAGGCGGTGCCGACGTCATGGTCGTTGGCACAACGCTAGATTCACTCGTGCAGAGTTTGATGGCCCGTCCGGAAATCGACAAACCGGAGCAGCTCAAGGGCAAAGCCTTAGGCATCACGCGCTTCGGCACATCGATTGACGTCGGCGCGCGCCTCGCGCTCCGACATTTCGGGTTCGTGCCCGAAAAGGACGTCGCCATCGTCCAGGTCGGCGGCATGGAATCCATGGTCAACGCCCTTCAAGCCAATCGCATTCAGGCGGGGATTCTTTCCTACCCAGCGATCACCCAGGCGCTGAAACTGGGTCACCATGTGCTACTCGATATCGCGTCACTGGGGATTCCCTATGCTTTCACGGGCATGACCACGCGCGGCCGACTGATCCGCGATGATCCCGATCTCGTGCGCCGTTATATGATGGCGCAGACCGAAGCCATCGCCCGCGCCAAAAGAGATAAGAATTTTGCCCTGAAAGTGATGAGCAAGTATTTACGCACGGCCAATCAGACGGCGCTCGCAGAGTCCTACGAAATCGACGTGCAAAAACATATGCTTAAAATACCGCTCACGACCATGGAAGCGATGAAGTCGGTGCTGGACGATCTCGCAGGGCGAATTCCCAAAGCGAAGGATGCCGACCCAAAGAGATTTTTTGACGACTCCTTCGTGCGCCAGATGCAGTCCAGCGGATTCATCGATGCGCTCTACAGATAAACCCAAGCGAGGAGGGTTTATGAAAACCTTTCGCTACATTCTAGGATCACTCTTAATCGCAGGACTGGCCTTTGCCGCCGCTGCGCCACAGAAAGGTGGCGAAGATGAAACAGGGCCTTATGAAGTCGTCCCCAATTGGCCGCAGCCGTTTCACGAAGAAGGTTGGACCTGGGGTTCGACGGCAGCGGTGTGGGCGGAATCGCCTGACCGCGTATTTGTCTTTCAACGCGGCGAGCTCGATGTGCTAAAAGAAAAACCCGCCGCGTCGGGCCTGCCGCCGCGCGCCGCGACCAACGGTAAACCACGCTGGCAGAACTGTCTTATGGTCTTTGACCGTAACGGCAAGCTGATCGAAGCATGGCGCCAACATGACGACAAGTTCATTCGGCCCCACCGCATTGTCATCAGCCCGTTCGACGCGGAAAAGCATGTCTGGTTGGTCGACGACGGCGCGCACCAAGTTTTCAAGTTCACCAACGACGGCAAAAAACTGTTGATGGTCATCGGCGAAAAGGGCAAGCCGGGAAACGACGAATACCATTTCAATCGCCCCACCGACATTGCCTTTTTGCCCAACGGCGATTTCTACGTCTCCGACGGCTACGTCAACACGCGGGTCGTGAAGTACTCCAAAGACGGAAAATTTATGCTCCAGTGGGGCAAGCCGGGAAAAGGACCTAGCGAGTTCAACCTCGTGCACGGCATTTCCATCGACGTCGATCGCCAACGCGTCTATGTTTCAGACCGTTCCAATTCTCGCATTCAGGTTTTCGATCTTGACGGCAAATATATCGAGGAGTGGAACAATATTCGCTCACCTTACTATTTGGCACTGACGAAAGAACAGGAGCTCGTCGTCTCCGACGGCGTCACCCAGAAAATTTTGAAGTACGACCTCAATGGTAAACTGCTCCATGGTTGGGGCACTTTCGGTGCCTTCCCAGGCGGCCTATGGGGCGTGCACCAAGTCAGCGTCGATAGCGAAGGCAATTTATACTTGGCCGAAGTTTTTAACGGCCGCGTCCAGAAGCTGCGGCCCAAGGTGGGCGCCGAGCGCGCCCGGCTCGTCGCGCAGACGACCCATAGCCTGACGAGATAAACAATTGCCCTTCTCGCCGTCCGCGTCATTGCTCGAATGAGCGAAGCAACTATTGATCGCTGCGTGCGGGACGATATTGAGCCGTCTTTTTCGACGATGCGTTGACCCAGCGGTTCGAGCGGTATAAGTCATAAATAAATTCCACTAGCGAGGTCTTTCCCATGCGCGTCATCGATGCCGACGGTCACGTCGAAGAGAATCCGATAACCTTTAGCGACAAATATTTCGCTCCCGCTTTTCGCGCCCAGCGTCCCCAGGTTGTCCCCGGCAACGAAGAAGGGCTTGCCTATTGGATGATCGACGAACAGCTCTTTCCACGACGGGTCGGCCGCGGCTGTAATAATCTCGGCACGCCCGTAAGCTATCAGGGCAAGCCGGTGCGCCACGCGCAGCGCAAGCCCGATACCGTGGGCAGCATGGAGCTGACAAGTTTAAGCGACCGGCTAAACATCATGGACGAAGAAGGCATCTGGCTCCAGGTCCTCTATTCGACGCTCTTTCTCGCCTATCCGCTGAGCTGCAATCCCGCTTACGTCACCGCCATGTGCGACGCCTACAACCGTTGGTTGGGCGATGTTCTCTCCAGCCAGGAACGGCTCAAGTGGGTCGGCGTGGTCAATCTCGACGACGTTCCCGCATCGGTAAGACAAGTCAAAGAAGCCAAGAAACTCGGCGCGGTGGGGATGATGATTTTGGGCACCGCGGGAGACAGACTGCTCGACGATCCCAGCTTGCTGCCCTTTTATGAAGCCGTCTCGGATTCGGATTTGCCTTTGGCCGTGCATGTCGGCTGGTCTTGTCCATCGATCAACAATTTGTATACCCACATTTACCCTTCCGGGGTGATTCCGTTTACGATGCCTGTTTTGATGGGATTGGTGTCGATGATGAGCGGCGGGATTTTCGATCGATTTCCCAACCTGCGCGTCGTCTATCTCGAAGCCGGTTGTCTATGGGTTCACTTTATTCTCGAGCGCTTGCATCACCGCTTTCAGCATTCGGCGAAAAATCTCGCCAATGTTGTTTCGCGCACCGCGCCGGTCCAAAAGCTCACGCCGATGGAATACGTCAAGAAGGGAAATCTCTACTTTAGCGCCGAAGTCGAAGATGCATTGCTGCCCCAGGTGTTAGAATTGGTCGGCGATGGCCAGATTATGTTTGCTTCCGACATGCCCCATGGCGACCGCGAACGTTTCGCGGCTCGAATGTTGC
>DASPXM010000243.1:0-8201 GCA_035637295.1 Verrucomicrobiia bacterium
CTCATGCAGGACATCAAGGGATCGAGCGAGATTCATAAAAATTTGGATCATCCCCTTGGACCACTTCTCTACACAGCTTCATGCATGCACTGCATGACGGTGTCGTTGGCGCAGGGTGGAGAAGGGCTGGGAGCGATGTGGGGAGAAGAGAAAACGCGCGAGTACCTCGCGCAGGCGGGTTTTAGGTCGATCGAGAAGCACGAACTCGCGCACGACATACAGAACAACTGGTACGTGGTCCGAAAATAACTGGAGTAATGGAGTACTGGAATATTGGAGTATTGGTTTCGGGCTCCCAATACTCCATCACTCCAATACTCCATCACCCCATTCTTCCGCGCTACGCATCAATCGTCTGTCCGCCGTCGACGACCAGTGCGTGTCCCGTTACGAACGACGCTTCGTCGGAAACTAAGAACAACACGCCGTAGGCGATCTCTTCGGGCCGTCCCATGCGCAGCAGCGCCTTGTTGGTCCCGCCCATGGTTTTTCGTTGCTCTTCCGTCATGCCTTCGCCTAGAGTCGCCCGCGGCGGAAAGCCTCTGAAGCGCGGCGTTTCGATGGCGCCGGGGCAGACGCAGTTGATTCTGATTCCGAGTGGGCCGTAGTCGAGCGCCATCTCGCGGGTTAAATTGATGATCGCCGCTTTTGTCGCGCAGTAACCGGGATATTCCGGAGAGGCTAGCAGCCCGAAGGTCGAAGCCGTGGTGACGATGTTGCCGCTTTTTTTCTTGATGAAATGCGGCAGCACCGCGCGCGCACCGCGAAACATCGCATTCAAATTAGTATTCAAGACGAAGTTCCATTCCTCGTCTGTGTGCTCGTGCAGCTTCTTCCGAATACCGGCACCGGCATTGTTGTAAAGAATATCGACGTCGCCGAAGCTATCAAGCGCCGTTTTGATCATGCGGTCGCAGTCTTCCTGCTTGATGACGTCGATGGTGGCGAAGACCGCTTCTCCGCCTTCTTTATCCTTAATGAGGTGGTCGATGCGGGGTGAGATCGTTTCTTGAATGTCGCAGCAAACGACCTTGGCGCCTTCGCGCGCGAATAGACGCGCGGTGGCGCGACCTATGCCGCTATTGGCTCCGGTGATAATCGCAACTCTGCCTTTGAGACGACCGAGTCCAGGTCGTAGTAGCTCGTGCTCGTCTTTCAAGACTATGTCTGCCATGGGTATTGCCCCCCTTGATTTCGTGATTCTGCAGTGGGATTGAAAAGTCTTCACTTATACTAGTAGGGGTGGAAATCCAACCTTGGTATGAGAGGTCGAGGATGGAAGATAGAGGATAGAGGATCGAGTAAGAGGCTGCGGCGGAATAGACGGGACAATCACGATGGCCGAAATAAGGAGCTTCCGAGACTTGGGCGTTTATAAGTTGGCTCGCGAACAGGCAAGAAATATCTTCGCGCTCTCCAAAAGCTTTCCGCCGGAAGAAAGGTTCTCTTTAACGGATCAGATACGCCGCTCGTCGCGTGCCGTCAACGCAATGATCGCCGAAGCATGGGCTCGACGAAGATATCCAGCGGCGTTTATCAACAAGATCGACGAGGCGTTAGGTGAGGCAATGGAGACGCAAGCGTGGCTCGATCACGCATTTGATTGTGGCTATTTGGACCGAAATCAATATCGTTCTCTGGACGATTCTTGGCAAAAGGTCGGTGCAATGCTCAATCGTATGATCCCAGCGCTCGGATGACTTCTGTCGCTCAGCCAGTCGGCAGTAAGCGCTTCCCGGATTTATCCGTCCTCGATCTTCCATCCTCTATCCTCGGTTTAGCTTTACTCCGCACTTTCGATCCTCCATCCTCCATGTTCGATCCTCGGCCATAAAGCGTTCACTTTCGGTAAAGCTGCTTAATAAATCCTGATTTTTCCAGCTCGGCGACGAGACTGAGGTCGACATAGGTTTTCGGATCCGCACTCGCAGCCTTGGGATTTGCGCGGGCCATGTCATCAAGCATGGTTTTGACCCCGTCCGGGGTTGGATAGGGAACTTCCGGAAAGGCATTCGAGTAGTCCTTGTATGCTCTTTCGAGACCTTCCGGATCAGCCACTCCTAGATTCTTTTTGATAAGCGATTTTGCGTATTCCTTCTCGGTTTTGATGATGTGGATCGCTTCAACCATTGCGCGGGTGAGTTTTTGCATCAACGGGCGCTTGGTCTTGATGATTGCTTCGCGGCTCAGGATGCCATTCCACCAGAATGGAATCTTGAGATCGCTGATGTTGTAAAGATTTCGGAAGCCGAGTTTTTCCGCCTGGGTCAAGAAGGGTTCCGGGATGATTGTGAACTGAGTTATGCCTTTTGAGAGCGCCGCGAATCTTTCCGCGGTGCCGCCTGTGGGAATGATCTTTACATCCTTTTCCGGGTCGACGCCAAGTTTTCTTAGCGCTAGCCGTAATCCTAGGTCAGACGTGCTGCCTAAACGATTGACCCCGGCCGTTTTGCCCTTGAGCTGCTCGACCGCGCTAACATTCGACAATGAAACGATGTGGTCGACGAATGTCGGAACCACGCCGACAATCATCACCGTATCGGCGCCGGCGAGGCGCGAGCTGGTAAGTGTCGTCACTGAAATACTGGCGGCGTCGATTTCGTTCGCCAGCAGGGCCTGGAGCACAGTCGGGCTGGCGCTGATGGCGATGATTTCCGGCTGGACTCCCTGTTTTTGCATGAGCTTGCGATCTTCGATGACCCAGATAGGGCTGTTGGTCGGGCTAAAGCCGGCCCAGGCGAGCCGGAGTTTTTCTTGAGCGCTCGCAGTCGAATGCGCCGCGAAAAGGGTTATGAAGCTTAGAATCGCAAGTGTCAAACGATCCGACATGGCTGGTTCCTCCTCGGCAATTCTTAGACGCGCAGGCTGACATAATGCGCGAAAAAATGGTCACGTCAAGACGCCCTTAGGCGCAATTCATGTCCCACGCGGGGATAGTTGAAATTCCCTCGGCTTCAACGAACAATCTCGGCTCGAAACCGAGCGGGTTCCAGCATCGTCGACTATAAGTCGACATTGTAGTCCGTCATTCCGGCGGAAGCCGGAATCCAGTCCTTTTCGCGCCTGGTACAAGCGGGACGAACCTGGATGCGCCGGCATGACGAGGTTCCACTTTCGCGTGGGTAATAAATATGATCCCTCATCCGTTGCTCGTTCCCCCGTCTGCTTCGCCCGTCGGCAGAATTGGTACTAGGGAAAACGCGCCGCGCTGCGTTGACTCGACATACCGTTTGATATACTAGAGGCACGTCGCCGCAATGAGACTGCGTCATTAATGTCATTCTGAGCCGAAAGGCGAAGAATCTCGTCTTCGTAACTGACTGAAAATGCGGGATGCTTCGCTTCGCTCAGCATGACACTTGAGGGATTTTTCGCATTGCGACTGAATTTGGGGGAGAGCTGATATGGCAAAAAGGGGGATTCTCGTAACTGGCGGCTCCGGCTTGGTTGGCGCTTACGCGGTTGCGATGTTGCTCGAGCGCGGTGAAAGGCCGGTAGTATTCGACGTCGCGCTCAACGAACGACTGCTCAACGCCGTCGGTGTCGATGCCACAAAGGTGACGCTGATTCGTGGCGACATGATGGATCTGCCGGCGATTATTTCAGCCATTCGTGACAACGAGTGCGATCGGATCATCCACCTAGCGGCTTTCCTGGGCGAAGAAGTCCAACGGCGCCCATACAGCGGCGTGCGCTTGAACTTTATGGGCACAGTCAACGTCTTCGAAGCGTCCCGCCTGGAGAAGGTGTCGCGCGTGGTGTTTCCGAGTTCCGGAACCGTTTACTTGGGATCACTTGGCGAAGGGCTGTCCAAAGTCGATGAAAGCATTCCCATGAATCCACCGTCGGTCTATGCGGCGACGAAGGCCAGCTGCGAGTTCATGGGGCGCGCGTACGCGAAGCGTTATGGATTCGAGTTTATTTGTCTCCGGTATACCGGCGGGCTGTACGGGCCTTCGCCGGCCGCGCTCAAAGCGACGAGGGAAATTGCCATTCAACAGATGATTCGCGCGGCCGTGAAGGGTGAGCCGGCCAAGATTAACTGGCCCTACGGTCCCGCGGAAATTCTCTACGGTAAGGACGCCGCCAAGGGGACCGTTTTGGCGGTGCTCAAGGACAAATTCAAAGACACGCTTTTCCACATCGGCAACGGCACGATGGTTAGTGGCGATGATATTGCCGACGCGATCCGCAAAAAGTTCCCCGGATCGGACATAGGATTGATCAAAGGAAACAACTCCATGCCGTACCCTGAATCCCGCGCTGCCAGCGATTTTTCCCGCGCCAAGGAGCAACTCGGCTACGAACCGGACTATACGATCGAAAAGGCAGTGGAAGACTACGGCGCGACGCTCAAGAGGCTAGAGAACCTATAGGCCAATCGCAGCGCCGGAAAAAACTGAAGTTCGCCACTACCATTCACGTCTAAGGAATAGGATGCGCGAGGGGTCATCAGCAGCGTTCAAGATGGGCGTTTATACTAAAGATAGTAGAGGAGAGGCTATGCGGCACAGGCACCACGGGTTCTTAGTTTTCTTACTTTTACTCGGCTACACCGCGACGGGTCTGGCAGCCCAATCCGGAACCTTCGATGAAAAGGCGGTGGCGAACTTTTATCGCAACAAGACCTTGCGAATTATTGTCGGCTTCACGGCAGGCGGCGGCTACGACCAGTATTCACGGCTCATTGGACGCCATCTTTCTAAGTATATTCCAGGGAATCCCAACGTCATTGTCGATAACATGGCTGGGGCGGGAAGCATTATCGCGGCCAACCACGTCTACAATGCGGCGCCGAAGGATGGAACCGTGGTCGGAAACATCTCGGGGCCGATTATCCTGGAGCAATTGTTCGCCAATCCCGCCATTCAGTTCGATATGGCAAAGTTTCGTTATCTCGCCGTGCCGGTCAGTGAAACTTATGTTTTTGTCGTTACCCGCAAACCGGGCGTGAGCAAATTTGAAGAGATTCTGGGTCCCAATGGGAAACAAATTACCGTCGGCGGTATTCCCGGTTCGACGGTGGAGCACGCGCCGGTTATAGCTCGCGACGTTATGGGAGCCAATTTGAAGGTGGTCTTGGGTTACAAGGGCACCGCGGATGTTAGGATGGCCATCGAATCGGGTGAAGTCGACGGGCTATTCAATTCGTACACGTCATTGAAAATAACTTCCTTCGAAAAGATGAAAAGCGGCGAATGGCTGGTGTTGGCGCAGCTCTCGGAAAAACCGATCAAGGACTTGATCGTGCCGAACGTGCCGACCATTCCGCAGATCACAAAGAGCAACGAGCACCGCCAGTTGCTGAAATTCGGCACCAGCACGCCCAACGATTTCGGCAAGGTGTATGTCGTGCCGCCCGGAACGCCACCCGATCGCGCCATGGCGCTCGAAAAAGCCTTTGAAAAAGTGTTCGCCGATAAGGAATTGCAGGTGGACGCTAACAAAGGCAAGCTGGAAATCGATCCCATATTCGGCGAGGAGATCCACAAACTAGTTGTCGAGTTTTTGGGCATGAGCCCGGATCTCAAAAACAAATTGCAGGCGGCGTTGAAGGGCGGGAAGAAATAGTCGTTGGTAAATTTACTTTGGAGGGAAACGCGATGAAGTCTAAATCTAGGACCATTGTCCTGATTGTTCTGATTCTTAGTTTGGGGATGCCTTTGGCCGCCTCGGCGCAGACCGAATCCCTCGACGAACTTTACAAGAAAGCAGTGAAGGAAGAGGGCGTTCTCAATTGCTATTGCTCCCTAGCGCAGATCAACGCGGAAAAAATTTACCCGGTCTTCGAGAAGCGCTTTCCCGGCATCAAGATCAATCATGTCGACGCGACTTCGGATAAACTCGCCGCTCGCGCGATAACCGAAGCGCGCGGCGGGAGAGTGATTGCCGATGTCGTCGAATTCGGTTTGGAAGATATCAACAAGATCCGCGAGCAGGGACTGCTTCTGGATCGAGCCGTCCCCGAGTCCGTGGACTACCCAAGCGACCTTAAAGGCTCCTATTGGGTCGCCAACAATCTCATTTTCTTTGTCGGCGCCTGGAACACGGACAAAGTTAAAAAGGAAGAAGAGCCGAAATTTCTCGATGACTTCGGCGATCCGCGTTGGAAGGGACGGCTGATCGGTGAGCCGCGGGACTATGAGATTCTGATAGGATTGACGCACAAGCATAAGAGCCTGGAAAAAGCGCGGGCTATTCTAGCGAGAATCGCCGCGAACGATGTCGAATTTCACAAAGGCCATTCGGAGCTGGCGGAGTTTCTCGTCGCCGGGCAAGCCGCCGCTTGTTTCACCTGTTACTCGCATCATTACCCCGCCCGCATCAGGAAGGGCGCGCCGCTCAATTACATGCTATCGGAGGGAGTTGCCGGGATCATCGCGATATCGGTCCTCAAGAGCGCGCCACATCCCAACACTGCTTGGCTGTTTGCCCGCTGGGCTTCGTCCGCGGAAGGGCAGGCGGTTTACGCCAAGGGGGGAAGAACCCCGGCTCATCCAAAAGTAGAACCGATGGAAAAAATTCGCCCTGCGAATATTTATGCGGTCGGCGTCGAGGACTTGAAGCAGTACGGTAAGTTCGAAAAGATTTGGAAGGAAGTATTCAAACTGAGATAGTCGGTTTTTAGCGATCACGTTTACATAGGTAATTTTCATTTATCGGAGGAAACATGTTGCGAAAACGGAAGGCATTCTTGACGATTTTGACTTTGATCGTGGGCGGCATGATTGCCTCGACTTCGGCGCCCGCTAGCGGTCAATCGCTGGACGAACTTCACAAGCTGGCTTTGAAAGAAGGCGGGACGCTCAATTTCTACGGCACTCTGGCGCAGATCAACGCCGAGAAAATACTGCCAGTATTCGAAAAACGCTTTCCCGGCATCAAAGTGAATCATGTGGACGCTACCGCGGACAAGCTTGCAGCCCGCGCCATTACCGAGGCAAGAGGCGGGAGGGTGCTCGCCGACGTGTTTCAAATGGCCTTGGAGAACGTTTTGCAATTGGTGGACCAAAAGCTGGTGGTCGATCGGCTCCCGCCTGAAGCAGCGGCTTATCCGGCTAATCTCAAGGGTCCGAATTGGTTGGCGGCGGACTTGGTGATCATTATCGGCGCTTGGAATACGAACCTGGTAAAGAAAGAAGATGAACCCAAACAGTTCGATGACTTCGCCGATCCCAAATGGAAGGGAAAATTGATTGCCGAGGGGCGGGATGTCGAATTATTGATCGGTTTGGCCAAGCATAAGTATAAAAACGACGAGAAAGCCTTCGACTTTCTCCGAAAGATCGCGGCCAATAATGTTGAATTCCACAAGGGCCACTCGGAGCTGGCAGAGTTTCTCGTTGCTGGGCAGGCTGCCGCATGTCTCACCTGTTACGCACACCACTATCCGCCACGGATCAAAAAGGGCGCTCCGCTCGGATATATGCGGACCGAAGGGATCGCCACGATCACCGCCGACGCGTTGGCCAAGGACGCACCACATCCCAACTCAGCGTGGCTCTTCTACCGATGGTCCGCCAGCGAGGAAGGGCAGAAAGCTTACGCGGCGGGAGGACGCTTGCCGCCGCATCCCAAGGTGGAGCCGGTGGAAAAAATTCGCCCGGCGACGCTTTATCCCATCGGCACCGATGAAATAAAGGAATGGCGCAAGTACGAAAAGAGCTGGAAGGAAATCTTCAAGCTCCGTTAAGTGTGCGGCAGTCACGGCGTATTGACTCGGCGGTTTAAGTTGATATCAACTTTACACGCTGTTGGTGAGAATAGTCGGAGGTTTTTTTGATCAGAAGATTCGCCCGGACTGTATTACCGCCGCGGACCTCAAGGAATTTCCTAAGTACGAAAAAGCGTTGGAACGAAATCTTCAAGTTCCGATAGCAATCCGGGATTTTGTAATGCGCTTGACTCAAGCATGATGCTGTATGGCTACCGCCGCAATCCCTAGACCCGCGAGCGCGTCTCTCCCATCGTTCCGTGATCCGGCGTTGCTGATTCCGGTCGTCGGCGCCGGCGTGCTCATTTATCTTGCCGTTTTGCCACTCCTCATGCTTTTGATCGGCAGCTTTCAAGCGGAGGTAGCGCCGCGCGAGTTTGTTTACACGCTGAAGAACTACCGGGCGGCGTATGCCAGTGAGTACACCTACTCGACTTTCATGAACTCGCTGATTTTCGCTTCCGGCTCAGCCGGCCTCAGCTTTATT
>DASPXM010000244.1:0-3470 GCA_035637295.1 Verrucomicrobiia bacterium
GGCAGTCTCTTCATCAGCCCCTTGACGACTCGGCCGCGGAGCATATGGTAAAACGCCGAACGGCGCGAAGCGCCGATAATGACCGAGTCGACGTCCAATACTTTGGCAGCGTTGCTAATGGCTTCGGCGGCATTGTGGGAGACGGCCCAAATAGGAATGATCTCGATATTCCTGTGGCGCACGGCTTGAAGGGCTGCCCGTAGAGTGCGAACGCCTTCCTCATTGGGCGCGTGCGGTGTATCGCCGGCGAACAGTCCTGGCCACTCTTCCACGTAAATGCAGTAGAGCGCCGAATCACCGCGGCCTTTCGCGCGCGTAATGCCTTCTTGAATCAGCCGCGGCGATTCGTCACGCAAGGCCAGGAGTGTGGAGGACGAATAGAGCGGCTTCACTTCGACGGCTTCAGCGAGCGTCACCAAACCCTTGAGCTGATCTTCAACCAGATCCTCTGACGCCCGATAAGCACGCGCTTGGAGGCGCTGGATGATGGGAATTCGTAGCAGTAAGTCGACGAACCACGCGCGCCTTACGCCGACCGCTGTCAGCATGCCGATCGCCGTCACCGCGCCGCCGAAGTAAGTGGCCAGCTGCTTTTCGATGAGGTTGACGCCCCAGGCAACCACGACCATGGCCGTTGTCAGAACGCCCAGCCAAAAGACGGGATCGCGCCGGCCCAGTCGCCAACGAATTGTATCCAAGCTCAACGAGGAAAAGACGAACGCGCCCAACAGCCCGAAGGCGTACATATCGCCGAGCAATTTCATTTCGCCGCGACTTAACAATATGACTAGCATTGGAATACTGGTCGCGATCGCGACGGCGATGTGCGGCGTATTGAACGTGCCGTTGCGCACGGCGATGATTTTCGGCAAAAAACCGCCTTTCACCAGGGCCAGAAAAACATGGTACGTGCCGATGATCGCGGTGTTCGAAGCAAACAGGAGCAAACTCGAGGCCGTAAGGACTACTGCCAGCTTGATGCCCAAGCCGCCAGCGATGAGACCTAGCTCGGAAATGAATCGCTCGCTTTCGGTGGCTTTGATCTGTTCCGGCAAGAGGCCAATGGATAACGCGGTCAAGACCGGAGAGGTCACGATCATGGTTACCATAACCGCGGCCATGGCCCGGCGGGTCGTTCGGCGCAGCGGAAAACGCATGGCCGGACTAAGCTGGCTGATGCTTTCCAACCCGGAGAAGGCGAGCCAGGCCGAAGCAAATCCAACCAGGAGTTCGTAACTCGAAATCCCGTGGGCTGGCCCCAATTTGTTCAGAACCGCGTTCCATTGGATGGCGTCCATTGTAAAAAATGCCACGCCAATGACGATGAGATTGACGACGAAAGAAGCGCAAGCCATAACGAGCGCTACTGATGCGCTCTCGCGAATGCCGATGATGTTGAGCCCAGCCAGCACGCCGACACCAGCGCAGGATAAGAGGACAATTTGCGGATCTATCGCGTTAAAGGCGCTGCCGATGTATTGAAATCCCGCGACGGCGGAGATCGCCGTGGTGAGAAAGTAATCTACGGTGATCAGCATGCCGCCGAGACAGCCCCACATGGGACCGAAGGCTTTCGTGGTGATCGTTACGACGCCGCCGCCTTCCGGGTTCCGCCACGATATTTCGATGTACTTGAGTGATAGCAGGATGAATCCGCCGGTGGTGAGCAAAACAAAAAACGGTGTGGCGTCGTGGACATGGCCGTAAAGAATCCCGGGCACGTAGTAGACGGACGTGCCGATGTCACAAAAAACCACCGCCCACGCCAACAACCAGTTAAGTTGCCGAGTGTCTTTCGTCGGTTCCATGGAAACGGATGTGGCAGTTCGAATTAGTCGTAAGGCGCGCCAACTCGGTGCAGCTCGAAGGCTCTTGCATTGATATCGCGGTTCGACCTATCATGCAATTAAGCACCGCGTTTATGGCCCTACCCGTTCAATATTTCCAAAAACTCGTCGAAAGCTGCCCGGACATAATAATTTCCGTCGATAAGAACGGGAAGATTATTTTTTACAACGATGGCGCGCGGCAAAATCTCGGTTTCAGCTTCGAAGAGGTCCTGGGGAAGAGCGTTTTGGAAATTTATCCGAGCCTTGAAGAGGCGCGCAGGGTTATGGCCGCTATGCGCGCTGGCGCCGGTGCAAGCAAGGGCCGGGTGCGCAATTTCGAAACCGTTTTCAAGACCAAAAAAGGGGAGAAGATCCCGGTAGCGATCTCGGCGTCAATTACCTACGACGACCAGGGCAACGAGATCGGTTCCATAGGCTTCGCCAAAGACATCAGGGAGATTCGCCTCCGCGACCAACTCGTTACACTCGCCGAGATCGCCATCGGACTATCGCATGAGATCAACAATTCTCTCGAAGTGCTGGTCAATCAAATCGAGATGCTGCGTCAATACGTGGGCCGCGTGGCCAGCGATGAGGATTACATCGTCGAGTCCGATCGGCTGGAGTCGCTAGCGTCGCAAGTGAAAAAAATTCAAGACATCACCGGGCGCATCAGTCAAATGGCGGATGAGGGCGAGTACGGCATTAAGGAATACTTGAATGGCAAGATGATGACCGATCTTCACGTCGACGACGCCAGGCAACCTTGCGATCGGCCAAAACCCGATGAGCGCTTTCCGCTGAGCGGCCTTAAAGTTCTGATCGTCGATGACGACGCGGGCGTTTGTCAGTCTCTTCAAGATCTGCTCGAAGCCGAGCGCTGTTGCATCGAGACGGCCGCGTCCGGTGTCCAGGCAATGGACTGTCTCGGAAGCGAAAAATTCGATCTCGTGTTAAGCGACGTCGTCATGCCCGACATGGACGGCTACGAGCTCTATCAGGCGGTCAAAAAAACCACACCGAAACTCCCCGTCGTGTTGATGACGGCATTCAATTACGACAAAGATCATATCATCAAGCGCAGCTGCTTAGAGGGACTCCAGGGGGTGATCTTCAAAAAACCAGTCAATCCTGCGATGTTGAAAAAAATTCTCCTGCAGCAATGGCATTCCGAGCAAAAGAGCCAAACCCCTCGCGCCAGTCGCCGAGACAACATATTTAGCGGCAAATTCTAAAACCAACTGATTCGAGCCGTGAACAAAGAAGATCATTACAACCAAGGAATGGAGCTCTTCGCCCAGAACAAGCTGGATGAAGCGGCTGCGGCCTATCGGCGCGCCCTCGATGAAGATCCCGATTACGCTGACGCGTTGCACGCATTGGCGATGACCTATGCGCATCAAGAAAAGCTCGACCAAGCCATCGAAATGGGCAAGCGGCTGATTGAGGTCACCCCCGACGACGAACTAGCGTACACGAGTCTGTCGATTTTCTACCAGCAAAAGGGTTTGATCGCTGAGGCCGAGCAGATCGCCGCCAAGTCGAGGACTTTGGGGTGGAAGCGGCAGCTCAACGAGAATAAGGATCCTGACAAGAAGTAGTTCACGGCTGATTGCCGGGCTCCTAAATAGCTAGTGCAGA
>DASPXM010000245.1:0-14431 GCA_035637295.1 Verrucomicrobiia bacterium
GATTTCGCCATTCGACCCGGAAACAAGCCGACGCAGACGTCGAATGCGGCCGCCGATCTTTTCGTAAAGCTCGTCGTTCTCGCCGCGCAGAATCTCGCCCTGCACCAAACGCGGCTGCAGTGCGCGATGCGGCGGGAACGGCGGCAGTTGCGGCAGCACTTCCGGCAGCGACTGCGGCTCGGTGGCCTCATCGTCGAACGGACCTGGATCGAGATCGCGACGCTCAACCACGATCACGCGCATACGCTGGAGCCGACTGTGGCCAAACACGAGCGGCGGGCTAATGTCTCGCTGAATGCCGACGAAAAACACCGGCGCACGTCGTTGCATTGCGGGTTCGTCAAAGCCGGCGATGCCGCCGGGTTCAAAAAAGTTGATTCGTTTCGTAGATTGATGTGTCATATTTTTTCTCCGTTATTTTGCGAGGTGAATGTGGTCGCGATGCGCGCGCAGCAGAAAATCGCTGATCGGTTTCCATGGTCCTTCGCTGCGCGTCCAAGGACCGAAAAGCTGGATGGGGTAGCCGTATGGCTGCGCCCAGCGGCCGTATCGTTGCAGCACTTTGTAAAGCCGCCAGCCGAGATTTTCTTTCTCTTCGGTTTCGGCAGTCAGCCGTCGATCGAGCGGAGTTGCGGCGCGCGCGGCCCGTTGCTTTGCTTCGTCCCAACGCTGTTTCCACTCGTCGAGTCCGATACCGTTGACCGCGTAGATGTCCGCAGCGCGTCCGACCTGGTGATGACCGAAGATGCCCGGTTTGAAAGAGATGGACACCGGGCGGCGTTCGCTGGCACCGGCTTCGATGGCGAAGCGCTCCAGCAAGCGATGCAGCTCCTCCGCGAGCTCGGGCGCAACAAGCGCGTTGGCCGGCGGCGAATCAACCCGAAACGCCGAGCCTGAACGCACCGGCACTCGCGTATTATTTAAAACGGCAGGCATGTGGAGTGGCATCGCCATAAGCAGGGTTGTACCAGAACCGGCCAACAATCCGTCCGCCGATCCGTTTGATTTCTTCAGTCGCCTCCGGCGGGGGGTAGTCGACGTTGCGCACCACGAATTCGACCGCGGCATTTTCGTCGAGCCGGATCGACACCCCGAAGCTGCCCCATCCCCAGGGGTTCACGATGTGATCGAGGTTGATGTAGGGATAGAGCGGGCGGTTGTTGACTGTAATGATCCATTGCAGGCCGGGCGTCTCGACTTGCCCGAGATCGCGCCCGAGCAGATCGGTGAACTGTGAGAAATTTTCGAGCAGTCCACAGTATTGTGGCGGCAATTCGAAGCGCGCGAGCACCACCTCGCGGCCGCGGTCAGGCTTTTTAGCGAAGCCGGACTCGTCAAAATGTTCGTAGTCCCGCGGCAGGCCGCAATTCGTACAAAGGTACGACGCACGCGTTACGTCGACCTGCGGCATGGCGCTGACGACTCCTCCCTTCATCGACGCATCCTCCTTATCCTGCGCGACGGTCGCGCGCCGGTCGGCGTGCCCGCCGTGCCGAGCGTCTTGTAGCCTTGCAGGGAAACGTGCAGCTCGCCTTGGAACGCCGAGACCTCGATGATCTGAAGCCGAATGGTCGAGCGCGGGGCAAATTCGATTGGCCGCGCAAAATAACGGAACGGCCGTTTGCCGTCCGCTGATCCCAAACCTGCAATATTCAGGATTGGCTCGCTTTGGAATTCGCGGCCGCTTCCCTGGTCGAAAAGCGCGTACTTAAAGGCCACCCGCTCCGGCGGCGCGCCAACGGCCTGAAACGCCCGACTCAGTATCTCTTCGTCCAGTTCGGCGCCACCCGTAAGGAGAAGGCGCTGGACGAATTCTGGATTGAATCGCAACCCGTCCTTGAACACGGCAGCCGTGCGCGGCCCGATTTTTCCGTTGATTTTGCCCTGGGAGATGGTCACGGACTCATCCAGATTCTTTGAAAGCGTTTCAAGAAGCTCGCCCAAGGTCGCATTGAAAAGGAGCCTCGGAGGAGGAGGAGGAGGAACGGGCGCCAGCAGAACAACAGATCCCGGTTGGGGCGACGGTAGACCAAAGGTGATCGGCTGCACTTTCGGCACGACGCCGTATCCGATTGAGACGGCAATGAACGCTGCCTCGATGCTGATATCGACGGTGCTGTTGTGGACTAAACCCGACTGACCTTTGAGCTCGTTTTTGTTGGCCTCGTCGAAACGAAAGACGTAGTCGAACGGAATTGTCCGTCGCGGCACCTGTAGCGTTGCTACGCCTTCTCCCAATCCGTCTATGGTCGCGTGGTTATTCATCGCTGGGCTCCGGCGACTGGCGTGGAAAGAAATTTGTATCCTTGCAACACGACGAAGAGCGTACCGCGGCCGAAGCGTTCTTCGACGCGAACGCGGATTGTCGAGCGCGGCAGAAATACCATCGAGCGCGCGAGCTTTTTGAATGGCCGATCGCCGTCGGCAATGCCCAGGCCAGCGACGTTGTGCAGCGGCTGGTTTTGCAATTCGCGGCCCCGGCCGCTGTCGAAAATCGTGTACCGAAACGACACGTCCTCGGGCCGGTTGAGCTGCTCGAACAATTCGTTGACGAGGTCAATGCGGAGGTTGTCGGCGAGATCACCGTTGTCTTTGAAGGCGATGCGCAACCGGTCCGGGCGGATGCGGATGCCGTCGATCAATGCGCTCGACGGAAAAAAACGCAACGGCACGTTTGCGAGATTGATCAATGGCGGCGGCCCCACTTTTTTGGCGTTCAGCCACTTTTGGAAATCTACGGCGATGGTTGTCAGCAGGGCACGCAGCGTCGCATTCTTCACTTCGCTAGCGCGCGACCATTCAATTGTGGCCTCGCTTTCCTCGACGAGCAGGCCATAGCCGATCGACGTCGCGACGAAGCCGCCTTCGGCATTCACCGTCGCCTCGGTTTCCAATTGGTTTTGAGGTCGTCCGGTGAGTCGAAACGTCGTCACGTAATCAAATGGAATCACGTGCGCCGACGGGCTGCCGATAGTCTCGGTCGGGCACATCGGCGACCCGGTGAGCTTGCGTACGACCGACTCGGGACAGCCCGATGAACCGACGACCTGGTATCCGTAAAAAACGACAAACAACGTCCCGCGCACGCCTAGCGAGCGCTCGACGATTTGCAAGCGGATCGTCGAGCGCGGCAAAAATGTAATCGGCTGTGCGAGCAAACGAAATGGCCGTTCGCCGTTGCTCTTGCCGAGCGAGGCTATGTTGTGGACCGGCTCATCCTGTAGCTCTCGTCCGGTGCCGCTGTCGAGAATGCTAAAGAGAAACGAAATTTCAGCCGGCGCTCTGACCCGCTGAAAAAGCGTGCCGTTAGTCAGTATCGCCCCAGGCAGCGAATCGTCGCTGAATTCGCTCCCGCGCCGCGCATCGTCGCGAAACACGAGATGTTCTGAGCGCGGATTTAGACGGAAGCCCTCGATCAGAGCGCTGGGAGCGCTGGTCGCCAGCTCACCCAGCGTGATGTCACCGGGCACCACGGTGCCGTTGCCCGCGGCACGCAAAAAACTCAACGGCCGTCCCCGATCTTCCTCGAAGCCATAACCGATAGCGACCGCGACAAAGAGGCTGTCGGGCGCAGTGTTGATCACGCTCTGCACGACATTTCCGGGCCGGCCGGTTATGGGAAAGGTGGCCCCGTAATCGTACGGGATCACGTCGCCGTGCCGCGCGCCCGCCCCCGGCTCGGGCCGGGGGCGGGTCGTCATTCTTCGCCGATGCAGCCTTGCCGCGATCATGATCGTAACGCTCCAGCATTTGGCGCAGCTTACTGCACGTCCCGAGTCATGTATCCATCCAGCACGACCCACACAAAAAGCGGGCCGTAGATTTTTTGGATTTCTTTGTGGACATCGGAATCGGGAATATCGATCTCGACGCGGAAGTTCTGCTGTTTGTCAATGAAGATCGGGTCGGCAAACCGAAACGTCGCGAGCGGCGAAGGCTCGCCGTGGCTGATCACTTTGGTGCTCAGCGAATACGGACCCGCACCACCGGGGAAGAAGAAGGTCGGCATCTCGATCATGATTTTTTCGCCGACGAAAAATGTCGTGACTGTGTTGTAAACGAGTTTGGCAATGAGATTGCCCGCGCTGTCGTTTGGCCGAATCTGCTCGAGCGGCGGCGCTTCCTTCTCTAGGCTGTCGATCAGATCTTCGAGGTCGGTGACGCTCAGAATGATGACGGGACCGGCGTCTAGGAAAGCAGGGGTCGGCTCGAACGCATTACCGGCGGCAGAAAGGGAGACTGCCTCCTCCTCCTCATCGACGTCAATGGTGGTCTCGTTGTCCTCGCTCTCCCGCGCCTCTTTCAGCAGCTCCATCAGCCGCTTGAGATCCAACTCCAAATCGGCAGTGACGACGTTAGCTTCCTCGAAGTCTGGCACCACCGGTGGACCGACTGATCCTGGAGTCCCCTCGACGCCGCCATTTGTCGAGATGCGGTTACCGTCTTCGTCGGTCACATCAAACTCCTCGGACGCCTCGCCTTTCGTCACTGGCTCGTCGGAAAACTCCGGCGGCAGATCGCTGATAACAACGCGCATCGCGCGAGCCTCGAAGGTGTTGTAATGTGACAGCAACGAGGCCGTCTGGAGGTTGGTTTCAAGTTTCGTCTTTCCCTGGACGTTAACGAAAAACTTCAGCGTGCTGCCAGGTTCAACTTCGCGAAGCTGTTTTTCCGGCTCGATGAAGATCGAGTCGTAGATTGGTGAATGGACTTTTTCTCTAATGCCTTGGACGGTTGCCATATATTTATTCTCCTGTTAGTGTTTGTGGTTGCGCGCGCTCACCAGAGCGGACGAAAGGTTTCGGGCACCGACTGTGTGATGCCCGGTTGAGGGGTGAATTGACCGCATGACGGGTTGACCGTCGCGGGCCGTGTGTAACCGGCAAATGGCTCAGTTTCGCCAAACCCGGCGACGTTGGTCGGCATCGGGCAGCCGGGATTAAAAGGTGGAGTTGCGACCTCTCTCACGTAACCGGAAACGTCGGGCTCTCCGTAGTAACCGACGCCCTCGGGGTATTCGCTCAGCGGTTCGTATTCGCCGTACCCGACCATCTCCTGCGGCTCACCGTACCAGCCATAGGGTTGTTCCTCGGCGAAATATCCCACCGGTTCCTGCTCGGCGAGTTCCGGCTCGGCGTAGTAACCGTACTCCGGTTCGCCGTAGTAGCCGTACTCCGGTTCCGCGTAATAGCCGTAGTCTGGCTCAGCGTAGCCATACTCCGGTTCCGCGTAGTAGCCGTAGTCCGGCTCCGCGTAGTAGCCATATTCCGGCTCGCCATAACCGGCATACTCCGGTTCGCCGTAATAACCATAGTCCGGCTCGGCGTAAGCGCCGTAATCTGGTTCGCCGTAATAGCCGTATTCAGGTTCCGCGTAATAGCCGTAGTCTGGCTCGGCGTAATCGCCGTAGTCTGGCTCTGCGTAATCGCCGTAGTCTGGCTCTGCGTAACCATATTCTGGCTCCGCGTAGGAGCCCATTTCAGGTGTTTGATGGAATCTCATAAGGTTGATCTGCGGGTTGTTCGATCGCGGGTCGTACGGGTTCACGATCATGATCTCGTCGTAACCGCGTTTTGGTTTCATGTTTTAGGTTTTCAAAACTTCAGCCTTCTATTCCCCGGCGCGTGATCCGGTAGTTTCCGCCCAGGATGTGGAGTTGCCTGCCACGTGGATCGCAGGTCAATTGCGCCGGCGTTTCGAAAAAATGGACAAACGTGCGTAGCCGTCCGCATTGCCCTCGATCGGAGCGATAGATCAGTCCACGGAGCTCGCCGAGGTGCGTCAGCACATCGGGAATCATCCTTTGACACCGACGCGGCAACAGCCGTGGCGTCTCGAAACACTGGTAGCGGCGGATAAGTTCGCGCGGCTGGCGCAGACATCCGCGCACTTCCACTGGCTTGTTCCCCCGCCTCGTCACCGAAATCCTGACGAGGTAACTCATTGGTTGCGCTCCGTTTCATTTTGTCGCTCCTCTCAGCGGCGTCGGCGTCGGCGACGGCGACGGCGGCCCATTGCCGCAGCCCGTTGCGCAGCCATTTGCTGGATCGCTGCGGCCGACATCTGTGCGGCATACGCGGGGACAAGCCCTTTCGGTCCCGGCCACATCGCGCAACGCATGTAGACTCGCCGCGGCCCAAGCCCTGTGTATGGCAACGGGGGACGCCTCCAACCCAAAGGCCAACGCTGCCTTCGAGTTCTTGCGCTTCGGTATTGTCCGAGAAGCCTCTGGTAATTCTGCAGGAGCGCCGGCGGCACCGGCCGGCCACTCATCCGATGCTGCTGAATAAGCCTCCGTTGCGCCGCGAGGCGACTCATCAGCGCCGGCAAAACTAGGCCTGGAAGCGCGATTCCGCGGCCCGGAAACGGCAGCCCAGGCAACGCTCGCCCGGCTGACTGGAGAAGACGAAATGGAGTTGTCAACGCCCCGCCGACCGCCTTGCCAATCGCCTTGAAAGGGCTTAATAGAGAAAATCCGATCGGATTTCCGAATCCGTCATAGGCAACTTCTCCCATCTCCTCGCCGCCAGGCATCTCTTCTCCTCCCTCCGGTCCCATCTCAGGTCCCAGCGCCCCCTCCGGGGGCATCGGCGCCGGTGGCGCTGCTTGCGGCGCAGGTTCTGGAGCGCGACGTCTGCGCCTGCGGCGTCCGAAAAAGCCGACTGGATTTCCGAATCCGTCATAGGCCACCTCGCCGTATGGCTCGGCTTCAGCTAAGTCAGGGACTTCGTGCAGGTAGCCAGTTAGTGAATCTTGCATAAGCATAAGGTTCGATCCTCATTTTGTTGGGTTGTTTTCGTGTTCAGCCGAAAAAGCTAAAGGGTCCGTAAAACGCGCCGCCCATTCCGCCACTCGATTCGGTCGCAACGGGCGGCGCCGGAAGAGGAAGAGGCGCAGGCACCGGAGCTGGTGGTGAAACGGTGACTAGCCGCGGCTGCAGGCGGTCCGCCGCCGCTCGCGGCGCCGTCACCTCCTCCCTCACTCGTAGACGCACCGGCACGCGGCGGCGCGGACGTCTGCGGCGATATACGATCCGCGGCTGAGCCGGCCCAGGTGGCGGAAAAAATCGTGACGGCGCCGGAGCGGGTTCGCGGATGACGATCACCTGTGGCGCAGGCGCAAAAACCGGCGGCGTGACTGGCAGGGGCGCGACTGGCGCAGGCGCAACGGGCAATGGGAACGCTGGCGGTGGAGCCGAGGGCGGGCGAGAACGGGCGGAACGACGAGAGAAGAGCGCGGGCAAGGCGCTGGCAATCGCCGGTATAAGCGCTGCGAGAGCCGGAAACGCGCCAACCGGACTCCCAAAGCCGTCGTAAACAGCTACGCCCCGCGGCGATTCACCCAGACCGACGAACTGTCGGTTTGGAACCTCGTGCAGATAGCCAAACTGGTCGCGAATGATCATGGAGCAGTCTCGGTCAGACGATCGTGCAGGTGCGTTTCCACAGCGCGGGCGGCGCCCAACCCATTGGGCGATTCATTGTCGCGTCGAGCGCGATCCATTTTCCCTTGACGTAAACTTCGGGATAAATGTGACTGTATCCATGCGGCTTTTTCGCCCGAAAACCTGCCAGCGCCAGCCGCACTGGATGTCCGGTCGAAATAAGCATTGCGCCCAGCAGGATTGTCATGTCGTCGCAATCGCCGGCCCGCAATTCCAGCATCCGGCGCGCCGTGTGCAGCAGCTCGGTGCGGAAAATATCGCGCGTGTAACGGATGTTGTTGCGCACCCAGTTGAAGAGCGCGCACACCTCCGCCCGGCGGTCCTTGGGCGCTGCGCCCGCCTCGCGGAAAATCTCGATCGCCTTCTGCCGCACGTAGAAATCCCGCGCGCCCTCGCGGATCAAGTTGGCGATTAGACCCGCGCTGGCGATGGTGCCACGCGCTCCTTTCGGCACACGCACGATGCGGATCTGGGGAACAACAAAGCGCGGACAGAATTGGATCATTCACAGACGGTTCCTCTTATGCGATTCATTGGCACAACAACCGGCTGGGCCAGCCCCTCCACTTCGACCACTGCGAATGCATCCTGCTGAAAGCCGCTGTCAGAGAGCTGGATGATTCTTCCTTGAAGTAGATCGTCACCATGAAGTTTCATGAGAATTTCAGCAGGCTCGGGCACACGCACATGCTTGATTTTGAAATTGACCCAACGGTTTGGCACATTTTCAACGGTTGCGGGTAAGCTAGTGCTGTGCCAAGACGGGATGCAGCCCGCGCGTGCGTGTTCTCAGAGGAAGACAGCGGTTACGACGCTGCGGAATCGTGTTGTTAAGAAAACTGTGATCGTCGGAGTTTTCGGAAATGTTATTCCGGTTCAGCGCCAGTTCTTTCCGGAAAGTTTCTGGGAGGTAAAGCAGGTGAATGGAAACTAGCTTAGAAGTGACTTTCCAAATAGAGATGCCTGACCCGCCCCGCTTTTTCCCGGCATATGTTGTCGCACGCTTAAGGACATCGCCAAGGCCAACGTCTTCGTCTCCCATGGTCCTCGCGCGCGGACTCTGTAAGGCTTGCGCGCATTCTCACGCGCTGATCGTTCCTTGTCTCTTCGTTTTTCTGAACGTACGTATTTGTCCTCCAAGTTTTTGAACCAAAGGGTACGCCTCGCGTCGCTACCTGGACATTTCGAAACAAAGTGAACCTGGCCTTTTTTTGCTTTTCGAAGCCACGCTCCAGCCGCCCCTTCCCGGGCGTGGTAGTGGCCATCGATGACAAACGCGCTGGATTATCCAGCCATCACATCTCATCGATAACACGAGTAGATGCTGTTTTGGTCCTTTTGGCGCTTGGCGATAAAGTCATTTAGCTGCACTCTCCATCGGTCGGAGGCCTCTCCATTCCTTTCAATATGCGAATGGAGACAATTGATGGCTTTGAGGATATCGCGATCCATTAGGCCTAACAGCTCGAGTACCTGAGCATCAGGAGCCTGGCATGAGAAACCTTTGCTGCTGAGATCCCGACTTACTTTTCGGAAAAACTGTGCCTTTTGCGGAATCGTCAACTTGCTTCCAAACACGGCCTCGGGTATGCCCGCGGGAGGACAAAGATGAGCGAAGAAGCCTTTTCCGTCCTTTCCGGTCACAAATGTGCCCGAAGAGCCACTGACATACATGTCTTCGTCGCTCAAGATTGAGATTCTCTTGCTCATCACACATTTCATACGCCGCGTCTGTTCGGCGCCTCCGGGCATACCCAGCTGATCCAGCAGGCGCTTACAGCGCTCGATTGTTTTCGGGAGAGTGTCCTGACACGGCGGAGGCGGCGGGATCGGAAGACTGCTGCGAATCAAAGTTACTTCGACACGGCGATTGGTCCGGTTATATGGGCCAGCGATCAATTCTGTAGCACCTTTCCAGACTACGTTCCATGCGACGCCTCCAACAGGAGGTGGTCCCATCTTGCGAGCCGCCCAAAGCGCTTTCACAGCAGCTGTAAGCGCGTCTTTTACTACAAATGCCCGCCGCTTGCTCACGTCTAGTTCCTTCGCCGTCCTCTCCAGTTTGGTCCCGACGTTGTCGGTATCGGCATGACCTACGATCTTGACGGATCGGAATGGAGCTTTTTGGGATCCCGGCACGAAACTCGACACAATCAGGTCGGCCATCTTATCGATTTTGCGCTGCTCCCCGGGAGGAATCTGATCACTGTATCGTTCCCAGTTCCATATTGTTTCAGTGACTTGACTTTGAATCAACTGGCCATACTGCCCAAATCTATCGCTTGTTAGTATGTACATATGGATTTCCCTGTGCTCTCTAAGTCGATACTAGGAATGCGCACTGCTACTCGGTCTGGCATTTTTGCACAGTTCAACGTTTGGCGGTGAGCTAGTCCTGTGCCAAGGCCAGGATGCACCCCGGGCGCGCGTGCGTGTTTCAGAGGAAGTTAGCGGTTGCGACGCTGCGGCATCGTGTCGCTAAGAAACTGTCATCCTCCGAGTTTTTCGGAAACCTTATTCCGGTTCAGCGCCAGTTCCTTCCGGAAGGCTTTTCGTGGGAGGCAGGCAGGCAGTGCTGTGCGAAAGGTGTCGTACGCGCCGGATGGAAAACACCGTCCCGCATCCCCAAGGCCCGTTCGTAAAAGTCCTTACACCTATCGGGACGAAACTTTGCTGGAACCCAACCGATGTTTGTGCATTTTGTTATACACGCTGCGCGGCGTGATACCCAGGAGACGGGCTGCTTTTGTTTGATTTCCCGCGACGCGCCGCATGGCAGCCTCCATGGCATGCCGTTCACACGTTTCCAGCGAACGCGAAAGGTTCCATCCGTTAACCTCCAGCAATCGAACGATGTAGTTCATGATCTCGGCACGATCGAATTCACGGTTTTCAACCTGAGGAAGAGGTTGAGCGGATGGTGCCGATGCCGACAATTGCTGCAATAGCCCGACCGGCAGATCGCGCAGGTCGAGAGGATTGTCGCCCTCTCGTCGCGCGAGGGCCTGCCGCACTATGTTCTCTAGCTGCCGGACGTTACCGGGCAGCTCGACTTGCCGCAATGCCTCCAAGAAGTCTGCGGTCACACCGGCCGGCACCCCGGCGTTAAGAGTCCGATATTTTTCGAGAAAATGCCTGATCAGGGGGACGAGGTCATCGGGCCGTTCACGCAGTGCCGGCACCTCAATCGATAGGACATTCAACCGCTGGAAAAGGTCTGTGCGGAAGCAGCCTTGGCGACCCATTTTCTCGAGATCGCGGCTGGTGGCTGCCACGACACGGACGTCAACTTTGACATCACGATCTTCGCCCACACCCAGCACATGGCTATCCTCCAGTACGCGCAGGAGCTTCGCTTGGAGCACCCCATCCAGCTCGCCAATCTCGTCCAGGAACAAGACGCCAGCCTCCGCGGAACGGATCAGTCCTTTGCGGTCCCGCTCGGCGCCCGTGAACGCCCCACGCCGATGGCCGAAAAATTCACTCTCGGCCAGCGACGGTACGATCGCACCACAATTCACTGGCACGAACGGTCCGCTGCAGCGCTTCCGATCGAACCTGTGCAGCGCACGTGCCAAACCTTCTTTACCCGTACCCGTTTCGCCCGTGATCAGCACTGGCAGATCGCTCAGCACGCTAAACGAGACAACCGTGCGGAAAACGCGCATCAATGCGGCACTCTCAGCTACCATGCCCATGGCACCCATCATGGATTTGATTTGTTGCGCTTCCTGCTGGTTTTTCGTTTCTATCGCCAACGCTTGCTTGAGTGCTCGCCGCAAATAGTTGCTAAAATCAGCAGCCGCCTTGTCCAGTAACTCTCCCGCACCAGCGACCAGCGGCAGACAGCGTACTTTCACGCTCCACGATTCGACCCCTTCTCCACAGGCGATTATCCTAAATCCCGTCGTCTTTAGCTCTCGAATAATCCGGAGCTCCTCGTCGTCGATTTCGGTCCCCATTCCAATTACTGCAATGCAGCATTGGGACGAACATCTCGGCTGCTGAACGTTGGTCACCTTAATGGCGCGTGCGCCGACACGGCTGACGATTTTGCAGATAATCCCACGTTGTGCTGGGCTCTTATCGTAAACAAATATCCTCGGAGCCGAATCGAAAGTCTTGCTCCCGGATTCACCGAAATCCCGACATGGCGCGTTCTCTTCCACGGCTCCTGCTGCGCCTGCCAGGCTGAAGGAGGAGAGGAAGCAGGCGAGGGAGAAGTCGTCCTTTACCCCGATTCAGATTTTGTTTTCGAAAGTTTTGCGAAGAATTCTCACAGTCTATCACCTATTAACGTTCACTTTTGTGGTGTTGTCTCAATCCAATCGTCAGAGTACAAACCAAAAGACGCACAGGCCAGCGTGCCGCCAGCTCACAAAACTTCCGATGATGTTTAAGGCAAAGCGCGTGAGCTTGGTTCATAGAAGGGACTCGTGTTTAGCTGCTGGACTTTAGTGCTGCGCAGAATCTCACGCTTGCCTTGCAGCTGCGCCGCCCTTTTGTGATTCGCAATAATTCCGCGGCGGTGACTACCACAGGCTGATCGATGATAAGATTATTCACAGCGACACTGAATGATTACTTCTACCGAAAAACGGATTGCTGACACAAGACCCCTAAAAGTGGAATCAGCTTGTATCCATCGAGAAATTCTCAGACACTGCGTCTGGGAATTTCCCAGTGAAAAATCCAGGTGATTTAGACCGGCCGACGCGTGATCAGCGAGCGAAGATGCCTGACGGGATCAATCTGATGGCGCGAGAAGGTACTGCGCTGGATCTTGCGAATTGTCACGCCCTCCATGATTCATTGCGACTTCCTTATGGCAAAACGACCAGACGTATATTGCCGGAAATTTGGCGCGCCTTGCTCTCTACCGGAGCGATGCACCTTTTTCTCGTCGAGGACCGCGCCAAGCCAGTCCGTTCGCGCGTTGTTTCGTTCAGTGCAATCGTTTTTATTAGTGAGGAATTCTGCTCGGAAGCACGATTAGCGCTCCCTCCCTATCTCGGTGTTGAGTTGGCCCGGCGATATCTTTCGCGCCAATTGCCGGTGTTGAGTCGTAACCAGGTCGCCCGAGCCAATACTAGCGACGGATTGAATGTGCTGATGTGTTTTGAAGGCTGGGCACAGGATGGATTCTCGCCGGAGCAATTCCTTGCGGTGCGCGAAAAACAGAGCGAGGCGTTTCATCTCGCCTTGCGTGGCTATCGCATTAAGGAATTTCTCGCAGACCCGATTGGAGCGGACAGATCACAATGGATGCTCGCTGCCGGGGCTCGCCTCCGGCGCGACTATTCCAAGTACTTTCGAAAAAATGGTCTTCCTGAACCAGATCATTCGCAACGGCCGTGGCTCGTCGGGTTAACCAAGGAAGAGGCGTTTGGGTATCCAGGTACGACTATCGCCGGTCTTTTTATTTATACCGGGCCGCGGTTCCACTTCAACCGCTCGCAGCGAGTGCTTCTGCAACACGCCATGATGGGAGAAACCTGTGAGAAGCTGGCAGCATCGCTGTCCCTTTCTCCCTGGACAGTGAAGAGACGCTGGCACGCGATCTACGAGAGGGTGACGGATATTGATAGCGAGCTATTGCCGCCGCCGATCGCCAATAGTCTTTACGCGACATCACGTGGTGCGGAACGCAGAAGAATTCTACTCAATTATCTGCGGCAACATCTTGAAGAACTTCGTCCGTTTGAGTCGCCGGCGCAGAGGCGTCGGACCGGGCGCGCCTTTTTGTTGGCGATCAAAACATTTGTGGCAGGCACAACGTTCTTCGGCGCGGAATGTTCACCCTCGTCGTATGAATGCTTATTATGAAAGCTGTGACCGCAGATGCTGCGAATCGTTACATCGTACTGCGTGGCTCGTTAAATCAGACGTGTTGTACCACAGATTCTGTTGCATGCATGTATACACGGCCTCTTTGATCGGTAGCGTATTCGGTAATGTGTTGTTGTTTACACCTTAACGAGCGTGTTAAGAGTCACTTGCTCTGCCAATTGAGCTAACGGTGCATTTACGAGGGAAAAGTGCCTGTTTTACACTGTCTCGGAAGGCCATTGTACCACCCAATTGTACCACTCAGCAAATTTGCCAGCGATAATAGCCGCAGGATGCAGAGTCGGCAATCCCGCTGACAATCAAACTGTGCTCGGGGTTCCCGATACTCGCTCCGACGGTGGAGCAAAACTGTTCGCACTCCCTGCGAATGTGGCTTGGACGACCGATGTTGAACGGAAAAGAGCCACTTTGGGAGAGCACCAGCATTCAGAATTTGCTTCGATATCGCCCTTCGGGGACGTACTTTGCTCGGTTCCAAGTTGGTGGCAGGCGAATTCGGCAGAGCCTCGAAACCACCGTATTCTCAGTCGCCAAACAGCGATTGCCGGAGAAGATCCGTGAGTACCGTTCGCGATATGAATCGTCCCAGGCGTTTGCCGCTGGCAAGATGACCGTTGGTGATGCCGTAGAAGTCTATCTCCAGAAGGTCCGAGCTGACGTCTCGCTCAAGCCGCGCTCGAAGGATTACCGCGAGAAGACGGTTGACTTCATTCGCCGCTCCTGGCCGTCACTATTTGAAACGGATGTTCGCAAAATTAGTGAACGCGATTGCGAGAATTGGGTTGTGCGATTTCAGCAGCATTACGCTCCAACCGTGGTCAACAACAGCATCGGCACATTGCGAGCGGTTTTCGAAGAAGCGATTAGCACAGGGGCGCGATTTAATAATCCAACCAGCCGCCTTTCGCGAGTTAGGGTGCGGCAGAAGCAACTGGAACTTCCATCACGCGAACAGTTCTTAAAATTTGTTGAGGAGATCCGCACCGCAGGCGCCGGACAGTCGAAAGACTGCGCAAATCTTGTGCGCTTTCTCGCCTTTAGCGGGCTTCGGGTTGGCGAAGCTAGGCATGTGACGTGGAGAGACATCGACTTCGTTCGCGCTCGGCTGCACGTACGAGGCGACCCGGAATACGGCAC
>DASPXM010000246.1:0-7654 GCA_035637295.1 Verrucomicrobiia bacterium
TCGATGGATCAGATTCAGGAGCTGGCGCGGCGAATCGCCTGACATCGCCGGCCCAGATTATGGGATTGCGCGCATCTTCGTTAGTGTATAGGATCAGCGATAATTCTTGAGGGGAGGTTGATCTATGCGAAAGATAGCGCAAGCGCTTTTACCGGTAATCGGTTTGGTTTGGTTTCTGAGTGGCTGCCAAGCCATCACCGGTGAGACCATGGGACAAAACATCGACGATACGACCATTACCACGAGCGTAAAGACCAAGCTCGCGGCGGAAAAAGGCATTACATTGACGCGCGTTCAAGTCGACACCAATCGCGGCGTGGTCCAGCTAACCGGCGTGGTCGATTCGGCCTCGGACCGAAGTAAAGCCGAACAGATCGCGCGCGGCGTTGGGGGAGTCAAAAGCGTCGTGAATAACCTCCAGGTGAAGTGACCGCGTTGACAAATTATTGAATAACTCTTCGTTCGCGTTGTTATCCCGGCGGTTCGTGCTGAGTTTGTCGAGTTGGTCACGTCCTTGTGCCCGATTCGCTCCTGATTCGTGCACCGAGCCGTGTGTGCGATTTACCGCAGAGCCTTGCGAAGGGGCAAGATCCTAATCGTTCAACTAAGTGCACGTGCCACTCTGCGCTCCTGAGATATCGCCGGTCGCTTTGCAGGGCTCTTGTGTAGATGTTACGTTATCTTCATGGGGAAAACAGCCGTAGTCGTCGATCCGGAGTACTTAAAGCACTTTCCGGGAGAGGACCATCCCGAGCGGCCTGACCGCATTCAAGTGCTGCTCGAATTGGCCGGCGGACTTAGTCAGCAAAAGTTTCAGCTTTTGCCACCAAGGGCCGCCAGCCGAGCCGATATCGAACACACCCACGGCGCCGATCACGTACGCCTGGTCGCGTCAACTTCCAGCGTCAACCGATACGCGCTCGACGGCGACACGATTACTTGCCGCGATTCTTTCGGCGTCGGATTGCTCGCCGTCGGCGGCTTTTTGAACCTGCTCGATTCCATCGCAGCAAAAGATAGCCGGAACGGCTTCGCGTTGGTTCGGCCGCCCGGTCATCACGCTTTGCGCAATCGGGCGATGGGTTTTTGCTTGTTTAACACGATGGCGGTCGGCGCCGAATATCTCAAGCGTATCCACGGGGCGAAAAAAATTCTCATCATGGACTGGGACGTTCATCATGGGAACGGGACCCAAGACGCGTTCTACGATGATCCGTCCGTCTTGTTCATCTCGACGCATCAATTTCCTTTTTATCCGGGCAGCGGCGCCGTCAACGAAGTCGGCGTCAATGCCGGCGCAGGCTTCACCATCAACATACCGCTGCCGGCCGGATGTGGCGATGCTGAATATCTTCAAGTTTTCGAACAGGTCGTCGTGCCCGCCGCGGAAAAATTTGCACCGGAGTGGATTTTGGTTTCCGCCGGTTTCGATCCGCACCGGCGGGATCCGCTGGGTGGCATGGGTGTTACCGAAGCAGGATTTGGCGCGATGGCGCAGAAACTGCTCGTCCTTGCCGAGCGATTCGCCGACGGCCGTATCGCCTTCTTGCTCGAGGGCGGTTACGATCTAGTCGGCCTGCGCGATTCCGTGGCTGCAGTGTTGGAAGCCATGCAGACCGAGCACGATGACCAACCGCAGACCTTGCAGATGGCCCCAAGCAGAATCGAACCACTCCTTCATCGAATCCTTCAAGTGCACGAAAAATATCAATAATCTGAATTCCTATTGACCCGCTCTGGCGAGTCAACTATAAAGTTTCAATTCCATTACAATTTGATTAATGTGTGGTTGGGACGGGTGAACATGAACGAACAACGTAGGGTTGTAGTAACGGGTCTAGGTATAGTTTCTCCGCTGGGAACCGGTGTCGAAAAAAATTGGCAGGCTATACTAGAAGGCCGGTCGGGAATCCGCAAGATTACACGTTTTGCGACTGACGGATTCGCGTCGCGCATCGCCGGCGAAGTGCCGGACTTCAAGGCGGAAGATTTCATCGACGCTAAAGAGATCAAAAAAATGGATCTCTTTATTCAATATGCGCTCGGCGCGGCGGCGATGGCGGTGGAGGACAGCGGGTTGAAAATCGAAGGGGAATTCGCGGAAGAGGTCGGCGTGATTATTGGTGTCGGTTTATGTGGTCTCGATACGATCGAAGTCACGCACAAGGCGCTGCTCGACGGTGGGCCTCGAAAGATCTCGCCATTTTTCATTCCCAAAGTTATTTCCAACCTGGCTGCCGGCCATATCGCGATTCGCTACGGCGCCAAAGGGGTTAATTGGACACCGACCTCGGCCTGTGCTTCCGGCACTCACGCGATCGGCGAAGCATTCCATTTGATCCGGCGCGGAATGCAGGATGCCGTTATCGCTGGTGGCGCCGAGTCGGTCATTACCCCTCTCGGCGTTGGCGGCTTTGCGTCCATGAAAGCGCTCTCGACTCGTAACGACGAACCCGAACGAGCCAGCCGGCCATTCGATAAAGAACGCGACGGTTTCGTGGTTGGCGAAGGGTCGGGAGTGTTGATCCTCGAGGAGCGCGAGCAGGCGCTCAAACGCGGCGCCAAGATTTACGCCGAAGTGATCGGCTATGCTGCCAATGGCGACGCCTATCATATGACCGCGCCATCGCCGGAGGGTGAAGGGGCGGCGCGTTGCATGCGCTTGGCCCTGAAAGACGCCGGGATTGCGCCGAGCGATATTGATTACATCAACGCTCACGGGACCTCGACCGAATACAACGACGCTAATGAAACCACGGCCATCAAGACAGTGTTCGGAGAACAAGTCGCCAAGCTCGCGGTAAGCTCGACCAAGTCCATGACGGGTCACCTGCTCGGCGCCGCTGGCGCAGTGGAGGGCGTCTACTCCGTGCTCGCGCTTCGTGACGGCATGTTGCCACCGACGATCAATTATGAGAATCCGGACCCCGCGTGCGATCTCGATTACGTGCCCAATAAGCCGCGTAAAGCCGCTATCGAAGTCGCGCTGTCAAATTCTTTTGGTTTCGGTGGGACCAACGCCTGCGCGATTTTTAGGAGAGCCCAATGACCCGGTCACAACGTCGCAGCGCGATCTTGGGAACCGGATCTGAACTACCCACCAGGGTTGTGACCAATCGCGACCTGGAAAAAATGGTCGACACCAGCGACGAATGGATCACCGTAAGAACAGGCATTAAAGAGCGGCGCGTGCTCGAGAGTGGCAAAGGCAATGCCGACATGGCGTTTCAGGCGGCCAGGCGGGCGCTAGCGGATGCCGGCATGGAGGCTAAAGATCTCAATGCTATTATCATGGGCACGGTGACACCCGACTATCCTTTCCCCAGCTCCGCGTGTGTTCTGGAAGATATGCTCGGGGCGCGCAACGCTTTTTCTTTTGATGTCGGCGCGGCATGTTCGGGATTCTTGAACGCTTTATCCGTGGCGGACTCCTTTATTCGTACCGGTCAGATTGACAATGCTCTGGTGATCGGTTCGGATGCGCTTAGCCGGTTGCTCAACTGGCAAGACCGCGCGACTTGCATCCTTTTCGGTGATGGCGCCGGCGCCGTGGTCCTGGGCGCAACCGAAAACGGTTCCGGGATTCTCAGCACCAAGCTGCGCACCGATGGCTCCTACGTGAAGACGCTGTACGTGCCCGCGGGTGGGTCGCTCAAGCCGGCGACCGCCGAGACGGTGCGGCAAAACGAACACACGATCACGATGAATGGCAAAGAAGTGTTCAAGATCGCCGTGCGCTCGATGGAGGAGGTCAGCCGACAAGCATTGGCCAAGGCAAGTGTCGATGTCGAACAGATATCGCTGGTGATTCCCCATCAAGCTAATCGCAGGATCATCGTTGCGCTCGCCGAAAGGCTCGGTGTCGGGATGGAAAAAGTGATGGTGAATGTCGATAGATACGGCAATACTTCGGCGGCCTCCATTCCCGTCGCTCTGGATGAGGCCAAACGGCAGGGGCGAATAAAGCCAGGGCACATCGTTCTGCTTAATGCCTTCGGCGCTGGGTTCGCCTGGGGTGCGGCGGTGGTGAAGTTTTAGCAGGCTGCTGAAAAAGACTCATATGCTTCGTTGCGCTCAATCGCCTCGCTCCAACGTACCCGCATAGTACGCCTTCGCTCGTCGATTCTTCGCGCGCCTCGCCTCTGAGATCTTTTTGAGCAGCCTGCGAACGCGCTTCTAGCGAAGCTCGCTCGCCGCGCGTTGCGATCCTAGCTCCGCCCAATCTTCTCAGTGATTTCGTCCCGCAAAGCTTGTAATCTCGGCGAGAACTCAACGGCGTACACGCTCGGGTCGCGAATGGCTTTCACGCCTTCGGGAAGTGAGGAAAAGTCCGCCTCGAAGACTTTGCGAATCTCCACCAAGGATGGATAGGTTTCGCTGCGCCTGCCGTCCTGCATGACATGTTTCAATAAGCTTTCACCCGGAAGTTTCTCATCGCGCAGTCCGACGAAGTCGCGCTCCAGTTGACCGCTGCTGTCGCGAAAGCGAAACAGCTGTTTCTTTCCTGGCCAAGATGCCTTGCCCGTGCTGAGCTTCAGCACAGGCCGGTCCTGATACTCGACGAGCTTGTACGAGATATCGGTCCAAGGCGCGTCGGCTGATATCCCCATCTTGGTGCCGACACCGTAACTGTCGAAAGGAACCTTCGCTAGTTCGGCGAGCTCATATTCGTCTAATCCACCGCTGCCGATAATTTTGCAGTCCGCAAAGCCCGCTTCGTCCAAAATTTTTCTAACCGCGCGGGCCTGTGCCGCCAGATCGCCGCTATCGATACGCACGCCGATTAGCTTCTTGCCGCGAGCAGCCATTTCTTGAGCAACTTGGGCGGCGTTAGCCGCCCCGGCGGCCGTGTCGTAGGTATCGATGAGCAAAATCGCGCTGTCGGGAAAACTTGCCGCATAGGCGCGAAATGCGTCGATCTCGCGGTCGAAGCTCATCACGAAGGAGTGCGCCATGGTACCGACAACCGGGATCCCATAGCGGCTGCCGGCTAACACATTACTGGTTCCGGCGCAGCCGGCGATATAGCTCGCCCGCGCGACTTTCATGCCGGCATCGGTGCCGTGTGTGCGTCGCAGCGCGAAGTCGACCACGGGTCGCCCGGCGGCGGCGTGTACGCAGCGCGCTGCTTTGGTAGCGATCAAAGTCTGCAGATGGAGCTGATTGATGACGAACGTCTCGACAATTTGGGCCTGAATGATCGGTGCGGTAATCTCAATGATCGGTTCGTCTTTGAAGAAAACTCGCCCCTCAGGAATGGCCCAAACGTCGCCCGTGAAATGTAGATCAGTGAGATAGTGTAGGAAATCGTCTGAAAAAAGCTTTTGCGTCGCCAAATAATCAAGGCCTGACGCATCGAAGGCAAAATCTTCGAGGTATGCCAAAACGTCCAGCAATCCCGCCGAAACAAAATAGCCGCGGTTCGGTGGATAGGAGCGGATAAAAAGACTGAAAGTTGCATTCTCCATGCGCTGTTCGCGAAAGTAGCTCTGCGCCATCGTCAGCTGGTATAGATCGGTCAGGAGGGTGAGATTTTCGCCGATAGTCATAGCGGCTCTCTCTCGAAGTTTCCGGTAGTCTAGTGAAAAGGGCTTGCCTAGTAAAGCAATCGATCGTGAGTCATCGGTTCGTCAAGGTCAGTGATCCGACCGTTGCCGGTGCGGCGCTTCTCTGTTGATTTATCGGGGTCGTTTTGTTAAGGATTTTGTTAGCAGCTACGCGGAATTAGCCATCACAGGAGGGCATCGATGTTTAGCGATAAGGTCGATTTAAAGGACTTTGAAAAACAGGATCCGGAATACCAAGACTTACTACGCCGAGTATTGGCCATCCAGGCCGACTGCGAAATCGGCGGCCCGAATCTCTACGTAAAGCACATCCTACCGTCGGCGCCGACCAAGCTGGACCAGCTCATCGTCGCGCGCACGGCTGCGGAAGAAATGGATCATTTTCGGAAAATGGCCCGTTTGGCCGGCGATATCGGCGTCGATGTTTCATACACGCTCAGCCGGCCTAATCAGGAGCGCTACGTGGAAGCGTTTCGGGGCGAGATCAAGACTTGGGAAGATTTCGCCGTGTTCGGATTTCTCGTCGACCGCGTCGGTCGATTTCAGCTCGAGGAATTCATCGGCTGCACTTATTTACCGCTGGCTCGTGTGGTTGAGGATCCGGATATCATCCGAGAAGAAGAAGGGCACGTCGACTTCGGCACCAACGCATCCGCCGACTTCGCGGCGAAAGGCGGAGAATCGAAAGAACGAATTCAAAGAGCTGTCGATTACTGGTACGCAAAGGGGCTCGACATGTTCGGCAATAGCAAGTCCTATCGTTCAGAACGATACATGCACTGGGGCTTGAAACGCCGGCACAACGCGGTGGCGCGCCAGCAATACAAGGACGAAATCGACGCGCTGATTTTGAAAATGGGACTTACACTGCCCGATCCCAACAAGGGACGGTTGTACACTTAATTTTGAGGGATGGCATGGAAGCAGCACCAAATACCGAAGCATTAGATCAGCAGTTCAAAGAATTTATCCAAGCCATAAAGAAAGCGGTGGGCACCGGCATACCGCATCTCAAGGATGATCCAAAGATCGTCGACCAAGCGATCGTGGACTGCAAAGAAATCCTGGACGTGGTGATGGAAGGTAACGTTAAGGAGTGGATCGCGTAGACCGCTTCTAGCTCGCCGATTAAGAGTTTAACCAACAAGGCGCCTTGATCGTGAAGGCGCCTTTGTCGTATTTGTAACCGGTCCTCAGACTCAAGGGAGATCGAAACATTGAACGTTGTCGTATGCGGTAAAGTGATTCCCGCGAGCACGGTCATCATCGAGCTCGACGCCAACACCAAGCGGATGGTGCGCAAAGGCGTGCCGCACGAGCTCGATCCGGCGGCGGCCAGCGCCGTGGAAGAAGGTTTGCGGCTCACAGAAAAGCATGGCGGAGCCGTGACGCTGATTACGATGGGCACCAGCGATGCGACCATCGGCATTCGCAATGCTCTGGCGATGGGTGCGGCCTCGGCGGTGCATATTTTAGACGATGCGGTCGCCGGCTCCGACACGCTCGGCACGGCGAAACTTTTGGCCGCGGCGATCAAGAAACAAGAGTTCGACTTGGTCCTGTGCGCGACCGAGAGCAGCGATAGCTACTCCGGCATCGTGCCCGGGCAGATCGCTCATTTTCTCGGCGTGCCACCGGTGACGTTCGCCAAGGAGATCTCCGTCGACGGCAACAAGATTACGATCAAGCGCCAGGGCGAGACCGGCTATGACGTCGTCGAGTCGACATTGCCGGCGCTGGTCGCTTGCAGCAGCGGTATCAACGAGCCGCGCTATCCGCAGCTCAAAGGCATCATGTCGGCGAAGAAAAAGGAAATCAAAGTTTACACTGCGGCGGACCTCGGTTTGTCGCCGGATCAGGTCGGGGAAAAAGGCGCGCGGGAAAAAGTTCTCACTATCGGCCGGCCGGCCAAGCGGCAGGCCGGCAAAGCGGTGACCGACGAAGGCGAAGGCGGCAAGCAGATCGCCGACTTCCTTGCTGAAATCAAGGTGATCTAAGTGGCAGAGACAATCTGGGTCTATGCGGAAATTAGCGACGATAGAATAACCACTACGTCATTAGAGATGCTTGCCAAAGCGTCGGAAGCT
>DASPXM010000247.1:0-8670 GCA_035637295.1 Verrucomicrobiia bacterium
TCGAAATGAGAGATCAGGCGGCGATCAATTTGCACGAGTCTCTCCGTCGATTTGCACTTCCTGTTTCTCCGTCGTTTTCTTTTTGAGCTCGATAAACTTCTCGAACACTTTCTTCGCCATTGGCGCGGCGGCATCGCCGCCATGGCCGCCATGCTCGACCAGCACGGCGATCGCGACTTCCGGATGGTCTACCGGAGCGTAGGAAACGAACCAGGCGTGGTCTCGATTGAAGTAGGAAAGTTGTTCGCTCTTCAGGTAGGCGCTCTTCATCTCGATGACCTGCGCGGTGCCGGTTTTTCCGGCGATCTCAACCATCTGGGACCTAGCCGCGCCGCCAGTACCATGGGCGCCGCTGACAACATCGGCAAGGGCGTTGCGCACTCGGTTTAATGTATCCGGTTTCAACTCGATGGTGCGAATCAGTTCCGGTCCATACTCGCGCATGGTGGCGCCGTCTACGGATTCCACTTTGCTGACGAGGTACGGGCGAAAAAGTTTGCCGCCGTTGGCGACGGCGGCCATCATATTGGCAAGCTGCAGCGGTGTAACCGTCACGTAGCCCTGGCCGATGGCAACGGAAACGGTCTCACCCGGGAACCAGGGTTGGCGATATCTCTTGCGCTTCCATTCGGTATCGGGAATCACGCCGGTTCTCTCGTCGTCCAAGGCTATGCCGGTTTTCTCGCCCAGGCCGAACGCGTGCGCCCACTTGGCGATCCGGTCGATGCCAAGTTTTGGACCGAGCTGGTAAAAGTAGGTGTCACAGGATTCGACAATCGCCCGGTGGAAGTTCACGGCGCCGTGGCCGCCTTTTTTCCAGTCGCGGAAGCTGCGGTTGCCGAATGTAAAGAAACCCGGGTCCTGAATGTAGCTTTCCGGGTTGATGACTCCTTCTTCGAGAGCGGCAATGGCCATGATAATTTTGAATGTCGATCCCGGTGGAAATTGACCTTGAGTCGCGCGATTGCTGAGCGGCCGCAGCTGGTCCTTGATCAACGCGCTCCATTCTTCGGATTTAATACCCCGGGCAAAGACGTTGGGATCGAATGCCGGCGTGCTTGCCAGGGTAAGGATCGCCCCGCTGTGCACATCGAGGGCTACGATCGTCCCCTCTTTGCCTTTGAGCGCCTCGTAAGCGGCTTCCTGCATCTGTCGGTCCAAAGTTAAGCGAACCGTATAGCCTGGTACGTCGGTCACTTCGTGGAGCACCCGCACGCGGCGGCCCAGCGCGTCGACTTCCACCTGCTGTCCACCGCTTTGGCCGCGCAGCAACTCTTCCCAGCGCCGCTCAAGCCCGTACTGGCCGATCTCGTCGCCGACGACGTAACCTTGTTCCTTTAGAATATTCAATTGCTTTTGATTAATCTCGCCGAGATAGCCCAAGACATGCGCGGCCATCGGTCCGTCTGCGTAATTGCGCCGTGGCCGAGTCCGCAAACTGACCCCCGGTAAGTCGAGCTGGTGCGATTCCACGGCGACGACCGCAGGCCAGTCGACATCCCGGCCCAACACCATCTCGTCAAAAGCCGCCCGGCTCTTGGACTCTTCAAAAGTTTTTAGCAGCTCATTTTCGTCTCGCCTTAGATATTGCGCCAGCAAACGCAAGGTCTTAGCCGGATCATCGGCATCTTCGGGGACAAAAATGAGGTCGAAGGAAGGCCGGCTGTCGACGAGCAACTGACCTTGGCGGTCGAACATCATGCCGCGAGTGCCCGGCACCCGCTTGAGGCGTATCCGGTTATTCTCCGACAAAAAGGTATAACGCTCCCCCTGAATGATTTGGAGAAAAATCAGCCTGGACACGAGACCAAAAAATGCGATGATGAGCAGAGCGTAGAGCAAGCCGGCGCGCCGGCGCAGTTCAGGCGCACCGTCTTGTTTATTGATCTCGGTAAGTGCAGCCATGGCTTCTACTGGGCGGCAACGCGAAATTTCTCGACGTAATTTTGCCCGCGCCTTAACAGAGCGAAAACCACCGGCGCAAGCAATGCCGCCACGAGTGCTTCCATTATAATATATCGCGCGGCGCCCAGCCAAAATCCTTCCACGCTGAGGAAGACCGCCCATAGCAACACCAAGGCCGCTCCTTTCACCAGCGCCGCCAGCAGCACCACAAAGGAAGTAACGAGAGGGTTTTGTATCCAGATCGACCGTGAACTCAAGTACACCGACAAGAACACGAGCGACATGGCGAAAGCGTTGAGCCCCAGCAATCGGCTTGAGACGACATCGACCGAATAACCCAATAGGAAGGAACCCAATGCCGCCCCCATCGTAGGATGATGCAGTCCCAAGTAGACGCACAGCACCAGGACGAGGTCGGGCACGACGGGACCGAACGGTAGTAGGCGAAGGAAAGTGCCTTGGAGCACTATGAGAAAGACCCCGACGGAAAAATAGAGCAAGAAGAGCCTCATGGGAAAAACGCCGACGGTTGCAGCCCTCACGGTTTCTTTTCTGCGCCGCTCTCCGCCGCGACGACCAGAACCTCCTCGACGCGCTCGGACCGGACCGCCGGAAGGACTTCGATGAATTGAAACAAGCCGAGATGCTGCTTGCGCACCTTGATCACGGTGCCGACCATTAGGCCCTTGGGAAACACCCCGTCCACACCGGAGGTAATCAACCTGTCGCCTTCCTGGATGTCTTCACTCCGTTTGACGTACTTGAGCACCGTGCCGTCTTCTAACGATCCGGAAACGATACCGCGGCTGCGCGTCCGCTGCACTAGCACATCGATGCCGCTATTGGGATCGGTCAAAAGTATCACCTTCGCCGTACGCGCCGTGACGGCGACCACCTGTCCGACGACGCCCAATGGCGTGACCACGGCCATGCCTTTGCGGACGCCGTCGGCGCTGCCTTTGTTGAGGAGACAGCTTTGAAACCAGCTGCTGGCGCTATTGGCAATGATCGACGCGGTGACCACCGTGTCGGGTAAATGGCTGCGGAAATCAAGCAACTCTTTGAGCCGGCGGTTGGTCGCTTCGGCCTCTAAAAGTTTCTGTCTTTCAACCTCAAGGGCTTGGACCCGCTTGCGTAGTCTTTCGTTCTCTGAGCGGAAACCGGCAAGAGTATCATAATTTTCCTGAAACCCTTTTATCCAATTGACCGTTTCCTGCGAAGCAATTTGCAAAGGCCGCATGATCCACATGAGCAGCGCGCTTAGAGGCTCGTTCTTCAATTGACCGCGCGCGGCGGCGGTTAATATGTAGATCGACAGCAGAAGACAGCAGCAGGAGCTTAAAGCAACTTGGTTCTTACGCAGAAAAGCGAGCATGGAAGGCTCGATCGCCTCCAACCGTCAGAATCCATGCGGACCTCGGTCTAATGAACCGCGACCTCTCTGAGGAGTGTAATTTCATCCAGGGCTTTGCCTGCGCCCATGACGACGGCGGTCAATGGATCGTCCGCCATCATCACCGGTAAGCCGGTCTCCTCGCGCAAAAGAATGTCTAGATTTCTCAAGAGCGCGCCGCCGCCCGCAAGCACGATGCCGCGATCGACGATATCTGAGGCGAGCTCGGGTGGAGTCCGTTCAAGCGAAAGCCGGACCGCCTCGACGATTTGATTGATCGGTTCGAGCAGCGAGTCGCGAATTTCTTCGTCCGTGATGACCACGGTTTTGGGCACACCGGCGACCAGATCGCGCCCTTTGATCTCCATCGTCTGCACCTCGTCGCTGGGATACGCCGAGCCGATGGTGATCTTGATCAGTTCGGCGGTGCGTTCGCCGACGAGCAGATTGTATTTTCGTTTGATAAACTGAGCGATCGCTTCGTCCATCTTGTCGCCGCCGACGCGCACCGAGCGTGAAAAGACAATGCCGGAAAGTGAGATCACGGCGACTTCGGTGGTGCCGCCGCCGATGTCGACGATCATGTTGCCGGTAGGCTCGGTGATCGGCAGTCCCGCGCCTATAGCGGCGGCCATGGGTTCTTCGATCAGATAAACTTCCCGTGCTCCCGCCGATTCGGCAGACTCTCGAACTGCGCGCTTCTCGACTTCAGTGATGCCGAACGGCACGCCAACAATGATACGCGGCCGGACCAGCGTGCGTCGGTTGTGAACTTTTTGGATGAAGTAACGCAGCATCGCCTCGGTAATCTCGAAATCGGCGATGACACCGTCTTTGAGCGGCCGGATGGCAACGATGCTGCCGGGCGTTCGCCCTAACATCCGCTTCGCTTCCGCGCCCACCGCCAGAACTTTTTTTCCGCCGCGCTCGTTTCGTTGTTGCACCGCAACGACCGACGGCTCGTTACACACGATGCCTTGGTTCTTAACGTAGATCAGAGTGTTGGCGGTCCCCAGATCAATCGCGAGATCATTGGAAAAGATGCCGAACAGGGCATCCAACATCAGCAAACTCCTTCTTGCGCGCGAAAAAAACCGATAAGCAACGAGAAAATAACAGATTTGGCAGAAGCAAGCAAGATAAGGAAAAACTTAAAGAAAATTCGCATTAGCGAAGTCTGGCCGGTTGCATTGGCCCAGGCCATTTTTTATCATGGAAAGGCACTTTTTTACCCTTTTTTGCGAAAGGTTCTCTGTCACATGCTCGATTTTTTACGCAAACAGAAGAGAAATTGGGGAATTACTATCCTTCTTGGCATCATTATCATCGTATTTATTGCATTTTATGGCGGCAGTAAATATCGCGACTCAACGGCCGTAGAAGTCGCCGAGGTCAACGGTGAAACCATCAGCCAGCGCGAATTTGCCCTCCAATACGAACGTGCTGTGCAGCGCTACCGTGAGATTCTCAAGGGCTCGCTGACGCCGGAGATGATCAAAGGGTTAAATCTTAAAGCTAACTTGATCGAGGAATTGATTCAGAAAAAACTCGTTCTCCAGGAAGCGCGCAGCCTCGGGCTTTTGGCGACCGACGACGACTTGGCCGACCATCTCGGCAAAGCGCCCGAATTTCAGATTGCCGGACGTTTCAGTAAAGACCACTATCTGAAAATTCTCCAAGCCAATCGGCTGGTGCCGGGGCAATTTGAAGAGGAACAACGCGATCAGCTGACGATGCAACGTCTTTACAGCATCATTCTCGACTCCGTACAAGTGACCGATGCCGAGGTACGTGACCGCTATCGTCTCGATCAAGAAAAACTCAATCTCCACTATATCAAGCTGCCGGTGAGTGATTTTGTTTCGCAGGTCAAGCTCAGTGAAGATGACATTAAAAAGTTCTATGAGCGCAACAAAGAATCGCTGAAAGAGCCGCTGAAAGTTCAAGTTGAGTATCTCAATTATCCTTACGAGCAATTCGCTTCGGCAATTCAAGTGAGCGACAAAGAGATCGAAGAATATTATCAGGCCAATCTAGAAAGCAAGTTTCGTAAACCCAAAGAAGCGAAAGTTGGTTACATATCGATTCGCGTCGCGCCGGATGCCGATGCGACGCAGAAAAAGGCCGCGCGAGAGCGCGCCGACCGTATCGTCAAAGAAGCGCGCGGCGGTAAAAACTTTGCCGAGCTGGCGAAACGCGAATCGGATGACCCCAGCGCTGCTAAAGGTGGCGACGCGGGTTGGGTCACGCAAGGGCAAATGGAGCCAACGGTCGAAAAAACTATCTTCAGTCTCGCCAAGGGCGAGATTAGCAACCCGGTAGAAACCCCGGCAGGCTTTCAGATTTTCAAAGTCGAGGATATGAAGAACGAAAAGACGCCGACACTGAAAGAAGCCACCCCTGAGATTATCAAGACGCTGAAAAACGAAAAGGCAAAACGCGAGGCCGCCAAGATTGCCGATCGCGACCGCGAAAAGGCGCTTTCCGGCAGTGACTTCAACAAGCTGGCGCAAAAGAGCGGCGCCAAAGTGAATACGACGAATTGGCTTTCCGTCGGTCAGATCGTGCCGGAAATCGGCGACAATCAAGAATTTTATAAGAACGCGTTCGCATTAGCACCGAAGGACGTCGGTCCAATCATTGAAGGCAACAACGCGTACTATATATTGCGGCTCAAGCAGAGAATCGAACCGACCGTTCCACCGCTTGAGAACGCGAGAGGACAAATCGAGAAGAGCCTGAAAGAATCCAAGGCCTACGAAATGGCTCTGCAAAAAGGCAACAGCTTGCTCGAGCAGCTTAGAAAAGAGAAGGATATTGTCAAGCTCGCCCAAGCGAATAATCTGAAACTTGAGGAGACCGGCTGGTTCTCGCGCAGCGCGCCGCAGCTGCCGAAGATCGGCGAACTCGCGGAAATGAAAGCCGGTCCGATAGCCGTGTCGCCGCAAAAGCCGATTCCCGATAGACTCTACACCCAGAAAGATATCCTCTATCTCTTTGCATTCAAAGATAGCCAGGGCGCTGACATGGGGCAATTCGAAAAAGAAAAAGACATACTCAGAAAACAAGCTTTAGCGGAAAGCCGCCAGCGCGCTCTGATCAAATTTTTGGAAGGTCTGAAGGCCAAGGCCAAGATCAAGGTAAACACCGCTTTCTTGGAAGAGAGTTAAATTTGGTCGGACTGTTGAAAGGCTGATTTTCAGCAGACCGTTTTGCTTGAGATCATTTCGCTGTGCAAATTCTTTTAGTACGCCACGGCGCCACGGATTGGAATCTCCAAGGCCGCTGCCAGGGCTCGATCGACCGGGACTTGAGCGACGTTGGCATTCGCCAAGCCGAGCGGCTCGCGACGCTCTTGAGCCAGGAAGAAATCCACGCGATCTATTCCAGTAACCTTCGGCGCGCGCGCCAAACCGCTGACCTCATCAGCCAGCCACATAAGTTATCCGTGACGATCGAGGACGATGTGCGCGAGCTCGATCACGGCGAGCTCGAGGGTTTGACCTTCAACGAAATCAAAACCAACTACGCCGAGTTTCTAGCGCGCTGGCGCAGTATCCCTGCGGAAATAAGCGTTCCGGGTGGCGAGCGGCTCGGCGATGTCGCCGAGCGGGCATGGAATGCTTTGACTCAGATTGTACGGCGGCACCAGGAAGCGGAACGCATTCTGGTCGTCAGCCACAATTTTCCGATTTTGGGAATCATTTGCCGCGTCACCGGTACTCATCTCAACGCTTATCGCACTTTCCACCTCGATCCGTGTAGTCTCACGAGGCTGCGCTACGACGGCAACGGCGACTGGCAAGTGACCCAGGTCAACAATCGAGAGTATCCGTTTCCCATGCCAACATCGTTGTAATACGCGACAAGCGTCTCGCTGGGAATCGAACAAGCACGATCCTGCCTCACTCTCTCCGGCCGATCAGGCCGACGCCGAAAAATAGCAGCGCGAGTAACAAATAAGCCGTGGCGAAGTCAGGCGCAGCCATGACACCGAACCGGCTGGTGATACCACCCGCCGTAAGGTCATAGGCGTGAATGATTCCGATAGCGGAGAATAACGCCGCTGCCAGTGACCACATGCCGGCGCTGGAAAACCGTCGTTCGATGAGCGCCACGCCGATGGCCGCGAGGATCATCGAGGTAAAAATGAATCCCCGCTCCAACGAAATCATGCCGTGAATCGCCAGACTCTCTTGATTGAACCGGCCTAAGCCGACTTCGAACAGCGACTTGCCTGCAGCCCTCAGTCCCGTTTCAACCATTAACAAGCCCCAACCTGCCAAGGCCGGCACGATGCCCAGTGCCACTGCCGGCGCATGTTCTTTTGGAGTTTCCTGAAACGACTGGGCGACGATGATGATACCGATGTAAAGGAGAATTCCGATGCCGGCCTGCAATGGAATCAGTCCGAGCACTGCTTGAATCGTGCCGGTAAAACAGAGAACACTGATAAAGATGCCATTAAGAGCCGAATAGCCCGAACGCGCGCCTAGCCGTTTCCAACCCGGGTGGCCGATATAGATCGTCGTGGGAAACACGCTGCCGAAAAGCGCCGCGACCACCGAACCAATACCGTTCGCCATCAGCGATGGAAATGTTCGGAAGCGGTCGCCGGCGGCTTCGGCGCTTTCGATATTCTGCAGTGACCCAACGACGTTGAAAATCCCCATGGGGAAAATCACCGAGAAATAATTGAGAAACGCGGGATGCGTGAGCGCTTCCCAGAGTGACCCACCGGTGAACGCCGGCAGTGCCAAGGTGTAATTCGCGTTCAGCGCTTTACCGTTCATAGTCCCAAGCAGCCAACCGAGAATTGTTCCAATGGCGATCGCCACCATCCCGCCGGGAAGACCGAGCGGAAGTCTCTGATGCGAAAAGTAAGCGACAAAGATCACCGCCATCGGCACCATCGCCACCAAAGGCTGAGCGAAAATCTTAAATGTGAAATCCATCGCGATAAAAGTAATCGCGATGCCCGCCAACGCCGACAAGAGCGCGGCGCGCGGCGTCACCCGGCGCACGCTCTCGGCGATGAACGCGGCGGCAATCTCGATGACGCCGTTGAGAAAGCAAGCGACGAGCCCGACTTTCCAGGCCCACACCGGGTCCTTGGTCTCCTGAACGATCGGCAACATGATAAAGAAAACGAAAGCGAACAGACTTACGGTGTTGATGCCGTAGGGCAGCGCGGTGATGTCGTCGCGCCCGGTCGCGCGCGCGAGCCGGCGCGCCTGCCATGCATAGAAAAAATTGCCGACGAGAATCGAAATCGCCGCGCCGGGAAGAATCTTGCCGAAAATGTATTCATCCGGCAGGCGAACCAACTCGCGACAAAGAGTAACGATAAGGATCAGCTGAATCAGATTATC
>DASPXM010000248.1:0-15541 GCA_035637295.1 Verrucomicrobiia bacterium
CATCTCGAGCGGCTCCATCTCGGATTTGCGCAGCAGATATTTTTCATCGAAGCGCTCCATCCAGTAAGGCAGAAAGCCAACGCCGGCCTCGAGAAATCCGACTTTCAATTTCGGAAAGCGATCGAGCACGCCGTTGGAAATAACCGACACGATTGACAGCATTTGTTCAAAGGGATGGGAAGTCATATGGACGCCGAGATATTTATGAAAGCGAGTGTTGCCGACGGCAACCTGGGCTGTGGCGTGAAAGCCGACCGGCACGCCGAGCTCCTGCGCTTCGGCGTAGATTGGATCGAACTGGGACTGTCCCAAGTCCAAGCCCGATTGCACATAGGTTGGCATCATCACGCCGACGGCGCTTTTTTCGCTGACGGCGCGGCGAACTTCCTTTACGGCTTCCGGTACGACTTGGGGCGCGATCACCGCGGCGTACTTGATCCGATTCCCACTGCTCTTGCAGAAATCACAGGCCCAGTTGTTGTACGCCTTAGCCAGTTCGGCGGCGAGATCGAATTCGCGCACGAGGCCGATCGCTAAGGCATTGCTCGGGTATGCAACCGCGTCGCCGATTTTTTCGACGTCGAGGTCTTTGCAGTATTCCTCAGGGTTGGCCGGTTTGCGGCCGGTGGTGCCGTTGAGAAAAATATCCCAACCGAACGATGGAAAATAGGGACCACTGCGCACGCGGAAGCGCTCGGGCAAGTAAGCTTTGTACGCCGGCCCGTCCAAATGATGGGCGTCGGCGTCGATAATTGTAAATTCCACGATCAAGCCTCCTGCGGTTAATTAACGGCTTGAACGGCTTGAACTGTTTGAACGACTGGAACTGTTCCGTGGTTCAAAACGTTCAAATCGTTCCAATAGCTTGCATTCGCTTCGGTCAGTCCTGTAGTCCGTAGCGCTGCGCTATGTTGAGGAACAGCGAGCCGACGAGCACTGTGCCGACGGTGATGATGAGGCTGAAGGCCGCAAGCTCGCCGACATGACCGTTTTCCCACAATTCCCATATGGTCACCGCCACCACCTGCGAGCCGGGCGAGTAGAGCAACAGCGCGATCGACAGTTCTTTGAAGGTGATGAGAAAAATATAAATCCAACCGGCGAGCAATGCAGGCATGATCAGCGGGACGACAACGTGGCGAACCATTTGAAACCAACTGGCACCGCTCGCCATGGCGCCCTCTTCAAGCTCTTTATGCAAGCTCAGGAGCGCGGAATGACTAAAGCGAATCCCATAGGGCAGATAGCGCGCGATAAATGCGAGGACCAAGATCCAGATCGTGCCGTAAACGGGAACAGGCAATAGGAGATACATTTTCAAAATCGCGATCCCCATGACGATGCCCGGAAAGACCAGCGGCAGCATGGCCATTTGATCCAAAATCCAGCGCGCTTTAATCGATGCGCGGACGATCAGCCACGCGGCAAAGAATGTGATCGCAACAGCTGCGGTCGCCGACGATATGCTGACGGTCAGACTATTCGTCACGGAGCGAATGACACTACTGTCATTAAATGCCGCTATGTAGTTGTTGAACGTCAATAGCTCCAGCGCTTTGCGGGATGGCACTTGGGCGAAGGGAAGAAGCGACGACCAGGCGATCGCCACAATCGGTAAAAATTGGAGCAGCGGCAAAACCAGCATCAGACCACCGCCAAGCCAGCGCCACTTGCCAAGCGCGATACGGTGCGGGCGAAAATTCTTGCCGCTGATCGTCGTAAATTTATAGGTCTTGCTCGTGATCCGGTAATAAGGAATGAGCCCGACGGCGACCAGCACGATGAGAATTATCGAGTATGCGCTGGCTTCGCCGTACTTGGGAATGAGGCCGCCTTTGATCTGCAAGTAAATCTTAGTCGTCAGCACTTCGACGCCAGCGGGAATGCCGATTAGGGCGGGAATTTCGAAAGCTTCCAAAGAACGAATGACGGTCAGAATCAACACTGCCAAAACGCTCGGCACGGCGAGGGGAAACGTAACACGACGGAAAACCTGCCAACTGCTGCTGCCCGCCGTGGTCGCGGCCTCTTCCAGAGATGGGTCCATGGCGCGGAAGGGCGTGGACATCAGCAAGAAAACGATGGGTATCCAGAGAAAGCTTTCCACCAGCACCATACCGCCTAGAGAAAAAATGTTGAAAAATGCTTGGCCGGTTAACGCTACGCCCAAAGCATTCAACATCCCCGCTTTGGGTCCGAGCAGCATGATCCAGCCGACGACCTTGATAATTCCTGGTATCGCAAATGAGACGTAGGCCGAAACGTAAGCAAGGTTGCGAAACGGCGCATCGCTGCGCTCGGCAAGCCAAGCCAGCGCCGTGCCATAGCTCAGCGCGACAGCAGCGCTACCGAGCGAAAATATCAACGAGTTGCTGAGCAGTGTCTTGACGTCGCCGAGGGAGTCGATGATGTTGACGAAGTGTTGGATCGTAAAGCTGCCGGCTTGTAAGCCGCGATCGGTAACCAGGCTGGTGTGCAGGATGAAAAAGAACGGCGGCAATACCAAATAGGCCAAAGTTGCGGTGGTCAACAGGAAGAGCCACTGGGCTGGGTTTCGCATCATCAGAGCAAACATAAATTATGCCCTCTTACTGTCTTCAGCGCGTCATGCAGCTTGACGCCAGACATGAAACTTTCGACTCGAGTCCAACCTTCGCCTGCTATATATCAAAACTACCGGGCAAGACAATTGCAGCTTTGGGAAAAGACGTAAGGAGAAAAAGGAGTAAATGGTAAGGGGTAAAAAATCAGGGGAAGTTGGGCAGGCGCCTCACTCCTCACGCTTCACTTCTTACCATCTTAGGCCCACGGGCCGATGAATGGCTCGCCAGTGTAGGTGTCCGACAACGGATCGAGCATCTCTGGCCAGTTGTTTGGATCGACCTTGCGGCGTAACTCCTTGGGACGCGGTCGGCCGTCCCAGCCCACCTGCTCCATATAGTAGTAGAGCTCGAGGCAGTGGCCGTCCGGGTCGAAGGCGTAGGCGGCATAGTCGATCCCCGGATGTAACTCCGGCGGGATTATATCGGTCTCGACCCGCACGCCATTCTCGCGCAGGAAACTCACAGCACCTTTCAGTTGCCGGTAGTTGGCGAGCTGTAGACCGAATGACATATTGGATGTCGTCTCGCTGAGACCCGATTTCTTGCGCCAAGATTTAGGGAAAAGGGCGAGCGAATGATGCTCGTTGTCACAGCGCAGAAACGCGCACCGTTCATTCTGCCATTCGACTTCTTCCGTCAAAGTGAAGCCGGCGATCTGCTCATACCACTGCTTCGACGATTCATAGTCGTCGACGAAAAGATTTACCGGACCGACCCGGGTGATCTTGAAAGGCTGGGGGAGCAATACACCATCGACGCTGTATTTAAGCGGCATCGAGCTCACGTAGCGCCGACCGTCAAGCACGTTGATGCCTTTCTCGATGTCGCTGCTCACGAGTTGGTAGTCCGGAAGCTGAGGCTCATTGGGAGGATTCGCAGTACCATGTCTCATCGGCACTGGGCGGACGTAGCCGTTCCAGCTGATCTGCTCGATGCCGTAATATAGCTCGAAGATCTGCGCGTCCGGCGCCCACACATAGAGGTGAAATTGCGAACCTCCGCCGCCGGCCCGGCCTTCGCGCATAATCTCCACTCCCAGATCGCGAAAGTACTTGCTGGCTTCGGCCATTTCGGTGATGCTCTGGACTTGCCAGGTGATTTGGTTGATGTCGTTCTCCGGTCGGAAGTGGTTGGCGTTTTGACCCGCGTATTGGCGTTCGTTGAATTTCTTCTTGTCGAACAATGCGAAAGAGTGATGATCCCCGGCGTGTCTACCGAAAAATCCTGCACCGGCGGGTTCGGTGATGAAGAAGCCGAGCAGATCAAAATAGAAGCGCCGGCTGGCCTCCAAGTTCGACGCATTGAAACCGAAGTGGCCGAGTCGGCGAATCTTGAACGGGCGGTCCAGAGCAACGCCGCCGACGTTGTATTTGATCGATTTCGCTGTTGCCATGCCGGTCTCTCCTCGGGTACCAATCCTAGCTTCTATCGAAATACGTTAACTCAGTCGATGTCTGCACTCCAGCCGGCTATTCGCTGCAAATCGAGCTCGGGTGCTGAACGACCACTCTTGAGCATGCCGATACCACAGCCAAGAGCACAGTGGCAAGAACGGCGTCATGATCAAACTCACCTCTTGGTTGTATTTTTACTTTTAGAGTTGTAAGCGATTCTGAACTTTTGGAGAAGGATGAAACATGGAGCGAGCTGAAACCAACAATGGCCGGGGCTGGGACCTAGAAGCTGATGTCATAGTCATTGGGTCGGGAGCGGCGGGGCTTCCTGCCGCGATTAAAGCGGTCGAAGGCGGAGCATCTGTCATTGTTGTTGAAACAAATTACGACATCGGTGGACATGCAATCTTAAGCGGCGGCCATATGGCTCTGGGCGGCGGTACCAGCGCCCAGAAAAAATACGGAATACTCGACTCGCCGGACACGGTCTTTTCGGATCTTACCGATTGGACAATTGTCCAGCCTAACGGTTGGCCCGATTACCGCTACAACGACCGCGCGGTGATGCGCGCCTTCGCCGACCATTGCGCGCTCACCTATGAATTTTTGCTGGCCAACGGCGTCGAGTTTAAGGATGTACCGCCGGACAATCACGGCGCATCCACGACCGGCAATTCCGCGCCGCGGGAAAATCACGCGTTCTGGACCAAAGGCGCGGGACTGGAGAGTCCCAACGCCGCGGCGGGGACGGGCGTGATCAGGCCGCTCGAGGCGAGCGCGCGCGCCAAGGGCGTGCGATTTTTGCTGAACTATAAAATGACAAGCATTGTCCGTGAGCCGTCCACGGAGAGAAGGAGGATAGGATGTGTGATCGGTATCACCGTCGAGTACACACCGAGAATCATGCCTGGGGCAACAACCCCATTAAAGAGCTTTCGTTCGGATGGCAACATTGAAAGTACTAAGCTGACCATGAATCTGCGCGCGACCAAGGCGGTCATCGTCGCGACCGGGGGCAGCACAAGCAATTTAAATTTTCGCCGCATGTTCGATCCAAGGCTGACCGCCATGCTCCAAGTCGGCGGCGAACCGTATAGCTATCAAGACGCCAGCGGTGAGCTTGCCGCAATGGCCGTCGGGGCCTCGTTGTGGGGTCTGGTCAACCAAACTCTGGAAAACGGCGCGACTATTCGCACGCAACGTGCCCTCGCCACGAAGTATAATTATGTTGCGTGGAAGGTTGAGAGTCCGATATTTCCACTCGTACGGGCCACCGGCTTCAACGTTAAGGATTGGCAGGATGTGATCTTGGTGAATCAAGTCGGCAAGCGATTCTATGATGAAACCAAGGGCGATCCGCCGCACGGCAACCTCGGACATCAAATCGACCCGTATACGCCAAACGACTATCGCAACAACGAGAATATCAAGTTCAATCCAACAAAGCACAACTTTTTCAATGCGGCCATGGCGATGAACGAGTACTCGGAGCCGCCCGATTATTGCGCCGGGCCGATGTGGGCGATCTTCGACGCGGATGCTGTCCAGCGCGAAGGATGGAAGGTGGTGCCGCCCTACGTCGATCCGGACGGCTACTTCTTCACCGCGAATACGCTTACGGAATTAGCCGCGGCGATCGATAACGAATATCAGCCGAAGCCGATGAGGGGCGCAACTTTGCAAGCAACCGTCGAACGATACAACTCCTTCGTCGACGCGGGTGCGGACGCGGATTTTGGCAAGCCAACGCCAAAGTATAAAATTCAGACCCCGCCATTTTATGCCGCCTGGGCGACACCGGTAGTTCACGACACGCGGGCCGGCCTCAGAATCAATGAGAAGTGCCAGGTCATCGACATGAACGGAATAGTGATTCCCGGTCTCTACTGCGCCGGCGAGTCGGCCGGAGGATTCAATCAACACGGCATGGGCCGCTGCGCGACGCAGGGATATATCTCCGGCATGAATGCAGCGGCGGAACCGCGGCACGAATAGACTTGCTCGTTGGGGTTTTGCGCCATGAATTGTAGAGGCGACCGGCCGGTCGCCTCTACGGCTCGAAATCCGAAACAAATTCAAATGATCAAGAAACTCAATGTTCCAAACAACCTCGGGGCAGATTCTGGGTTTTGGAATCTCTCGGCTTTAGGTTTATTTGTCTGCTGGTTTGTTTCGGATTTCGAAAATCGGATTTCGGATTTTGATTCGATAGCGGCGCTACAGGTGAAAGACCAATGACTTGATGGTTACGGGCACCGTGCCGGATGGCTCCAGGGTTTTTCCCAGATCGATGAAGTCGAAGTCGCTCAGCGTGACGCCGTCCAAACATAGCAGAGCGTTCTCGATCGCGAAATCATCTCGAAGAATCGTGCCGACCAGTCCCGCCAAGTCGTGGTCGAAGACGAGGTAGATCGGCCGGCCGTTTTTCAAAGTCTCCGGCAAACCATCGATCAGGCCGCGGCAAAAAGCGGCGATACGAGTCGCCGTCGGGGGACCGTTCCAGCGAAATACCAGAGCGACTTCAGCTTGCCCTTCCACCAAATCGAAGGCGTGAAAATGTTTCTGGAGCGCCTCAGCGATTGTCGCGCTGACGATCGCGCCACTCAAATCGAGTTCCGGCCGCAGCACCTGCAGGTTTTTTTGCGGCAGCAAACTTTCGTCGGTGCGGTGGATCGTATTGCCGCTTACCTGCACCGTGTGTTGCGCCGCGCCCATGACCGTGGCGCGGATGCATTCGCGCGCGGGCGCGAGCGGCCAGCGGAGCGCTCCGTTACTCATTTGATGCCGAAGTGCTTGTCCCAGTGGTGCGCCCACGTCGGCAAATGATTTCGACTCCTTGCCGTAAACATATTCGCCGACACCGCCGGAAAAAATAACCGCATCGTAGTTCTTCGCACCGCTGAGCGGTGCTGTCAGCCACAGCTGCGCAAGCTCGGACGTTGGTTTTTCGTCCTGAGCAAGGCTGAGAATTGCCTGCGCCATGTGATTCGCCAGACGCTCGACCTCCGCATTCGTGACCCGGCTTCCAACCTGCCACGCGTAACCGGCCTGGCGCGCCAATTCTTGGCCGCCGGGTTCTAAGACGGTGATCGTGTCCGCGCCGTCGGTAGCGAGCAGCCGCCCACCGACGTGAAAAGCCGCGGTGCTCAGCACGCGCCCACGCTCAGACACGGCCAGCTTGGTGGTGCCGCCGCCGATGTCGACGTTCAGCACTCGGCATTGCTTTTCAGCGGAATGGGCGACTGCGCCTGAGCCATGGGCGGCGAGAAGCGCTTCGAAGTTGTGGCCTGCCGTCGCGCACACGAAATTTCCGCGCTCCGCAGCGAACAGGTCAGCAATGGCGCGGGCGTTATCGCGCCGGATCGCTTCGCCAGTGAGAATGATCGCGCCGGTGTCGATGTCACGCGAGCTGAGGCCGGCCTCCTGGTAGGCGGTATCGACGAGACGCCTCAGCGCTTGATCGTCGACGCGTTCACGGCCCGGACTGTAGGGTGTCAAATGGACCGGCGACAAGTAGAGCGTGTCGCGTTCGGTAACGACGAAGCGGCTGGACAATTCTCTGCCGAGTCGGCGCAGGATAAGTTGCGAAAAAATGATCTGCGAGGTCGCGGTGCCGACATCGATCCCGACGCTCGTGAGCGTGATCGTATCGAGCTTCCAGAGCGGATGTTCTTCCTCTACGTCGAGCCCATGCTCGTCGTGGTCATGATCGTGGGGAAGATCGTGCATGGTAAATTTCACGCAAGTGAAGGGTGACCGGCCGGTCGCCCTTACCGGCCTATGCGACCTCGCCGTGCTCGTCGAGAAAGAGCGCTTTCGCGCTTTCTGCACCGGCCTCGCCGGTGCACCACGGCACCATCTTTTTCATCTTGCAGGTGATGCCGCGCTTCTTGAGCTCGGCCTCGAAGATCTGATGGATCTCCGGATCTTCATCCTCATACTCGACTTGATGGCCGCCTTTCTTGCCGCTGACTTCGCCTTGGCGCAACACCGTGGATTGGCTCGCTTGCCAGCGATTGGCGGCGTGCTTACGCGAGATGCCCTGATTCATCACCAAATAGGTGGCGGGGGTCGAGCCGACGTTGAAATGTTGATGCAGCCAGAGTCCCTCGCCGGCGCCCGATAGATAGAGACTACCCTCTTGCCAGTCGCAGCGGATGCGCGGCTCGTTATTGCGCTGCGTCAGCACGTAGCCTTCCCCCTCGGTGATATAGAGATGCGCGCCGGGGCCGTGGCGATGGCCCTTTTTATAGTGGCCCGATTCGAAACGCGAGACGTGCGACTCCATCATGCCGGCACCCATCACCATGAATGCATTCGTGCCGCCACCGCCGCGGCTCTTCCATTCGTAGAGCGGCAATTTTTTGATGTCTGGGATGAAATTGGTTTCCCACACCCGCCCCTTGTAGAGCTTGGCCTCGGCCGTGAAATAGTCAGCCCCGCCCGCGTAGCGATCGGTGAAATCGTAGGGATTGTTGAAGATAAAATCTTCGCTTGCCCACTGGCGCAAGAGTTGCGGTAGATCGGTTACTGAAAACCATCGCGCCGGGCGCGACAGGCTGGCGTTAAAGAATTGATGTGATGCGTTGGTCGGCAGTACAAAGTAACTGCCGGGTCCCCACTCGAAGGTTTGCGTTGCTCCCTCATCTCGCCAAACCGAAGTCGAGCCATGACCGGTCACGACGTAGATCGCTTCGGTGTAAAGATGCCGCAGCGGCGCCGTGGAACCGCCCGGCGGCAGCTCGACGATATGCTCGTCACCTTCGTCGTCGCCGTCCAGATAACAGAGCGCGCCCTTGACACCATCGCCCTTGCGCGGCCACGGTCCAACTTCCACCGCCTTCATGTCTTTGATGTAGACACCCCCGACGAGTGGCGGGCCCTCGCGCTTGCGCCACTCTTGATACATATCGACACGTACGACAGCCGGCTGCTTTTCCGGATCTAAATTATTGCTGGTCGCGCTCATGGCTCCTCCGAGCTAACTAAGATTGCTATCGTTTCAAACTTATGCAATGAGCGTGCTTCATGTCAAATTCAAATGAGTCAACATCTCGTTGACCGGCGCAATCTACTTTGGTAGCGTCCGCGGCTGAGGAGCGGCCTTTATTGAGATCATGCTGTAGCTTATTCCTCATAACGAAAAAGGAGAGCAATCATGTCACGCAATCAAGTTCGCATCGAGTTTACCAGCAAAACGCCCTTTGCCGGCGGTGTCTCTTTTGGCAATGTGGGTCCGTATGAACGGCTGTCAGGGATGGTGTCCTTCGCTATCGATCCCAATGAAAAAGATCTGCCGTTCATTTGCGATTTAGAGTTTGCGCCGCGAAATCCAGAGGGCCTCGTGGAGTTCAAAGCGGTTCTCGATATCGTCAAGCCAGTGGATTTGAGCCGCGGCAATCGCAAATTGCTTTTCGATTTTTCCAATCGCGGCGGGCGCGGCGCGTTCACGCGACTGAACGACGGCGGCGGTGCGGATCTGACGAAAGAAAGCTATGCCGGCAACGGTTTTCTCAACCGGCATGGCTACACAGTCGTATGCGCCGGCTGGCAGGGTGATCTGGTTTACACCGGCAGCAACGTCGTCGCTTTCCTGCCGGAGGCGCGCCAGAACGGCCAGCCGCTACGCGGCAAAGTGCGGCAGGAATTCATTTCCGACAAACGCGGCGTGCTCTCGATGCCCGTGAGCGGCGCCGCCAACATTCAATGCTACCCCGTACGCAACCGCGCTACTGCAACATTGACGATGCGCGAAAAGGAAGCGGATCCACGCGTCACCGTGCCGGCGAGGGATTGGGAACTGGCCAGGGCGAAGGAAACGGATGGGAAAGTGGAGCTCACTCCGTCCAACACCGATCTTTACGTCAAGGGCGGCTTCAAAACCGGTTGGATTTACGAATTGATTTACGACACCGAAGGCTCGCGGGTAATGGGCCTTGGCTTTCTCGGTTTGCGCGATCTCGTCTCATTCTTACGCCATGGCAAAACGGACGCCGGCGGCCTGGCGAATCCACTCGCGGGTTTTATCGACAAAGCCTACGGCTACGGCGCGTCCCTTGCGGGCAGAGTCGTACGCGAGTTTATATACGAAGGTTGGAACCGCGACGTCGAAGGGCGTAGGGTTTTCGACGCGGTGCTCACGCATACCGGCATCGGCCGCCTATTTTTCAATATGCGCTTCGCGCAGATCGGGCGTTACCCGCGTCAGCATGAAGAACACTCGTGGCCTTCGGAACGCTATCCGTTCAATTTCACGCCGATACCTGATCCGTTCACCGGAAAAGTCGACAGCGTGCTCAAGCGCCCCGACACCGATCCGTTGATCGTGCACAGCCACACCGCCGGCGAATACTGGGAGCGCCATGGCTCGATGACACACACCGACCCACGTGACGGGAGCGATGTTGGGATACCGTCGAACGTGCGCATGTACGCTCTCGCCGGGGCGCCCCACGCGGCGATTGCCGCCGACAATCCGCGCTGGATCGGCCAGCTGCCCCCGAACAATATTTCGCCGCAACCGTTTTTGCGCGCCTGCTTCGCATTGATGGATCGGTGGGCGACTACCGGTGAGCCTCCGCCGTCGAGCCGCGTTCCGAGACGGTCGGAAAGGACGCTGGTGTCGCCTGAAGAAGCACTTGCGCGCTTTCCGAAAATCCCTGGCGTTAATACTCCTGCCACGCCGAGCCAATTGCCTTACTGGAACTACGGCCCAGACTTCGACGACCGCGGCATCATGAGTATTTTTCCGCCGGAAAAGTTAGCCGGAAAAGAGTACCCCATCCAGGTCCCGCAAGTTGATGCCGATGGCAATGACCAGGGTGGCGTGCGATACCCAGACATACAAGTCCCGCTAGGAACTTATCTCGGCTGGGCGCTGCGAAAAGACGGCTTCGCCGAAGGTGAACTACTGATGACCAACGGCTGCATCAAGACCGTCGCGCGCACCAAAGCCGAACGCGAAGCCAAAGGCGATCCGCGACTCTCGATCGAAGAACGCTATGCGAGTCATGACGCGTATGTGGAGGCGGTGAAGCATGCGGTAGATGGTCTGGTCAAAGAGGGATTGATGCTAGCAGAAGACGGCGAGCGCTACATCGAAGCGGCGCAAAAAAAGAATCCCCTCGACCCGTCCGTGCCGTTGGAGCCGCTGGTGACCGCGGGGCGGGAGGATTGAAGCAAGCAGTACGCGATCACTCAGTGCCGCTGGAATTCTTTTTCAGCCGCGCAGCGCCCTTAGAAAGATGTGTCCTGACGGGCGGCCAAAATAGAGAGGGACGATTAAAGATGGCCAGGAAGAACTTTACAGGTAGTTGGCGTGGCGTCGTAGGCGTTATCAAACCCACTTATCGACCGGGTTCTCTTGAAGAATTCATCCGACTTTTGCCCGAAGGGATCGGCGTCATCCCGAAGTTTGTCGGTGTCAGCGAAGGACTTGAGAAGGAATTTGTCGACGGTTTTGCGGCGGCGGAGAAGCTGATTGCCGAATTGGCGGAAATGAAAGTGGACCTCATCCACCCTGAAGGCGCGCCCCTTTTCGTTCAGAAAGGGTATCAGCGATCAGAGGAGATAGTCAGGGAGCTGGAAAAAAAATATTCCATTCCGGTTGTCACGACGGGAATGGTTCTGGTCGAGGCAGCGAGGGCGCTCGGCATCAAGAAGTTGCTTGTCATCAGCTCCTATAACGATGGGAACAGCAGCGGCCGGCTAGCGAAATACTTCAGTTATTTCTCCGACGCGGGATTTCAGGTGCCAACCGTAGAAGGCTTTCCGGTCGGGTTTGCCGATATAGGGAGCGTCTCTCCGTACGAGGCTTACGCCTTCGCTCGAAAACTTTACTGCAAATATCCAGAGAGCGATGGGATTTGCTTGATTGGTTCGGGGTGGCGCGTTTTGGATGTGGTTCCGCTCTTGGAGCAGGATCTTCAGATTCGAGTGGTCTGCGCCGTCGCGGCCAGGGTTTGGGCGATACAAAAAAGATTGCGAGTCAGGCAGCCGGTCACGGGTCGCGGGCTTTTGCTTGAGACTATGCCATAGGCCTAAAGATGATACGACGTAAATCCATCGTAGTGAAAATAGGGCTTTTGCTATCTGTGGGTTTGTCTCTAATGCCCAGATTCGCGCCGGCGTCGCAGTGGAAGGAGCAGGCGGAAGTCGAAAAAAAGATGGTTTGGTATACAACCATCGGGTCGGCTGACGCGAAAATGCTGATAGATCATTTTCGCCAGCGTTACCCCAAAGTAACGGCCGAGTATTTCCGTACCGGGGGTCCTCAGTTGGTTGAGCGAATCTTCACCGAAGCCCGGGCGGGGAAGCATCTCTGGGATGTCTTTATGAATTCGGCGATCTATACGCAGCTCCTTAGTGGGAAGGGGATGCTGGCCGTCTACGAATCTCCCGAGTCCCGATTTTACCGCGAGGGATATAAAGATCCGCGAGGTACGTGGACATCGATTTACACAAACTACGCGGTAGCAGGATACAACACAAAATTAGTCGCTAAAGACGAAGTGCCGAAATCTTATATAGATCTCCTGAAACCTATTTGGTCGGGACAGATTGGGATGGACGCGAAGTCCTACGAGTGGTTTGCCGTCGTGATCCGGGGCCTGGGAGAGGAAAAGGGTCTTAGCTTCATGCGGCAGTTGGCGAAAAACAAAGTCCAACTGCGCAACGGCCGAGAGCTGGTCGCACAGCTGGTCGCGGCCGGAGAGTTCAAGCTCGCCTTGACGGCCTACTCGCAAAACTATGAAACGCTTAAACTCGGAGGCGCGCCCGTGGACTGGGTTGCGCTCGATCCGGTCTACGCCAATATCCATCCTGTGGGTCTTTCCGTCAAAGCTCCCAATCCAAACGCGGGAAAACTTTTTATCGATTTCTTGCTGTCCAAGACAGGCCAGGAGATTCTACGCGCCCAAAGGCGTATTCCGGACCGAATCGACACGCCGCCGGAGGTTGCACGCCTCACTGAGGGGATCAAACCCGCCTTTGGTTCGGCGGAAATGTACAGCGACTTCAGCCGCTATATCAAACTTTTTCAGGAAACCTTCGCCGCAAACTAATAAATCGTCGAACTTGTCTGGACTGATTGCCGTGGAGATCGAGGGGGGAATCGATGATACTCTGACGTCCATGCCACACGCGGGCTAACGGTTCTCGCCAACTCGATTTGCGCTTGCGAACTCAGGGCCCGTCGCGATGACTGCGCTGCCTGATGTTGGTAGGCCCTAATTGCCAAAAAAAAAAGGGCGGAGATGAGTTGCCTCTTTCTCCGCCCCGTACACCGTCAACTTATTCAGTCGATCATTTAGCGAAGTTGAAGTTTGCGCGGTGGTAGGTGCCATCGCTCAATTTCACAACTAATTGCCTGCACGAACCGGCCCACGACTTCTCGGTTTTCCAGACGTAGACATATTGGTTAGCGCTTGCATCGTAGCTAAGGCTGCTTCCTCCCGCCGTAACAGTCTCCTCGATGTAGTCGTACAGGTCAGTCGTGGTACAAGACATAGATACCGATACTGGATAGCCAGTGGCGAAGATATTGAGCCCCTGGTTTCCGTTCAAGCTGAACTTGACCGGCACAGCACTCCCCGCCTTAACAATGTTAAGCACCGGCAGGTTATCAACCGGACGGAAGAAACCAGTGAAGTTAAAGATAACATTGGTGTACTGAGTTACTTCGAGTGCTGGGTTATAGTTAGCATTACCGGCTTGGTTATACTTAATCTCACAGATCCCAACACTGCTGCTCATGGTGAAACTAGAGCCGACGTTGGTGCATGCGCCGGCACTGCTGAAGATTACTGGGTTGCCGGAGCCACCGCCCACAGCGGCTACGGTAAAGCTCGTGTTAATTATCGCGCTCGCCGGCGCAGCCATGGTGACACTGATCTCCTGGTTCGCCTTCTGCAGGTTCACAGTGTTGGCTGGGGCGCTGGTGACCTCGTTGTAGTTACTGTTTCCAGCCATGGTCGCCGTCAGGCTGCAACTGCCAGTGCCGCTGCCGGCCGTAAGCTGATTGCCAAAAATCGTGCAAGGGCCGGACACCAGGTTGTAGGTCACCGCACCGCCAGTGGTGCCGCCCGTGACGCTCAAAGACTCGCTCTGATTGTAGGTCAACGGCGACGTCGTGTTGAGCGTCAGCGCCGCCTGGTTGATCTTGGTCGCCGCCGCTGAGGCCGACACTTCCGTTGCGTCGTTGTAGTTGCTATCGCCCGCCCGGTTCACTTTCACCGTGCAGGTGCCCGTGCCGCTGGTCATCGTGATGTCGTTGCCGGCCGCCGTGCAGACGCCCGTCGTGCTCACCACCAGCGGATTGGAACTGCTACCGCCGCCCGGTATCACCGTGAACATCGAGTTGTAGGCCGCGCTCGCCGGCACGCCCGTGAGCGTCAGCGCCGCCTGGTTCGCCTTCTGCAGGTTCACCGTGGTGGCGGGGGTGCTGGTGACGTCGTTGTAGTTAGTGTCTCCGGCCATGGTCGCCGTCAGAGTGCAGCTGCCGGTACCGCTGTTGGCCGTCAGCTGATTGCCCAAGATCGTGCAAGGGCCGGATAACAGGTTGTAGGTCACTGTGCCGCCCGTGGTGCCACCCGTGACGCTCAAAGTCTCGCTCTGATTGTAGGTCAATGGCGTCGTCGTGTTCAGCGTCAGCGCCGCCTGGTTCGCCTTGGTGACCGTTAAGGTTTGGTTGCCGCTGGTGCTAGCGCTGTAAGTTGTGCTGCTGATCGTCTGCTGGGCAAACGACGCTTGGACGGTATGATCGCCAACTAAGAGAGCTGACGGGTTATAGGTAGTGATCGATGCGAAGCCACTAGCGTTTGTTACTGCGGATCCTACGGAGATTGCGTCGACTGTGAAATTAACCGTGGCGTCGGCCACCGCTGCTCCACCTGTGGTTCGAGTAAGCGTTGCTGAGAGGGTTACTGGTCCAGAAGAGCCGAACGGGACCGAGGCCGGGCTGGGTGCGGATAGCGTTAGAGTTGTGGCCACGGTCGCCGCCGTGAAGGTGACTGTTAGCGCCGGACCGCCGCTCAACACCGCACTGCACGGGTTGGTCGTGCCCGAACAAGTCGAAGAGCTAAGATTTGCCTGGCCGCTCCAGCCCGCGAATGTCGATCCGCTGCCGGCGCTCGCATTGAATGTCACAGTCGCGCCATTATCCGAGGTCGTGATATTGGGCACGCACGTGCTCGTAACGGTCTGCGAGCTTGCGCCTGTGCCAGTCCCACCGCATGAGGTCGGTGCGTTAACGGTCCCGGTGCTCGGGGTCATCGTCACTGAGCCGGTGCCGGTGAACGTTAGAACCAAGTTACGGGCATCCTTAAACGCCGTCTGCGCTGTGAAGCCGGATGATTGACCGATCGCTGTCAGACTAAATATTCTGCCGACGTCGATTTCCTGCGGAGCAAACTCAGCGGTTACAAAACTGCCCTGCTGGTTGGCGACCGCAGAGAGGAAAATATCCGGATATTCTTCAGGGAATTCGTGAAAATAGATGTCTACCTGCTCGTTCGGTTGAAAGCCACTGCCGGTGATGGTGACGAT
>DASPXM010000249.1:0-7494 GCA_035637295.1 Verrucomicrobiia bacterium
GGGGTATGGTTGTGAAGCAAACGAGCAAGAAAATTTTCCCGTTCGAAGACTAACTTGCCGGCAAAAAACACCGACTTGGGGAAATCTTTGGCGACGGATTTGCAGCTTTTCACCAACTCCTGAATCAGGTCGACGCCCAAGGAATAACGATACTCCGCGTACCAGCCGAGGCAGTTGGCAAACTCCGCAAAGCTCTTGAGATCTTCTTCTTTCGTCCGGCGCAAGTTTTCGATCTCGCTCTGTCCCTTGAACCGACCGGAATCGATGAGTCCAATCGAGACAAAGACGATGTTTTTGAAGTGATTGGGAAAAAGACGACCGATGCTGAGCAGAGAGTGAACCGCAAGCCCGTCGAATTCCCTCACAATGAGAACCGCGGTGGGCGCATTGGGATCTTTAGCCGGGACCGGACTCTTCAAATCCGGCTGAAATGGAATGTGCATCAGAGTATCGTCGAGAGTCTTTAGAGCGCCGCGCACCTGGTCGTAATGCCATCGGATAACGTAGCATAGAAGAAGAAACCCGGATGTCACCAGAAGCGTAACCCATCCGCCTTCGGCAAACTTAATAATAACTGTGAACACGAGAATGATTGCCGTGAATGTCAAGCCGAGGCCATTCACAAAGAACTTTCCGAGCCAAGTCTTCTCGGTGTCTCGTACTTCCCACCAGTGGCGGCACATTCCGAGTTGGGAAAGGCTGAAAGTCAGAAACACATTGATGCTGTACATGACCACCAATAGTCTAACATCGCCGCCGGTATAGAGGAGGAATCCGAGGGACGCCAGACCCATAAACCAGACGCCGTACTGAGTGACGAGGTGGTCGCTTAAATGGGAGAACCGGTGCGGGACCCAGGAATCGATGGCCATATTGGAAAGGACTCGGGGGCCGTCAATAAATCCTGCCTGGGCCGCGACTAGAAGGATCGCGGCCTCGGTAAGGAGGGTCACGATTACCAGCACATAGGCAGAATCGGGTGAAAAGAAACTCGGATAGATTTTTTCAAATAGACTCGCGTTCAGAGTTTTGCCCGGTTGGTGCGCCACCTGATTGAGCAGATAACAGAGCAATAGACCGCTTGCGGTGAAAGCCAGCGAGGTCGACATGTACAGCATGGTTTTTTTCCCGGTCTCCACTCTGGGCTCGCGCAGCGCCTGAAGACCGTTGCTTACGGCTTCGATACCTGTGTAGGTGCCGCCGCCAAGACTGTACGCGTGCAGGACGAGAAAAACGGTTGTCCATAATCCCATCCCTTGGATATCTCCCACGGTCCTTTGATAGGTCGTAGTCGCCAGGGCGGGAATCTCCGGCCCCTTCGGGATCACTCCCAGGCTGATTGCAAAGATGTGCGCGACGACAAACAAGAGAAAAATCGGCAGCAAAAATATGACCGATTCCTTAGTACCGCGAAGGTTCAGGTAAATCAGAAAAAAAATCAGTCCAAACTCGATGCTGGGCTTGATCCCATGGATTGAGGCGGGCAGAAAGCTAAAGAGCTGATCCCCCGCGCTTGCCACTGAGATCGTAATCGTCAGCATGTAGTCGACGATCAGCGCCGAGCCGGAGACCAAACCGATCTTGGCACCGAGCAGTTTGGTTGCGACCAGATATCCTCCACCGCCGGTAGGAAACACCTCGATGATGTGGCTATAGCTTACCGAGATGACGAAGACCGTTACCGCCATGAGGATTGCCAGCGGCAGGGCGAGGAAAAAGTGACTTCCCAGGGCGAGGTAGGCCTCTTCCGGTCCGTACGCGGATGAGCTCAAACCGTCGGCACCGAGGCCTACCCATGCGAGGAACGCGATCAGAGAAACCTGATGAAAAACCTTTGGATCGAGTGGATCTTTGGGTTTGCCGAGGAGGATTTGTTTAACGGTTCGCATCATGAAGTCGTCTTTGGCTGCTTGATCCAAGATGAACACGGTGCCGTCCGTTCCCAGGTGGAGATGTCAACGTTAACAGAGCCGGGAAAAAATTAAAATCTCCTCTCACACCGCTTTTCCCGGTTGACTGCCCGAGCCGTTCGGACTTGTGATGATCGAGCCACTGGCTTCCCGCACTCCTGTCATTGCCAGACCGTGCGGCTCTATGCCAGATTCTCCGGGATGGTGTAACTGGGTTTGTCCGCTCATCACTCGACGATCTCGTCGCCGCCGTGCAAAAGATTCCTGATATTTCGCGTCGCAAATGCCGCGATGAATTTGAGCGTCGTTTCAGGGCCGAGGTCATGGCGGCAAATTACGAACGGGTTTACTTTCCTTACGACCTTGAGCGCTGCACGGCAACGCTGATCTGGGAGAGGCCCATTCGACGGGAATCTTTTTCGCGTGAGTAATTTTCGTGAGTTCTTTGATGTACCTCTGGGAAAGCCCAAACTGCTTTAATAACGCCGCGCCGGTTTTTCAACGAATAACAAAACTCGTGAGTGGGTTTGTTGAAAGACGCTTCGGCGCAATTAGGACAGAAGGTCTATAGGGGCCTAGAATCTTTCCGCGGGGGGCCGAGGAACAGATAGACCGTGCTCTCGCGCAAAGAGTCACCAAGCCGCCGCGAGTAAAAACAGCTAAACGCCAAAGTGCGTGGTAGCGGCGATGCGCTTAGCCCAGTGCGGGAGAATTGCTAAAGAATTTCCACAACACCCTGCGCGTAGCGGGCCTCTCTTTTTTTTTGTCGGGTCCCGCTGTCAGGCAAAACTCGATAATTCGCCAACAACAGACTTGGTGAAAACTCCGTTCAGTGCGGACCGCGGAATGATTTTTTCAATGTTGTCCAATAGTGGACAGCAATCTCTCCCGAATCAGGATAAGTTTAAATGCAGAACAGAGGTAACTCATGGTTCGACGGGCTCACGACGAACGGAGCGAGGCACACAGAAATCAAGTACTTAGCCGTTCGCCCTGAGCTGCGTCGAAGGGCTCGTATCGACTTTTTACACAGTCTGACGATCGCAATAATTTTAGCGATAGACGGTGACAGAGGCCTTGCCAAATTGCGCTTGCGAATTATATTTACTTTCGTAACGGCCGAGCGCCGAAAACACGCGTTTTTTCAGAGGTGGTAGTATGGCCTTGGTACAACATGAGAAGACGCTCGCCGCAGTTCTTCGTGCACCCAGCCGACCTCTTCGAATCGCTCAAATAGCGCCGCTTTATGAGAGCGTGCCACCAAAGCTTTATGGCGGGACCGAACGGATTGTCGCCTACCTGGCTGAAGAGTTAGTTCGCCGCGGCCATGAGGTCACCCTATATGCCGCCGGCGATTCGACGGTCAACGTTCCCCTCGCAGCCGGATTCCCGCAGTCGCTAAGGCTCGCCGGGCTCGATCATTTTGGGCCGGCCTTGCATTTGCCGATGCTCAGCGAGGTGTACGACAACGCGAGCCGTTTCGACATCATACATTCTCACGTCGATTGCTTGAGCTTTCCCCTTGCCCGACTTGTTCAGGTGCCAACGGTCTCGACGATGCATGGCCGCCTCGATCTTAACGAGCTTCTGCCAATTTACCGAAGTTATAACGATCTACCGGTTGTCTCTATCAGTAACGATCAGCGCCGTCCGCTTCCTCAATTGAACTGGGTCCGCACCGTATACCACGGTTTGCCGGGCAACCTGCTAAAGTTCAGTCCACAATCCGGCAACTATTTGGCGTTCCTCGGAAGGATGTGTCCAGAGAAGGGCCCCGACCTCGCCATTGAGATCGCGCGACGCTCGGGAGTACCGCTGAAAATAGCGGCGAAGGTTGATCGCACGGACCGCGAATATTTCGACAGCGTCATTAAGCCGTTGCTATCGGTCCCGGGGGTTGAGTTCATCGGCGAAATAAACGAGGAGGAGAAGCGGCACTTCCTAGGCGGAGCGCTCGCGTTGCTTTTTACCGTCGACTGGCCTGAACCGTTTGGGCTCGTGATGATCGAAGCACTCGCCTGCGGCACTCCTGTGATCGCAAGGCCGTGCGGTTCGGTGCCTGAGGTCCTCCGCCATGGCGTGACCGGGTTTATCGGTTCCTCTGTCGACGAACTGGTTGCGGCCGTGTACAAGATCGGTGAGATCTCGCGCCAAAAATGCCGCGACGAGTTCGAGAGTCGTTTCACGGCCGAGGTCATGGCGGCAAATTACGAACGGGTTTACTATCAACTCGCCAGCATGGATTGGCTTAATATGCGCCAAATAGCCGCGCGGCCGACACGCCATCTCGCCGACGCTCGCTACGCCGTGCGCCAGTGGCGTCCGGCGCTTAATCGCGAGCGATTGAATACCCGTTGGAAAGAACGTGGATCAGATCGTCAGATATTTTCGAACGCTCATGACGCTGATACCGTCACGGAAAAAAGTTCGATACCCAAACTAGGCTTTCGGGCACTTCCTCTGAAAGAACAGGAGGATTCTCCATGACACCGGATGTCAGCATAACTGAGAAAAAAGTCGATGAACTAAAGTGACGCGATGTAACGGAATGCCATGGCCCAACTAATGCGGCAGACTCGTCCGAGACACGGCAAGTGAGTGTGGGTGAACTCTACGGTTGCGTCTGTCATCGCCCGACAAAAGATTTTCCATCCTCTGCGAGCAACTCGTAGACCGCGAGCACCCGCATACCTGCGGCGGAACGCAAAGTCCTCGGGGCGCCGCTCGAATCACCTGGGATGCAATAGACCTGAATGGTATCGCTGCCCGCTCTTATGTCGGCCGATCATCCCGCATATGCGGTTGCTCGCGCCGTTGGTTTTTGTCCTTATCCTTCAACGAGCCGATGCTTCTGACTTTGAGGATCGCCAACAACTCAGGCCGCTCCACCACTTCTTTTTCCAACAGCAACTTGGCTAATTCCTCAAGCGCCTGGCGATGAACACCGAGAATGTCACGGACCTTGACGTGTGCGTCGTTTAAAATCTTCTTGATCTCTTCATCGACCATTCGAGCAGTCTCGTCGCTGTACTCTTTTTGCGCCAGCGTTGGCACGGGCAAAAACGGCGCGGTACGCGGGCCTTCGAGGGCGACCAGCCCCAATCTCTCACTCATACCGAATTGCGTCACCATGGTGCGGGCGATCTCTGTGGCCTTTTGCAAGTCGTTCTGCGCCCCGGTGGAAATGTCTCCGAAAATCATTTCCTCGGCGACCCGCCCGCCGAGGAGCACATAGATCCGCGCCAACAACTCGGAGCGGGTCATGAGGTAGCGGTCCTCGGTGGGAAGTTGCTGCGTATAACCTAACGCCGCAACACCTCGAGGAATGATTGAAATCTTGTTCACCGGGTCGGTACCCGGAACCAGTTCCGCCACCAGGGCGTGGCCGGCTTCATGATATGCCACGGTTTTTTTCTCGTGCGGATGCATCACGCGGCTTTTCTTCTGCAGGCCGGCGATGACACGCTCGATAGCTTCGTCGAAATCCGTCGTCTCCACGGCATCCTTGCCTTGCCGCGCTGCCAGAAGAGCCGCTTCATTGATGATGTTGGCGAGGTCCGCGCCGACGAATCCCGGAGTCTTTGCGGCGATCTGGGCCAAGTCGACCGCCGGCGACAATTTGATTTTTTTGGCATGGAGCCTGAGAATCCGCTCCCGCCCTTTTACGTCGGGACGGTCAACCAGTACTTGACGATCGAACCTTCCGGGGCGCAGCAGCGCCGCGTCGAGAATTTCCGGCCGGTTGGTGGCGGCCATGATAATGACGCCCTGATTCGGGTCAAATCCGTCCATCTCAGCGAGCAATTGATTGAGCGTTTGCTCGCGCTCGTCATGGCTCGATAGAATGTTCATGCCGCGAGCTTTGCCGAGCGCGTCGAGCTCGTCGATGAATATAATGCTCGGCGCATGCTGCACCGCTTGAGCAAACAGATCACGAACCCGCGCCGCGCCGACGCCGACGAACATCTCGACAAAATCAGAACCGGAGATGCTGAAAAACGGCACGCCGGCCTCGCCGGCGACGGCACGCGCCAACAAGGTCTTTCCCGTCCCCGGCGGACCGATGAGCAAGACGCCCTTGGGGATGCGACCGCCGAGCCGCTGATATTTTTGTGGGGTCCGCAAAAACTCGACGACCTCAGCCAGCTCCTCCTCGGCCTCGTCTATTCCTTCAACGTCGGCAAATGTTACTCCGGTTTTTTTCTCGATGTAGACTTTCGCTTTGCTCTTGCCGATGTGCATCAGGCTGCCGCCAGCGGCGCCCATTTTGCGGAACAGAAAGTTCCATACCAAGAAAAAGAGCACGACCGGCACCACCCACGAGAGTAGTGTTGGCAGCCACTGGCTAATCACTTCGCCTCTGAAAGGAATACCGGCCGCCTCCAAGTCATTGACCAGATCAGGATCCTCAATCCTTACCGTAACAAATGGCAGAGCGCTTTTAACCTCTTTGTCTTCGCCGCGCGATTTGAGTTGTTCCGCCGAAAGAACTTCCTTTACCCCCTCAGGTTTGACCTCGCCGCGAATGGTCTGCTCGTTTATCACCAGGTTAGTCACCAGGCCCTTTTTGGCTAACGCTTTGAACTCGCTGTAGCCGATGGTCTCTACCTTCGGTGCGGCAAAATAGTATTGCAGCAGGAACAGCATCAGCAAGGCGACAACGAAATAGCCGATCGATAACTGCTGCTTCCATTTATCCATGCCATTCCTCCTCAACCAGCCTTCGTGACGGCTTTCGAACCAATGTGTTGGGGCACGAACCCAAGCGTGCTTCCGAGCCGCTCACATCCAGCGGGCACGCCTGTTAGGTCTGGTGCGCCGCGGCGCGTTTGCGCATTTCGTCGGGAGAGACATCCTCAATGTGTGTAGCGAACGACCATGAATGGCCGTAGGGGTCTTCGAGCGTCGCCATTCGATCGCCGTAGAATTGATCTTCCGGCTGCCGTAACACCTTCGCTCCGGCAGATTCCGCTCGTTTCACCAGCGCGTCCACGTCATCGACGTAAATAAGAACATTGACCGGTGTCCCGCCAATAGATTGGGGACTGCGAAAATTCATCTCCGGAAATTCGTCCGCGAGCATGAACGGCGCGTCGCCAACCCTGAGTTCAGCGTGGCCGATCTTGCCCTCATCCATCGCTATGCGCATCACCTCGCGCGCACCGAAAGCGTTCTTGTAAAAATCGATTGCCGTTGCCGCGCCCTTTACACATAAATACGGCATGGCACCGCGGTATTCGTCGGGAATTGATTTGACTTTCGCTGCCATAAAACTCTGTCCTCCTCTTATTTGGTTCTCCGCCAATATGGAAATCTCTTTAGCGTGCGGCGTGCTTTATCAGCCCGTCATGGCTTGCCGCAGAGGCCGCGCTTTTGATTCGACAGTCGCACCGGCTGCGCGCTCAGCGGTCAGCGCCGTGTCCTGGTAAGCCGCAACCAACAACAAACCGCCCATGATCGACAGATTCTTGAGGAAATTCACCAGTTGTGTCTGCATTTCGATTCCCGAGTAGGCCCAGAAATTATGAAAGATCAGTGTCACTGGGATCAGATACAGAAACAACAGCAAAGCTCCCCAACGCGC
>DASPXM010000250.1:0-37830 GCA_035637295.1 Verrucomicrobiia bacterium
GCTTTGTTACGATAGAAATTGATCTTGCCGATCTGGCTTTGGAGTTTGGGCAGCGGGGTGCTGGCATAATCTGCCGCGGTGCGATTGGTTTTGAACAATTCGATGGTCACCTTGTTGACCAGATCGTCGCGGGCCTGGGCAGCGAGGATTAGGGCGATCAAGAGTTCGAGCGGGTTGGTGAAGTCGAGATCGAGCTTGGCGTCGGGATGAACCTTTTCAAGACGACCAATGATCTTTTTGACTCGCGTTTTTTGTCTGCTGATGTTTGATTGTCTTGTTGAATCTGCCATTTTGGTTTAGACAAGATATGTTAGCAGAAAGCAGGTTGTCAAAGGGAGGAATTATTCAATGGACGTAAAAGAACTGAGAAAGTTGCCGATGCCGAAGCTCAGGGATTTGGCGAAGCAGGAAACTGATCTCACGGGTGTCGGAGGCATGGAAAAGGAGCAGCTGATAAAAGCCGTCGCCGCCGCCAAGAATATTCCTTACGACGAGACGCACAAGGACTTGAACGCGATTCATGCGGTAAAGCAGGACATTCGAGCGCTGCAGAAGCAGAAGCTTGAGCTGCTCGGATCGAACGGCGAGCGCAAGAAAATCAAACGCATGAGGCGCAAGGTCAAATTGCTCAAGCGCGTCACGCGCCACTTAGCCCATGATGCTAAATTGGCAGCAAAGGAGACAGAAGCGAAGGCGGCCGCGGAAAAGGCGGCGACGGCGGCCAAACCTGCGGCCCCCGCCGAATCACCCCCGGCTGCCTAAGGGAAACGCGCATGACCTCATTGCCTTCTCTGCGCGGCCGCGGATCGGCAAGCAATCCGAAAAACCGCTTCGAGGCTATTGAACGGGTGCCCGAGCCGCCGGAGCATAGCGACGATGTCTCATCGCCCGGCACGCAGTTTTATCCGGACTATTCCAAATCGATTATCGCCTATAACGATAGCCCCGACGTCGGCTTCGACGCCAGCATCAACCCGTACCGCGGCTGCGAGCATGGCTGCGTTTACTGCTACGCCCGCCCGACGCATGAATATCTCGGCTTCTCTTCAGGCCTGGATTTTGAAACCAAGATCATGCTCAAGGAGGACGCGCCGGAGCTTTTGCGCAACGAGTTATCGAGCCCAAAGTGGAAACCGCAATTGGTCGCGCTCAGCGGTAATACCGATTGCTACCAGCCGGTGGAAAAGAAAAAGGAGCTGACACGGCGCTGTCTCGAGGTATTGTTGGAATTTCGCAATCCGGTGGTGATCGTCACGAAAAACTATCTGGTGACGCGGGACATCGATATTCTGTTGGAATTAGCGCGTTTTGACTGCATCGGCGTAACGATTTCATTGACGACGCTCGATTTCAAGCTGTCTTCCCTATTGGAGCCGCGCGCTTCGCGTCCGACGCGGCGGCTGGCGGCGATTGAAAGGCTCGCTGGTGCCGGAGTTCCGGTCGGCTATCTCCAGGCGCCGATGATTCCCGGCCTTACCGATGCTGAAGCTCCGGCAATTGGCGTTGCCGCCGCGAAAGCAGGCGCGACGTTTTCCGGTTACGTCGCCTTACGTTTGCCCTTTGCCGTGAAGGCGTTGTTCGAGCAGTGGCTCGATCAGCACTATCCCGAGAGGAAAAACAAGATCCTCAACCGCGTGCGCGAAATCCGCGGCGGCAAACTCAACGATCCAAATTTCAAGACGCGCATGCGCGGCGAAGGGATTTATGCCGAGCAAATGGCAAACTTGTTTCAGCTAGCGCAGAAAAAATCAGGCATTACTAAAAGGTGGCCAAAGCTGACGACCGAGCACTTTCGCAGGACAGAAAAAAATCAGTTGAGTTTTTTCTAAGTCAATTGATCTCAGCTCGTCATTTCGCCAAAATCCCTCACTTCGTTCGGGATGACAAATCGTTGGACGTGAGTGCGATTCTAGCCAAAATTCTGTGTCTTTTTAGTCGCAGTAGTATTCGATCTGATAGCCGTTGGGGTCAGTAAAATAGATTGCGTCTTTGCCGCGGCGCCCGTCGATTTTGACGCCGCGCTCTTCGAGGCTTTTTTCGAGCTGCTTAAGCCGCGGCGCCGTCACTCTGAATCCGATGTGCTCTAGTCCTTGAGAACCTTTTGTGGGCGCGGTGCTTCGCACAAAGTTCAAAAGATCGCTGCTGCCAGGTGTCGTCAGAAAAAGCATATTGGGTGGACGGCGGAAGGCGACCTTGAGTCCCAAAACACTCGTGTAGAAATCCTCGGTCTTTTTTAAATCGCGGGCTTTGAGGGCGATGTGGCTCAAGCCTTTCTGCGCCATGGGCGATCTCCTTATTCTTTAGTCTACTTACGATTTCTTATATCGCGGGATTCGTCGCGGGTGCAACGGAGTCGCGATTTTCACTGCTTTTACAACGATAACGATCCTTGCTAGTTTGAGAACTCGCGCTCCTCGGTGGCTCTACTTTGGCTTTCTATAAATCAACTTTCCGATTAACTCAAAATCGAAAACTCTTCTACGGCTGGTACTGTCGCGGTGGGATTTCTGTCTCATGTTGCATGGGCATTTCATATGTCGAGCACATTGAGCGTGTTTCTCAAGGCGCTGACGGACGACTCAGCGGTGTCACGCGGCTTGTTTTCGCTCTTACGTTCGGGCGAGATTCTCATCGCCGCGGCGATGACGCCGCTGATGGGCCCGTTGGTGGACCGCTATGGCGGCCACTGGCCGATGGCCGGTGGCGCGATGGTGGCGGGCATCGGATTCATGCTGATGAGTCAGGTCAGCGCGTCTTAAGTTTGAGATGGTGCGTGCCCCACGAAAAACGTACCGCGTCGTTAGGTTGACCGCGTCGAGAGACCAAGCATAATAGAATTAGCTCGATCCACTCTGACAGATGGCTTTACCCGCTCACACGGCAGTCGACCTGCGCTCGGAAGGGCCGCAGGACGGTGTACTTAAGTTAACCATCACCGGTCGTCTCGACTCGACCACCACAGGTAAGATATGGCGCCGCGCGACAACGGCCGTCGCCGGGGCAAAGGCAAAAGGCGTCATCGTCAATGCGTCGGGCATCGACTACTGCGATGGCGCAGGGATCGCCTTGATGGTTCGCCTCCGCCAGCTGCAAAGCAAAACAGGGGGAAATTTGCAAATCGACGGGCTTCGACCCGAGTTTGCCGAGTTGCTCACTGATGAAGGTGCCGATCTCCCAACCGAAGCAACCAGTGATCGTCCGCGCCCTCAGGGGCTCGCCGAAGAAATTGGCGAAGCTACCGTTGATGTGTGGCGTGACATTCAGATTCTCGTGAGCTTTGTTGGCGAACTGAGCGTGGGGCTTGTCGGAGCTGCAATCCATCCGCGCAGCGTGCGCTGGCGGGACGCTGTACGAGTCGCGGAAGTAGCGGGTGTCAACGCTTTGCCCATCGTCGCCCTCGTCAGTTTCCTGATGGGACTGATTATGGCCTTCCAGGCCGCCATTCCGCTGCGTCAATTCGGCGCGCAGCTTTTTATCGCCAATCTGATCGGGCTCTCGATATTGCGCGAATTAGGTCCGTTGATGACGGCGATTATTTTGGCCGGCCGCTCAGGCTCTGCCTTCGCTGCCGAGCTCGGCACTATGAAGGTCCGCGAGGAAATCGATGCGCTCAAAACCATGGGACTCGACCCGGTGCGTTTTTTGATCGTAACGCGAGTGGTCGCCGCCGTTTGCATGACACCTCTACTGACGGTCTTCGCGGATCTGATAGGTTTGATAGGCGGCGCTGTGGTGATGCTTTCATTGGGATTTCCGTTGGTCACTTATTTTCACCAAGTGCAGTACGCGGTGACCTACGGCTCGCTGGTCGGGGGCCTCTTAAAAGCGTTTGTTTTCGGTATTCTCGTTGCCGGCATCGGGTGCTTGCGTGGCTTGCAAACGAAAACCGGCGCAACCGCGGTTGGGGAATCGACCACCAGTGCCGTGGTAAGCGGCATTATTCTGATTGCGATCACCGACGGAATCTTCTCGGTGGTTTATTATTATCTGGGAGTTTAGATGGCCGTCGAGTCGAAACAGGAGGCGATTATCCAGGTCGAGAACTTCACCGCGGCCTATGACGGACAAGTTGTTCTCGACCATCTCGAATTTGAAGTCTACGCCGGGGAGGTGTTCTGCATCCTTGGGGGATCGGGCTCCGGCAAGAGCACTCTGCTCAAACACATGATCGGCCTCTACAAGCCCGCGTCGGGCCGGATCCTGATCGAGGGTGAAGACATTGCGGCGGCACAAGGTGAGGCGCGCCGGCAAATCCTCAGAAAGTTCGGCGTGATGTATCAGAGCGGTGCCCTTTTCGGATCGATGACGCTGCTCGAAAACATTTCTCTTCCTTTGGAAGAGTTTACCGAGCTGCCGCCCGACGCGATTCGTTTGATCGCCACGATGAAGCTTCATCGCGTGGGTTTGGAAGGGGCAGCGAACCGCATGCCGTCGGAGCTCAGCGGCGGCATGCAGAAGCGAGGCGCCATTGCCCGGGCCATGGCGCTCGACCCGCGGCTGCTCTTTCTTGACGAGTTGTCCGCCGGTTTGGATCCCATCACCTCCGCCGAATTGGATGAGCTGGTTTTGAATCTTAAGCGTGGTTTGAAGATCACGTTTGTCGTGGTTACCCATGAGCTGCCAAGCATCTTCACGATTGCGGATCGCGTAATTATGTTAGATAAACAAGACAAGGGGATTATCGCCATAGGGACTCCCCAGGAGCTGCGAGATCACAGCGATGACCCTCGCGTTCGCCAGTTCTTCACCAGGCAAGCGCCGGCGGAAAAATAGGCTGACATGCCGCGCTGTGACCGGGTAACTTACCTTCTCATATCATGGAAAAACTGAGTTACTTCAAGATCGGAGTCTTTGTCATCAGCGCGGTCGTCATCGGCGTCATTGGCGTGGTCGTGCTCGGCGCGGGCGCAATATTTCAGAAAAGGAGTCTGATCGAAACGTATATCGACGAATCCGTGCAAGGTTTGGACGTCGGCTCTCCGGTAAAATTTCGCGGCGTGCCGGTGGGCAGAGTCGAGCAAATTTCATTGACCAGCGCGGAATATTCAACGCGGCGCCAGTATGTCCTGGTACGCGTGGCCATATCGTCCAATATGTTTCAATTCCCCGTCAACGATCCTAATAGTCCGGCGCTCAAAAACGAGCTCGATCGCGGATTTCGCATTCGACTGGCGCCGCAAGGATTGACCGGAGTCGCCTATCTGGAGGCGGACTACCTTGATCCGGAACGCAACCCGCCATTGGAGATTGATTGGAAACCTTATTATCCATACATCCCCTCGACGAGAAGCCGGATCACTCAACTGAGTGAAGCGGTAGAGCGCATTTTGCAAAATTTTGGCGACCTCAATCTTGCTGAGCTCTCAGGCAGTATCGAGAAGTCACTGGCGGCCATGACGAAGCTCGCAGATAGTGCCCAGCTGGATAAAATCGGGGCGCAGGCCAACGCCCTCTTGACCGAACTGCGAGAGACCAACAAGCACGTGAATACGCTGGTGAGCAGCCCGGACATCAAATCCGCAATGGCAGACGCTTCCGTAACCGCGGGCCGGGCGCGACAGCTTGTCGAGCGCGCTGAAAAGCCCGTTAACCAGATGCTCACGGATCTGCCGCAAGTCGCGGAGAGCCTAAATCGAATGGTCAAGCGGTTGGATTCGGTTTCAAGCGATCTGCCCGAAACGAGCACGCAATTGCGTCAAACGCTACAGCGGTTGAATCGCCTGGTCGCCAGCCAACAGCGGGAAATCGAAAAGACCATGGAAAATCTTCGTGGCATCTCAGACAACATGAAAGAGATCACTGACAATTCCAAGAAATATCCCTCCCAAGTTCTCTTCGGCGCGCCGCCGCCGCCTTCCAAGGTCATGCAAAAATGAATCGACTCCACGGCCTCATCGCGCGCGCTGCTTTGCTGCTGTTCATTTTGTCCGCCGGCTGCGTCAGCCTGGAGCGGAGTTATCCCGAGAAGCGCTATTTCGTCGTCGAGCTGGGTGAAAACATGCAACAATCGAACCCGGTCGGCGAAAAAACTCTGCTGGTTTCAGGTCTGCGGATCTCACCGCGCTACGCCGACAAAAGCTTTGTTTACCGCACCTCGGAGGCGGGCTACGAGTCCGATTTCTACAATCAATTTCTCACCTCCCCGGAAACGATGCTCAGCGAAGAAGTTCGGAAAGGCCTCGCCGCCTCGACGGCCTTCAAATACGTCGTTGGACCGTCGAGCCAATTACAGCCGAATTATGTTTTGGAGGGCTCGGTCAACGCGCTTTACGGCGACTTTCGAAATCTAGATAAGCCTGCCGCTGTGCTCGAGATCGAATTCTTCTTGCACAACGAAGACAGCGCCAACCCCGGTATCGTCCTGCAAAAACGCTATATGAAAGCAGTGTCATTGAGCGGCAGATCGCCGGAGGCACTGGTCAAGGGCTGGAGCCAGGCGCTCGGCGCCGTTCTCACCGAACTGAACACCGACCTGCAAAAAGTTAAATCCTAGGCGAGGTCGATTTTACTCTGCAGGCTTCACGCGGCAAAGATAGGAGCGGTGTGGTAGCGAGCCGCTCACAGGATCGGCGAGGTCGGTGCCGATGAGCGTAGCGGGGTTGGCGCCGCTGGATTCGTAGGGATTATAACCGGACAAATCCAATTCCTTACAGTCTTGCCACCAGCCATGTTGGCAGCAGACCACGCCGGGGATGATGTTGGTCGTCACGCGCGCCTTCACTTTGATTGCGCCGCGCGGACTTTCGAGGATCATCCACTTTTTATTCGTAACGCCATAGCGAAGCGCGGTTTCAGGATGAATATCGGCAGTCGGTTCCGGCGCTGCTTTGCGCAAGCTTGGCAGCGCGCGCTGTTGGCTGTGGACAAAAGTCGTGACCTTAGAGTTAGTCAGCACGAGCGGAAATTCTGCTGCGATCTCCGGGCGGCTAATAGGGCTGACGGCGGGTTCGACATACTCCGGCATGGCGGGATAGCCATTCGCCGCGAAAACATGTGAGTAGAGCTCAACTTTCTTCGACGAGGTCGCAAAACCGCGCAGGGCGGCGTCCTTATTTAGTTTTGCGTGTTTCTCGTAGGTCGGTTCGGCCGGCAGCGAGATGCCACCGGGCGAATTCTTGAGCTGCTCCAAAGTGATGCCGCTCGGCTTCAGTTCGTAAGCGTAGGCGGCGTCGACGTCGCCGTTCCAGAACTTGTCGGTGAAACCCAACCGCTTCGCCAGCTCAAAAATAATCCAAGTATCGGAACGGCGCTCGGCGAGGGGTTCCACCGCCGCAGGACGATACTGCAAGTGAGTTTTCCCCTTCCGGCGATGTTCGAAGGCAGGCGTGAGGTTCGACATCTCGAGAAAACTTGCCGCCGGCAACACGTAATCACACTGCTCGGCGGTGGGGGTCATAAAAAGATCTGCCGCCACGGCCAACTCCAGGGCCTTCAGCGCTTCGCGTCCGCGCCGAGGATCAGCATTGGACATGATCATGTTCGAGCCGAAATTCAACAGAGCTTTAACCGGATATGGACGTTCTTCGAGGATCGCAGTGAAGACATCATAAGCTGTACAATTTCCCGGCTTGGCCGGCGGGCCGAGTGGTTTGCGCTCGCGGCCGATACGCAGGGCGGCGGCTTCCTTCGAGAGAAATTGTTTGCCGTCGACTTCATTCACCGGAATCTTCGGGAAAATCATGTTACCGCCTTGGCGATCAAAGTCGCCGAGGAGCCCATAGAGCGAGGCGATGGCGCGGCTTGTTTGCGTGGCGTTGGTATGTTGGCCAAGGCCGTTCCACATGTACATGCTGACCGGTCGATTGTGCGCTAGGAGCAAAGCCGTTTTCCAAACTTTTTCCGCCGGCACCCAATGAATCTTCTCGGATCGCTCCGGAGCGAACGGCGCGGCGATTTCACCGAGCCGCTCGAAAACCGGCTTGCACAGTATTTCCTTGCCGTCTTTGCTCTTGATCGAATGCATGCGGAATAGCGCGGGCTTTACGCCGTCACGCTCATAGCCGGCGGTCACCGGATCGTAAATGGCCGGTTGATCGCTAACTTCATCCCACACGACGTAGCGGTCGGCTGCGCCTTTCGAAGAAAGATCGCCTTCGCTGACAATGTGATTCGTTTCGGTATTCAATAAAAGAGTTCCGTTGGTCCACTGGCGCGCGAACTCGGCGTCGTACCAACTTTCCTCCATCAAGCAATGAATCAGCGCCAACGCCAGCGCGCCGTCTGAGCCAGGCCGAGGTTGGAGAAGGATGTCCGCCTGCGCGCCGATGCCAATGCGACGCGGGTCAATCACGACGGTTTTCATGCCGCGCGAGCGCGCCTGGACAATGTCGTGCGCGAGCACGAGAGAAGTCGAGCTCGGATTGTGGCCCCAGAGTAGAAAGCTCTTGCTGTGCTCAAGGTCTGGCGTCGGCAAGTTCGAGCCGAAAGTGTAACTGAACCCAGTATCTTTGTGCCAGTTGCAGACGTGAGTCGTCGACACCCAGTTCGGGCTTCCAATTAAGTAGAGTAAACGGCCGAGCCAGCGTTCGGCGTCGTCGACGGACGTGCCGCTTTTGGTCCCTTTAGCCAGGGCAATCGACTTGGCGCCGTAGCGATCGCGAATGTCGAGAATCCGCCGCGCGATATCGCCGAGCGCTTCGTCCCAACTGACTCTCTGCCACCCGGGATCGGGATCGCCTTTCGGCCGCGTGCGCTTTAGTGGATAGTCGAGACGATCGGGATTGTAGACAAGCTCCGGCGCGGCTTTGCCTTTGATGCACATGACGCCGCCGTTGGGATGATCGTGATCGGGATCAAGGCGAGTGACGTGGCCGTTCTCTACCGTCGCTATGGTTGCGCAGTGGGCCGTACACAGCGCGCAGTAGCCGCGCACGCTGTGGGATCTTCGAGCGAGGTCAGCCATCGGAGCCGACAGAAAGATACTCTAAACTCGAATTGCTTTCTACTCCAGGCTCAGCTGGGAAAGATCTGGCTAGAAAGCAGGCAGAGGGAGTGCCTTTCCTTTACTCTGCCGTCGCAGCATTGTTTTTTAAGGTTGAAGCGCGCGCTATGGGCCACCGGGCTGAATATGTAGATTTCTTGTTAATTTTGGCCAACGGAAGCTTTGCGGTGCGTCATTTCTTCATCGGAGCTCGGTTCTCTTAGATAGTTAAATACGGCCGAAGCTCAAGCGGGCTACGCTGGTAGCGTACCTAAAAAGATACCGGTTCTTGCTTTCCGACCACAGCTATTTAATCTGCTTCGAGAGATTATCCCGCGAAATCATTGGGTCGCTTGAAGCAGCTGCATGCTTTGAGACCTGGCACGCCGGTTGCTGTCAGGAGAGGATAAGCGGTCCTTGACAGCCTGGGTGACCGTGAGATAAAAACCGGGCTTCAAGAACCTGCTGGCCGATATTGGGTCGGGGAACATCTTCGAATGGAATTCTTTGAGCCTGATCGGTGTTGCGCCGGTCGGGCTTTCGTTCTGTAGGGCGAGTCGAGGCTAGGAAGAGGATCGTCGTGAAGGGAAAAGAAAATTCATGGAGGAAAACGGCAGTCTCGATGTGTATTTTTTTGAAGGATTAGGATCAGATGCCGTGAGCACGGTGGTGACTCCACGGGAATCCTAAGTCTAAAGTGAAGAGGTGAAATCCCATGCCGAACGACACGGACTTTCAATCCTTGCTTGCGGTGATAAGGAGTTGCTTTCAACAGCTGCAGGAGAGGCTAGAACAAGTGGTGGACACCGCCGCAGCTGCGGGCGGCAGGAGTGGCCAGGCTGATGGAAAAAAGATGATCCCTGGGGGCATAACGCTGGAGGACTTCGTAAAGATAAGAGAGATTCTGCGTAAGATCCTAGATGAGACAGGCGCAGAGATAGTCAATATGCGTCTCAACAAGACGGGTAAAGCAAACGCGGCTCCTGTCTTTGTGGGATGGGTTGAGAATGAACGGGTAAAGAACTTAAGACTTCAGAGGAACGAGCCAGATCCAGGATTCTCGCGCTTAGGGGATACAGTTGCAGCTAACGAATACGAAAAAACGCTCAACCAAACAGTTGAGGACCAGAAACCAGCGATCCTTGACCGAGATTGGTGCAAGAGTCTTGATGAAAAAAGTCCAGAACAAAAAGCTCTAGTCCCAAGGGCAGGGGTGATGTACCAAAAGCTAATTGGGATTGTAGTTGATCAACGAGGGGTGCGTCATTGCGTAGGTACATTGAATTTTGGCTTTAGGAAGCCCACTGATGCTCAAAAGTCTAATGTTGAAAGGGTAATAAAAGATTTGGCCCAAGGGGAGAACTCTGAGCTCAGCAAGTATCTTAAAGAAGAATTCAATTTTGAATTTGGGGGCCCGACCTTAAAATAATGCCACGCACGAAGGAGCACGGAGTGGATACAAAGGGCTCCTCGATGGAGAGCCCGCCGACAAAAAGACAAACACTTGGTCGGACCCGTCAACTCTCGGCCCTGCTCGCAATCGCAGAAACCGCAAGCCAGTCCCTCGATACCGATAAGATCCTCAACGACACTCTAGATAAATCGTTGGAGATCCTGCATTTCCATGTGGGCTATATTCGCACTCTAGACCCCGGAACAGAAAATCTCGTTCTCCGCACAGCCCGAGGCTTCTCCTCGGCCGAATCTCTTCCCAACGTCGTTCCTCTCCACTCACCTCCTTATGGTCTCGTATCGACGATTGTGTTTGAAACTCGGGAGCCTTATGTCTCTACCGATATTCAGAAAGACCCAAATTTCAAGGCTCGAACTATGCAGCGAGAAGGGTTAGTTTCTGTAATTGTCGTTCCTATCATGTCCAAAAAGCGCATCTTAGGGATCATGACGACAGGGAGCCGCAAGTTCCATAAGTTCTCCAAGGAAGAGATTAGTCTCTTAGAGGCTTTTGGTGCTCAGCTTGGCGCGGCGTTAGAGAATGCCCAGCTGTACGGGGAAGTTAATAAAAGCAAGGCCTTTATTGAAAACCTCGTAGAGAATGCCGGTGATGCGGTCATCTCCACTGACGTGGCAGATCAGATCCTCACATGGAACCGTGCAGCCGAAGTTATCTTTGGTTACAACAAGGAGGAAGCGATAGGGCAGAGTCTAGCTATCCTGCTTCCGGTAAATCGCCCAGGAGATCTAGAGGACATAAAAAATAAGGTGCGACTCACAGGACTGCTCCGCAACCTAGAGGTTCGCAGGAAAAGGAAAGATGGAACTATCATCGAGGTGGCCCTTGCCATTTCGCCCATCAAAGACAAGGGCGATAACACCATCGGCTTACTCCATTTAGCCAAGGACATCACCGAGAAAAAGCGCTATGAGCGCAGGTTAAGAGAGCTCGATAAGATCAAGTCGGACTTCGTTTCGAACGTTTCCCACGAGCTGAGAACACCCCTTACTGCCATCAAAGGTTCCGTGGACAACATGCTTGATGGGATTACAGGTCCACTGAGCGACAAACAGGGCCGTTATCTCACGCGGATTAAATCTAATGCCGATCGTCTTACGCGGCTCATCAACAATATCCTGGATGTCTCAAGAATCGAAGCGGGAAGAATCGATCTCAAGCCAGCCAACTTTTCTGTGGTGCCACTCGCCAAAGAGGTTGCAGAAGTCCTTCGCAATCTGGCAGCAGAAAAGCTCATCAGTCTCGAGGTGACCTCTCCTGATGACGGCGTTGATGCCTGGGCGGATCGGGATAAGGTCACTCAGGTACTGATGAACCTTATCGGTAATGCGGTCAAGTTTACCCCGGAATATGGCAAGGTGATTGTAGCCGTTGAGCGGAACGGCAATAACTGGGTGCAGGTCTCTGTTGCAGACACCGGACCGGGTATTCTCCCGGAAGAGACAAATAAGATCTTTGCAAAGTTCTATCAGATCGCCCAGGTAGGTAACCAGAAAACCAAGGGAACAGGGCTTGGCCTGGCTATCTCTAAGGCCCTTGTGGAGATGCATGGGGGAAAGCTCTGGGTCGAAAGTGAAGTCGGTAGAGGATGTACCTTTTCTTTTACCTTGCCGGTACAGCAGCCCTTTAAGCTTGAAGTGCCCGTCAATTGAGGGGGGATGGGTTATGAGACTCAAGGTCCTCGTTGTCGATGATGAAGAAGACATTGTCGAGGTGATTCAGGATCGCCTGGAAGCCTATGGATTCACGGTGGCGGTCGCTGGCACTGGCTTGGAGGCATTGAAGAAACTCTCGACGGAAAAATTCGACGGGGTCTTCCTGGATGTTAAAATGCCGGAGATGGGCGGGATTGAAGCCCTAGAGGAAATTCGCAAAACGGACAAGAAGCTCCCCATCATAATCATCACCTCATCTTCCACCCGAGAGGCCGCCATTGAAGCTATTGCCAAAGGGGCCAATGAATACGTTCTTAAGCCCTTTGAGTGGGAAGAGCTGAAAGCCAAAATCGAGGCGGTCTACAAAATCACCATGTAGCGATCTTCATGGCAGCTTTACATGGTACCATCCTGGTCGTCGACGATGACCCGGACATACGGGAGGTTTTGAGAGATCGCCTGGAGTCCCTCGGTTACGAAGTATTGACGGCGTCTAACGGCAAAGACGCTCTAGAATCCATCAACAAGCAGAGTCCCCAAATGGTCCTCCTCGACATCGAGATGCCTGAGATGAACGGGCTTGAGGTACTGAAGGAAGTTCGCAGCAGACAAATCGATTTGACTGTAGTGATGATCACCGCGTATGGCACGATCGAACGCGCCGTTGAGGCGATGAAGGAAGGGGCCTATGACTTTATCCCCAAACCGTTCGAGCCCGACCACATTGAACTTGTCGTCAAAAAGGCCCTGGAGCGGGAGAGCCTCAAGAGAGGCTTTGAGATTCTTTCCGAAGAAGTAGGTGAGCGCCACCGTATCGTCATGGGCAAAAGCCCCAAGATGAACCAAGCGGTGGACACTGCTAAGAAAGCAGCCCGCAGTGGTTCGACCGTGTTGCTTCTAGGCGAAAGCGGAACCGGAAAGGAGATTTTCGCTCGCGCTATCCACTGCTGGAGCGAGCGGATGAACAAACCTTTTATTGCGATTAACTGTGTAGGGCTTTCAAGAGAACTCCTGGAGAGCGAACTGTTTGGCCATGAAAGGGGCGCATTTACTGGAGCCCATGAACTTAAGAAAGGTAAGATGGAATTAGGCCATGGCGGAACTATTTTTTTAGATGAAGTCGGGGATATCTCCCCCGAAGTTCAAACCAAGCTTCTCCGGTTTCTCCAGGAGCGCGAGTTTGAGCGAGTGGGAGGAGCCAAGCCAATCCGGGTCGATGTGAGAATCATTGCCGCCACCAATCGAAACTTGGAGGCAGCAGTGAAGGAGGGTCGCTTTCGCGAAGATCTTTACCATCGTTTGAATGTCATTCCGATTACGCTTCCGCCCCTAAGAGAGAGGAAAGATGATATTTCCGTGCTGGCGAATTATTTTTTGCGCCGCGTGTCTGCGGAGGCAAAAAAAAATTTCGCAGCCATCACCCAAGAAGCTTTGGATAAACTCCTAGCTTATAGTTGGCCGGGAAACGTTCGCGAGCTCGCTAACGTTATTGAGAGGGGAGTAGTCCTCAGCCAAGGTCCTAAACTCACATTAAATGATTTTCCTCCAAGAAGCCTCGCCAATGAACCTGGGACCGAATCCGAGAGTTTGTCCTACCGGGATGCGTTAGACGCTTTCAAGAAGCAATTAATCCTCCGAACACTTGGCCAGACAAAAGGAAATCGCGCCGCCGCGGCCAGGGCCCTAGGGCTTCAGAGAACCTATCTGTCGAGGCTGATCAAGAGCCTGCGGGTCGACTGAACCATTTTCGCACGCAGCGTATCCTTAAAGATATCTTCCACGTTTTCCTAAAGCCCGGATTTGAATTCGACTGCCAGTATTCTCGTGCTGGATTAACGCCTTGCTTTAGATCGGCTGCCGTTTTGTGGGTTGGCACGATGCCTGCTCTAGGCATGTAGTGACGGGCACTACCAAAGCATGAGCGCGCCAATGATCCTTAACGAGAAAAGTCAGGAGGACAAGATGAAAGGCTTAGCCACAGCGACCAATAGTCTCGAGGTAAATCCCTTCGGATCCTTACAAGATTGGAATCGGCACTTGATTGCAAAAGTCGGTCAGCAGGTAGCTCTCATTGAGCGTATGAACCGTCTTAAACGTTTTCTTCCAACCCAAATCGCCGAGACCATTCTCAACAGCGATGACGCCAATCTGTTTGAAAGCCACCGGCGTGAGATCACTGCCGTATTCTTGGACTTGCGTGGGTTTACGGCGTTCTCGGACAGTGCTGAACCTGAGGAGGTCATGGCACTACTTAAAAACTATCACGGAGAGATGGGCAAGCTGATCTTAAAATTCAACGGAACCCTGGAGCATTTTGCTGGGGACGGAATGATGGTTTTCTTCAATGATCCGATACCCTGCGAGGATCACGCAGAGAAAGCTGTGTGCATGGGTCTGGAGATGCGCGATAAAGCAAAAGAGCTGCGCACGGGATGGCTTAAAAATGGTTGCGACCTGGATTTAGGGATAGGTGTTGCAGCTGGATACGCGGTTGTCGGTAACATCGGCTTTGAAGGTCGCATGGACTATGCAGCCGTGGGCAACGTAACCAACCTCGCCGCCCGCCTTTGCGGAGCGGCCAAAGGCGGTCAGATTCTTACTAATCAGAGGACGCTGAGTAAAATTGAAAACTTGGTGGAGACCGAGCCGCTGGAAGAGCTGCACCTAAAGGGCTTTGTCCGTCCGGTACGCGCGTTTAATATCGTCAATCTCAAACCGAATGGAGACAGCAGAGAACGCGGTTGTTAAGGTCACCGGATATGTCTGGTTCAAATCGTTCAAACAGTTCAAGCCGTTCAAAACGGTTCCTGTCGTTCAAAAGTTCAAACTCGTGATGGATGATCGTTTCAATCCAGCTCGAGACGGTTCGGTTTACCGACAAACCCTGGGCCGAAGCCGGCTTCGTTGGCCGCCCAGGCGCCGGCGACCCGCCCGCTGAAGACCGATGGGCCGAGCATGGTTCCTTCCAAACCGGCTTTGCCGTTAATATGACCTCCGGCCATGCCGGCGACTTCGCCCGCGGCGTAAAGTCCGGGAATCGGTTCGAAGTATTTGTTCAGCACGCGGCAGCGAAGGTCGGTCTTCACACCGCCAAAGTTTTTGCGCGCCAGCGGAAAAATCTGAATCGCATAGTAGGGCGGCGTGTCGAACTTTTTCGAGCCTTTGAGGGACTTGCCGAACTTCGGCTCCTTGTCGAGCCCTGCGTTGAAGCATTTGTTGTATTCTTCTATCTCCGCGACAAAGTTTTTGACGTCTTCCACGCCGGTTTTCTCGCCTAACTCTTCGAGCGTGTTGCCTTGTTTGATGTACGGCGAATTTTCCAAAAGCTCTTGAACCTTGGTGCGATCGATGACGTCGCCCCGGCGGTAATAAGGATCGGCGACGTCGATCTTCGCCAACATCGGCGTGTCGGCGATAGCCCACCCATGCGGCGGGTTCTGTGCCAGCAGCGCCGGAGTAGCCGAGGCCCCGCCGGTCATCGATTCGTTATGAAATCGTCGACCCTGTTGGTTAAACCAGACGTAGCCGGGAACCTGGCGGAAAACCAAGCCGCGTCGCTGTTGCGGATCGCGGTAATCCGGCGTGGCGTAAACGTAAAACCAGATGTGCTCCATGTGAGTGAAATAGCCGCCGAGCTCCTTGATCATCTTGTGGCCGGTTCCCTTGGCGCCGAGACCTGAGCCTTCCATCACTTTGAATTTTTTAAACTCGGGCCGATGCTCCAAGACCATGTCGAGATTTGAGTTAAAGCCGCCGGTAGCAACGACGGCGGCTTTGGCATGAATCTCGAAGATCTCGTTATTTCTCGTCGCCGTAACCCCAGCGACTCGGCCACTTTGAGTGAGGAGCTTACCGGCGTCGGTGGAGGTCATAATCGTGATATTCGGTAGCGACTGAGCGGTCTTGATCAGCGCAGTCATCAAGCCGAGGCCATTATTATCCGGGCGATGCCAGCGGTGCACGCGGTTGCCTTCCTGGAACTTCATATCGACCCATTTTGCGCCGCAACTTTCAGCCCAGTGATAGAGGTCGTGCAGAGTGTGTTCGAGATAGAACCGCGCCCACACCTCATCGGCGGCGCCACCGCCCCACTTCACCCAATCTTCGAAGGCCATGTCCGGTGTGTCCTCGATGCCTTGGGACTTCTGCAACGGCGTACCGACGATGCAGCAGCCACCGCCGGAAATTGCGGCGGTCCCACCACATTCGCCCGCTTGTTCCAGAACGATGGCTTTGCCGCCCGCGCGAGCGACTTCGATAGCCGCGGGAATCCCTGCGCCTCCCCCGCCTATGATCACAACATCGGTTTGAATGCCTGAATCGGCCATCGGACGCTCCTTGGCTTGTCAATTTGATTTAGACGATTATCACCGTTGTCGTGATTCGGTCAAATCGAACGCTCTAAGATAGCCGTAGTAGGCTCGGGTTGGTTCCCACTTTGCTGATGACTTCGGTTCTTTTGGCAAGGAAGCAAAAACAGAAAAAAAATGTAAGGCATATGTATGCGACATCAACGCGAAGCTAGCTTAACTCCCTGCGTATCTTCGAATCAGGCGAACGAGATCTTGCAGCGCTTTTACCTCGTCGGTTTCCTTGTCGGAGATCTTGACCCCTAACTCTTCCTCCAGCGCCATTACCAGTTCGACAACATCCAAGGAGTCGAAATCTTTGGCAAGTGACCTCTCAAGGGTAATTCGTTCCGGCTCCAGGTGATAGGAGAACACAGGACGATTGCGGAGCCTGTGCAGGATAGCACCGCACTGCATGCACAGGCGGCGCCCCGTGGCTCGAAAAACTCAGCGACCCCCGGATTACCGCAGACTGGACAAGATAGCTGGTCAGCATGGCAAAATTTTTCCATCATGGACAAGTTTTTACAACCGTTTAGCATATGTCTCGCTGGGTCGTTGATCGTCCCAATCAGCCAGAGATTCAGTTACGTCACGGACTTTCATCAAGAGATTTCGATTGATTGTCCAGTCGTTTCGGGATTCTAACGCTTATCAATCGCGGGTTTTACATCGTTTTTGGATTACAATCTCGCCGAGATTTGGTAAAATCACTCACCCCAGATCTCGCTTCCACGCTTTAACCGATCTGGGCGTTTTCATGACACAGGGTTTAGAAATTTGAATAGTGGTCTGTGCGCGCATGGCAGACATTTTCATAAGCTACGCGAACGAAGATAAAGAAACCGCGGCCCGGCTCGCGGGGTTCCTTGAATCTATCGGGTGGAGCGTCTGGTGGGATCGGCGCATTCCTGCGGGACGTACCTGGCGTTCTGTACTCCAGGAGGCCCTCAAGGACATGCGTTGCATGATCGCCCTCTGGTCGCGAGATTCAGTGGAAAGTCCCTGGGTGGCCGAGGAGGCCGAGGAAGCGCGCAAGTTAGGCAAAACCCTTGTGCCGATCCTCATTCAACGGGTTGAACCGCCAATCGGCTTTCGCACAATTCAAGCCGCCGATCTCGTAAACTGGGACGGATCACGCGATGATCCGGCCGCAAAGATGTTGATCGCCGATTTAGAATCTCTGCTCGGTGCACCGTCTGCTAAAGTCTCTGAGCGACGCGAGGTTGTCGCAAGGAGTGAAATTGGGCCTCGGCCAGCGATTTTTCGGAGGCTCAAAGGCCATACGTTATTAGCTGCCTTTGCAGGCGTAGCCATCGTCTCGCTTGTGGTAGGGTGGCAAATTTGGACAAGTCAAGAGCGGGACAATCGAGCGCCGCGTCCACCGGCACAAGACGATAACATCAAGAAGTTTACCGCGCCGCGACTGATAGGTCTGGCGGTTAGCGGAGAACGGAAAGAGATTAAACCTTCAGAAACGGTCAAATTGAGAGTAATGGCAAACTTCGCAGACGGAACCCAAAATGATGTCAATGACGGCATCGAATGGACAAGCAGCGACCCGCGGGTTGCGACTGTGAGCGAGCAGGGAGAAGTAAAGGGGTTGCAGGCGGGGGCGACAAGTATAAGCGCGAAAATCGGTGACGTTGTGAGCTCCGGATGGACTCTTGGCGTCAAAGCGGTTGAGCCGGAAGTCAAGCCGGTCGCCGCACCCAAGTTGATTGCCCTGAGCATCAGCTCGAGCAGGAGTGAATTATTCACTAATGAGAAAATTTTAGTACGGGCAAAAGGCTTATACTCGGATAATAGCGAAAAATTGGTCTCGAACGCAGTTGATTGGGAAACCAGTGATCGAACCATCGCATCAATTGGCGACCAAGGACAACTGCAAACACTACGTCCGGGGAAAGTCGAGATTCTAGCGCGATCGGGTCACCTTCGAAGCAAACCGCTGGCTATCCTCGTCAAAGAGACGCAGACAAAGGCGCAGACTCAAGCTAAGTCGATCAGACCCGTGGAACCACAACCGGCGCCGCCGCCGATTTTATCCGAACAGTCGAAAGCGCCAGTCCTGGGAATTATCACTCGCGCCAAGACTTTTCGCGAGCAGGGAAACTACGCCGCCGCGCTGGCGGAGCTAGACAAGGCCAAAGCCATCGACGCAACGAATGAGGACGTTCGAACGGAAATCGAGCAGACAAAAAGAGCTTGTAACGCTGAAAAAGTCCTGGGTAATAAGCTAACTTGTTGATTCCTAGCGAAGCGACCGGAAACCGAGCGCTAACGTCTTTGTTCCCGTTGGCGCTCTAAGAACTCATCGCGTCGCGCGCGATCATTCTCTTCTTCAAGCTGGTAGCCAACCCATTCTGCGTTTGAGATGAGGGCATCCCAGTCTGTTGGGCGTGCGGCAAGTTGCTTCAGGCAGAGCTGAAGCTGATTACGGATTTTCTGAGCGGGGTCCCAAAATCTTCCCTGGGTCGTATAGGCCACGGTGTAGTCCAACCATTCGCGCAGTCCGTTCAGCGCTGCGGTGAGCTCTTTGCTTGCTTGATTTCTCTGATTTTCACTTGCCTTGATTTGTTTGGTGCCTTCGCTTCGGGTATTCTTGAGCTCGTTAAGGAGAAAAGCGTCAGCGCCTGCATTTTGCAATTGGCTTTCGGTTTCTTTGGTCAAATCGAAGACGACGCCACGCTCCCGCGCCAACGCCGCGACTCTTTTAGGCTCGACGCCTTCGCGTAGCGCGTAGGTGACTTCCTGTAAGTTGAACGCATTGGTTGGCGCTCGCGCCGCGGACGGTCGAAGCAGCGTTAGGCCGAAATATAACCTGGCGACGTAGTCTTCGCTTAAATGGGACAGAGCTTTTTCGAATGCGGACCTGGCTTCGTTGTATCTACCGGAATTATATTGGGCCCGCCCGACGTAAGTCCAAATGCTTTTTCGCGGCGATACCGAATCGCTGACAAAAGTCGCATTACTCCGGGTGACACGTTCGAAATAGGAAAGCGCGTTATCGGGCTCGCCTCTCAAGAGCGCGCGCCTCCCGGTCAAAAAGTCGGTTTGCGATTCCAACGACGCACAAGCCACGGCCCATAGAAGCGCAATTGCGGCAGTCAGGCGTGTAAGTCTCATAGAAAACCCCCATAGGATAAGCGCCGGCCGGTAAAAACACAAGTTTCAAGTTCGTCGTTATTTCGCTGTTCTGAAAAAAGCGCCCAGTGGAAATATTGATTCCAAGCCCATCGAGCTTCATGGCTTGTGATCTATTCTTTTTTTGCGTCGGCTTGTGAGCCACCGATGTCTCTGCTAAGGAAAACTCTGATTTTTTCATCATGCGTTTTTCCCCCACGCCATGGTTAGTCGCTGGCATCGCTTCTGTCGTTCTCGGGCTTTCTCGGGGAATTCATTCATCCTTCGGCGTGTTTAATGTAGCGTTGTTGGATGCGTTCGGCTGGAGCCGAGGAGCGACAGCGGGAATTTTTTCGATCGTGCTCACAGTCGATGCCGTACTCTCTCCCGTCGTCGGTTACCTGCTGGATCGATTCGGTCCAAAGATAATTTCCATTATCGGCTGCCTGGCTCTCGTAATCGGACTCTACCTGAGCAGTCGGGTTACGGATTTATGGCAATTGTACATCTGTTTCGGCTTGATCCTCGCGGTCGGTTTCACCTTCGCCGGCATGGTGCCGCACGTGTTTTTGATCTCCGAATGGTTCTCCTCCAATCGCGCGTCCGCCATCGGCGTAGTGTACGCGGGCACCGGGGTTGGAATCATGCTTCTTGCTCCGCTGAGCGCGTGGCTGATTTCGAGTTACGGCTGGCCCCGAGCTTTTGAGATCTACTCGGTCGGCGTCCTTATAGGGCTCTTGCCGTTGGTTTGGTTGTTCTATCAGCATGGACCCTACGGTGAGCGGCTGCGCGACCGTGTCGAGAGGAAAAAGAATCAGCAACAATGGACGGCGAAACTGGCACTGCAAAGCTTGCAGTTCTGGTTATTGTTTATCGCCCGTATCGCCGCCGCGTCTGGGACGACAGTCATCATCACGCACCAGGTTGCTCACGTGGTTGATGTCGGCTTTAGCAAGCTTTTATCGGCGTCCATCTTTGGGCTTGCCGGCATCACCAGCAGCTTCGGTAGGGTAATATTTGGGTTCATCGCTGATCGGTTATCGAAACAAGCCGCTTACACGCTCAACATCGCGATGACGGTTATCGGCATCGGCGCGCTGATGATCTTGCGCGATCCCAGCCAAGCCTGGTTGCTTTACGTTTACGTGATTTTTTTCGGCATTGGCTTCGGCTCGCGCGCCGTGATTTTTTCGGCCCTCACCGCCGATATATTTTCCGGCAAGGGCTTTGGCTCCATCCTCGGCTACTCGACGGTAGCCGTGGGCGTGGGTGGCGCGCTGGGATCTTACTTGGGCGGCGCCTTTCACGATTGGACCGGCAGCTATTTGGTTTCTTTTTCACTCTCTGCTCTGCTATTGGCTCTCTCCGATGTTTGTATCTGGGTGCTGTCAGTTACCGCGATTGGCAATTATGACAAACGTCTTTGGGCCAGCGAAGAATAGGTTGGTTCAACCGAAGATCTGACGCTCATCTCTAACCTTGAGCGATTTTTAGGAAGCTGGTAGCCTAATCTTTAGCATGAATTTATGGATGCTCGGTTGCGAGAGGGCATAAGTCTATTTAACCAAGGCCGATTTTTCGATTGTCATGAAGTTTTGGAAGGACTTTATTTGGAAACCGATGAAGGCAGCAAGCCGTTTCTTGAAGGGCTGATTCAGCTGGCCGCGGCGTTTCGGATGTTTTGCGACTTCGGCGAAGTCAAAGGGGCGGTGCGAATGATTTATCAAGCGTTGATTCGCTTCGAAAATTATCAGCCGGCGTTTTTGCAGGTCCGCGTGCAAGACCTTTGCCAGGCCGCCGAGGCGTGGGCCAAGGCGGCGGAGCATGCCGAGGCTAAACCTTCGGCTATTAGCATTCCGAAAATCCAGATCCAACGATTCAACTTTTTCCGATGATCGATATTCCGCTCACGGATCGACTCGAGCACTTCCTCAGCGGCACTTGGACGGGCGCTAAACGCATTCAGGGACTGCAAGGCGGCGCGCGTGCCTATGTGCTTGCCCTGGTGGCTGCGAGGGTACGCAGGCCGATTCTAGTCATCACCTCCAGCGCGCGTTACGCCGAAAACCTATTCGACGACCTGGCTTTTTTTCTCGGCGAAGACAGAGGGTTGGCGCCGCTAGGCAAACGGCTACATCTCTTTCCGTCATGGGAAGTGCTGCCGTTTGAAAATCTTTCGCCGCATCCGGACAATATCGCCGGGCGTTTGGAGGGACTTTACAAGCTCGTCGAAGATTCGACACCGATCCTCATCGCAACTCCGGCCGCATTGATGCAGCGGGTGATTCCCAAGGAGGCGCTCAAACAATCGTATCTTTATCTGGTCGCGGGCCAAGATGTATCGCGCGAATCAATCCTCGAGCATTTGTTTCAATGGGGTTATCAAAACGTTCCGTTGGTCGAGGAGCGCGGCGATTTTAGCGCACGCGGCGGGATCGTCGATCTGTTCTCCCCGGGTTATCGTCGACCACTCCGGCTCGAATTCGACGGCGACCGCTTGGAGTCGATGCGCGAATTCAATCCCGCGACACAGCGAACCGAGCAGGTCCAGGACGAAATGTTGATCCTGCCAATGAAGGAATTCTCACTGAAACGCACCGGACTAGAAGAAGCCGTCCGCCGATTGGATCAGCGGGCGGTGGAGTTGGAAGTCGATCGACGGGAAAAAAATAGCCTGCTCGAATCGATGCGCGAGGGGATTCCGTTTCCGGGAATCGAATTTTTGGCTCCGTACTTTTTTTCCCAACTCGTGCCGGTATTTTCTTATCTGCCGGCGGAAACGTTGATTTGGTTGGATGGCGCGGATCGTATCGAAGCGGAAGCCGGACGCTTCAGCCAGCTCGCGTGGGACCGCAACGAGCGCGGCAAGGAAGATCATCGGTTGGTGGCGCGGGTAGAGGCGGAGTATCTGAATGAGGATGAATGGCGCGAGGCGTTACACGCGTTTCCCCAAGTTCACGGTGAGTCCCTCGTGATCATGGCGCCTTCGGAGCGAGCGCAGCAAATGACGCTCACGGTCGAAACTTATCTGACCACCGACGCTCGCCAGGAAACCGCCCTGCACGGGAAAGAGGCCTCGCTCAAGCCGCTGGTCGAGCAATTTAAGACCTGGGAAACGGAAAAGATCATCTTCGTTGCTCCAACCAAGGGCGACGCAACGCGGCTCCGGGAGCTTTTGAGCAATTACGATATTCAATTCACCTTGACCGAAGGGCCAGCGCCGGCAGCCCTCGGGCGGGCGGAATTTACTCGGGGAATCGTCTGCGGCCATCTCACCCAAGGCTTCCGCTTGCCGGAAGCGCATCTCGTTCTCATCACATTTGACGAGATCTTCGGGACGAGAAAGCGTCAGCCAACGACCTCAACGAAAAATTATCCCAGCCATTTCCTGACCAGCCTCAGCGAGCTCAAGCAGGACGATTATGTCGTTCATCTGGATCATGGAATTGGCGTCTATCGTGGTCTCAGGTTTCTCAAAGTTGCCGATGTCGAAGGTGAGTTTTTGCACCTGGAATATGAAGCCGGCGATCGCCTCTACTTGCCCGTCGATCGCATCAATATGGTACAGAAGTATATCGGCGGCGACGGTGCGCAACCATCCCTTGACCGGCTCGGCGGCACGGCGTGGGAGAAAGTTAAGGCGAAGGCGCGCAAATCGATCTTCGCCATGGCCGAGGAGCTTGTGCAGCTATACGCGGTGCGCGAGGCGCGCGCCGGCACCGCCTTTGCGCCACCGGACGCCATGTACAAAGAATTCGAAGCCGCTTTCGAATACGAAGAAACGCCCGATCAGCAGCGTGCCATCGATGAAACCCTTGCGGGCATGCATAGCAAGAAACCGATGGACCGCTTGATCTGCGGCGACGTCGGCTATGGCAAGACTGAAGTCGCCATGCGAGCGGCGTTTCTCGCCGTCGAAGGCGGCAAACAAGTCGCTTTGCTGGCGCCCACGACCATTCTGGCGCAGCAGCATCTACAAACTTTTCGCCATCGCTTCCGCAATCATCCGGTGCGCGTCGAGATGGTGAGTCGCTTTCTGACTACGAAAGAAGTCACTCACGTGCTGCAAGACACGGCTAAAGGGAACGTGGATATCATTATCGGCACACACCGCCTGCTGCAGAAGGACGTGGAATTCAAGGATCTCGGTCTCGTCATCATTGACGAAGAACACCGCTTCGGAGTCGTGCATAAGGAGCGCTTCAAAAAAATCCGGCAGTTGGTTGATGTCTTAAGCCTCACGGCGACGCCGATTCCGCGCACGTTGCACATGTCGCTTGTGGGAATCCGTGACTTGAGCATCATCGAGACGCCGCCGGTCGACCGTCTGGCGATTCAGACCTATGTGACCCGGTATAACGAAAACCTGATTCGAGACGCGATACTGCGCGAGCTGGAGCGCGGTGGGCAAGTCTTCTTTCTGCACAACCGCGTCGAGACCATCGACCGCTTGGCGCAAAGGCTCGCGGATCTGGTTCCGGAAGCGAAGATGGCGATGGCGCATGGGCAGATGCGGCCAAAAGAGCTGGAAAAGGTCATGCTCGATTTTTCCGAGAACAAGACTCAGGTCTTGGTCTGTTCGGCCATTATAGAGTCGGGACTAGATTTTCCCAATGCCAACACGATCATCATCAATCGCGCCGACAAGTTCGGTCTGGCGCAACTCTATCAGCTCCGCGGTCGCGTTGGACGATCGCATCGCCACGCCTACGCATACCTGTTAATTCCTGGCGAGCAAGCGATCACGCCCGACGCGGGAAAGAGATTGCGCGCTCTACAGGAGATCGACGGACTGGGTGGCGGCTTCAAACTCGCGCTGCACGATTTAGAAATCCGTGGGGCCGGCAATTTGCTCGGCGAACAGCAGTCCGGACAGATTACCGCGGTGGGCTTCGAGCTTTATACCGAAATGATGGAAAAGGCGGTGAAGGAACTGAAAGGCGAAGAAGTGGCGCCGGAAGTGGAGCCGGAGATCCGTCTTGGCATTCCGGCTTATTTTCCGGAAACGTATATTCCCGACGTCAATCAACGCTTGTATTTTTACAAGCGTTTGGCGAGCCTGCGCAGTCCGGTAGAGCTCGATGAATTGAAGGGAGAAATTAAAGATCGTTTTGGTCCCTATATTTCGGTCGTCGATAATCTGTTTCTCCTCATGAACCTGCGGCGTGTGTTAAAAGAATTCCTGGTGCAGCAGATCAGTGCGTCCGATGGCAGAGTCTTTTTACTCTTCCATCCCGAATCGCCGGTCAAAGTCGAGAAACTCCTCGAACTGATTCACAAGCAAAAAAATCGCTTCCGCCTTGCGCCTGACGGCCGCTTGTCGTTTTCACCAAAGCACCGCCAATGGCCGGCAGTGATGGACGAAGTTGCGGAACTGCTGCATTCCATCGGTGAGACGGCGGTGCAACAAAATGCTTTTCTCGAACCGGCGCATGGGTAAAGACTGGAGCAAGGAATACTGGAGCGTTGGAGTATGGGCGAAGAAGTACGGTATGAGTCGAAGCACCGCTACGGTATTCCAATGCTCTCAGATCTCAGAGAGGGGTGATTAGCCGAGCGGGCCTAACGTGCGTTCGGCGAGATCAAGTTGTCGCCGCGATTTGGCTTTTAAAATTAAGTATGGTAGCTATCTTAAGTCTTTGTCAATTACGACGAGCCGCGAGGTATATGTTGAGGCAAGTCATAAATAAAAGCTTCCTGCTGGTTTTTCTGCTCGTTTTTCCCCACGGAGTTGCTGCTGCGGTCATTGAACAGTTAATCGCCATTGTCAACGGCGAGCCCTACACTTTGTCGGATGTGAATGGTTACGCAAAGAGCAAAATGGGCCGTGTTTTTCCTAGCGGCGACCTCAATCAGATCAATGCCAACGATCGCGAAGTTTTGGAGCAGTTTATTACTGACAAACTCCTGGAGGCTGAAGTGCGCGACGCCGGCATCGTCATTACCGATGACGACGTCACCCGGTACATCGAGCAGGTCAAGAAGAACAACCGTTTGTCGGATGAGGATCTCAAGGTCGCGCTGGGCAGAGAACGAGTGACCCTCGCCGCCTACCGGGCATCGGTGAAGTTGGAGATGGAGAAGAGCGAAATTATCGATCGCCAGGTACGGCGAAAGGTCAACATCACTGACGAGGACGTTGAGCGTTATTACAAACTCAACTCAAAGAATTATCGCGGCAATGAGCGGGCCCGCATTCGTCATATTTTGCTGCCGCTCGCGGAAGACGCACCGCCAGAGCGCGTCCAGAGCGCGATGGAGAAGGGCAAGGAATTGTACGAGCGAATCGAGGCCGGCGAGGATTTCGCCGAGCTGGCTCGCGAGTATTCCGAAGGCGCAGGCCGCACTGAGGGTGGCGAAATTGGTTGGGTTAAGAGAGGCACGCTGATTTTGGGAATCGAAGAGGTTGCGTTTCAAAAATTATCGGTCGGTCAGGTGAGCGAACCATTCCGCACCATCATGGGCGTACACATCGTCAAGCTGGAAGGCCGCGAAGGCAACAATGTGTTGCCATTGACGAGTGTCGCCCCGCGAATCAAGGAAGAACTTTCGAAAAAGATCTTAGAGGAACGGTTCGCACAATGGCTCAAGACCGATCTGCGACGGAAACATCGCGTCGATATCAAGGTGGCCAACGTCGTGTTCAAACCGGGAGATTCGAAGGAAGGCACGATGAACTCGTTGATGGCCACTTCTAATAGGACGGCTCGGCGGGAAGAGCGCTCGGTTCTGAGCTATCTAAATCCGTTTTCTTACATCGTCAAGGAGACTCCATTCGAAGACGAAGATGCCAAAAGCCCGCTCAAGGACAAGAGCGTCGTCAGCGTCTTCGGAGTGCCTCTTTTCACAACCGATACGGTTGAAGACGCTCCAGACGTTTTAAATCCGCCGCCAAGTCAATCCGGGAAAGGCGTTTTTTCCACGGTCCTCGATTCATTGAATCCTTTTTCGTCAAAGAAGCCGTAAATCCTCTGTCTCAAATTCGTAAGCGGGATAATCAACCACGTTATCCTTCGGCCAAGCTCCTAGACTCAATGTCGAGTAAACCGATCATCGCCATCACCATGGGCGATCCCGCCGGAATCGGTCCGGAGGTTATTCTCAAGGCACTCGCGGATCCCGTGATCAGAAAGGTTGCGCGGCCGCTGATCTTGGGCGATTGGGGCGTACTGCAGCGCACTCACGGAGGTAAAAAAAAATATCCCAGACTGATTTGTTGGCAGCAAGGTCGACCGCTATTGTCTATGCTGAATCATCCGAGTGCGTTCGTCGTTTATCCGCTTTCTTCGCTGGCGCCAAGAGAGTCCCGCCACGGTATTTCGTCAAAGGCGGGCGGGCATAGCGCGTTCAGCTATATCCGTGTCGCGGCGAAATTGGCGCTGTCGAAAGTCGCGGACGCCATCGCGACCGCGCCGATTAGCAAGAGCAGCTTGATCGATTCGGGCCACGATTATCCTGGCCACACGGAGCTGCTCGCCGAGCTGAGCGGGAACGCCGAATGCCGCATGATGCTAGTCGGCGCGAAACTGCGCGTTGTCCCCGTGACCGGTCATATTCGCTTCACCAAAATCGCGCGCAGTCTCACGCGCGAAAACATTCAGGCCACCGTTGAGCTGACTCACCACAGCCTTAAAAAGTTTTTTGGAATCTCCCGGCCCCGCGTCGCTGTCGCGGCGCTCAATCCGCACGGCGGTGAAGCAGGAATTTTCGGCGTGGAGGAGATCGATCTGATCGCCCCGGCGGTAAAATCGGCGCGGCGCAAGGGCATCGCCGCGTTGGGCCCTTTTCCGGCGGACAGTTTATTTTATCATGCGGCGCGCGGCGACTATGATGCGGTGGTCTGCATGTATCACGATCAGGGCCTGATTCCGCTGAAGCTGTATCATTTCTTCGGCGGCGTGGCTCTGACCTTGGGACTGCCATTTATCCGCACGTCGGTCGATCACGGTACTGCGTATGATATCGCTGGCAGCGGCAAAGCGGACGAGACCAGCATGAAGGAAGCGATTCTCTTGGCGGCGCGGTTAGCGCGCCGTAGCACGGGAAAGAGGAAGCCATGAACCCAGCGGTGTTTCGCGAGTACGACATTCGCGGTTTAGCGGAAAAGGATTTCGACGCGGACTTTGCACTGTTGCTGGGTAAGGTCCATGGCACCGCCATTGCGGAAATGGGTGGCACGAAAGTCGCCGTTGGGCGCGATTGCCGCGCTACGTCCGATCCTTATGCCGAGTCGGTCATCGCCGGATTGCTCGCGGCGGGGCTGCATGTCTATGACATCGGCGTGTGTCCGACACCCTTGCTTTATTTTTCACTGTTTCACCTTGACATCGATGGCGGCATTCAAGTGACGGCGAGCCATAACCCGTCGGAGTACAACGGTTTCAAAATCTGCCTCGGCAAGGACACGCTGCACGGCGAGCAAATCCAAAGAATTCGCCTTCAAATGGAACGTAACGAGTTTCGCGAAAAAGCCGGCGGCAAAGTAGAGCGTTACGAGATTGTGGCGCCGTATCACCGCTATCTGCGCGCCGACGTGCCCCAGTTGGCGCGCCCGCTGAAAGTCGTGGTCGATGCCGGCAGCGGGGTCGGCGGACCCGTGGGCCCGCCGATTTTCAAACAGCTCGGCTGTACGGTATGGGAAATCGCCTGTACGCCGGATGCCGATTTTCCGTTCCACCACCCCGACCCGACCGTGCCGGAAAATTTGACGATGTTGATCGAAAAGGTCAAGCAAGAAGGGGCCGACCTCGGTATCGCCTACGATGGTGACGCCGACCGCATCGGCGCGGTGGACGAAAAGGGCAACATTCTGTGGGGAGATGAATTACTGATATTGTTTTCTCGCGATGTCCTCAAGCGAAATCCGAACTCAATCATTATTTCCGAGGTAAAATGTTCGCAGCGGCTCTACGACGATATCGCGAAAAACGGCGGTAGGCCGATTATGTGGAAGGCAGGCCATTCGCTACTCAAGGCCAAGATGAAAGAGACCCAGGCGCTGCTCGCCGGCGAAATGAGCGGCCATATGTTTTTCAAGGAGCGCTATTTCGGCTACGACGATGCGATTTATGCGTCGCTGCGGTTGGTGGAGATCGTCGCGCAATCGGAAAGACCTTTATCGGCGTTACTTGCCGACTTGCCGAAATGTGTCTCGACACCGGAGCTTCGCGTCGACTGTCCAGATGATAGAAAATTTTTGCTGGCCAAAAAAGCCACCGAATATTTTCGCCGGCACTACGACGTCATCGACATCGACGGTGTGCGGGTGCAGTTTGCTGAGGGGTGGGGACTTATCCGCGCTTCCAACACCCAGCCCGCGCTGGTGCTCCGCTTCGAAGCGAACTCCGAGGCAAAGCTTAAAGAGTATCGCGCCCTGGTCGAAAACAAGCTCGGCGAGCTTGAGAGAGAATAAAACTCACGATGGCGGGGGCGATCGTCATCAGAGGCGCGCGGGTCCATAACCTGAAAAATATCGACCTGGAGATTCCGCGCGATCGGTTGGTTGTTATAACCGGGGTCTCGGGATCGGGCAAATCCTCTCTGGCTTTCGACACGCTCTATGCCGAAGGGCAGCGGCGCTATCTGGAGTCTCTTGCCGCCGACGCCCGGCAGCTGCTCCAACAGATGGAAAAGCCTGACGTCGATACCATCAATGGGCTTTCTCCAACCATTGCTATCCAACAAAACAGTGGATTGGTGACTCCTCGCTCCACTGTTGGCACGATGACCGACATCTATGACTATCTCCGCCTGCTCTTCGCTCGCGTGGGACAGCCGACCTGTGTCGTATGCGGTTGCGAAGTCAGAGCCTACGCCGTCGAGCAAATCGTCGATCAATTGCTCGAGCTGCCGGCGCAAAACCGCATTCTTGTCTTGGCGCCCATTTCAGTCGCACGGCCGAGCGAAGTGAGCGAACGGTTGCGCGAGCTAGCGCGCCAAGGGTTTGCCAGAGTGATGATCAATGGTCGGATGCTTGAGCTGGGCGATGAACTTCATTGCGACGGCGGCGAAGTGGGCCAGCTCGATCTTGTGATCGACCGGCTGGTGTTGCGCGACGGCATCGAGAAACGGCTTGCCGATTCGCTCGAGGTGGCAACGCGTCACGGCGACCAAGTGATCAAGATCCGAGTTCTCGGCGCGAACGAAACCGATGCAGCCGAAGAAAGGGTATTTAGTCAGAGGCTCGTTTGTGTGAACTGTGGCACGGCCATCCCCGAATTGACGCCGAGTCTCTTCTCTTTCAATAGCTCGCAGGGCGCCTGCGCGACGTGCAACGGATTGGGCGTCATTTTTCGCCGCCCAAAGCGGCACAAAAGGAGCCATAATGGTTCGGACGCCGAAATCTGTCCTGATTGCGGCGGCACTCGGCTCAATCGGCAAAGCCGAGCGGTAAGGATCCGGGATCATGATATTTCCCAGGTGGCTGCCAAGCCTATCGTTACAACAATCGATTTTCTCAACGAGCTGCAACTCACGGAAGAACGAAGAATCGTCGGACAAAAAATCGTCGCCGAGATCATCTCCCGGCTCCGCTGCATGGCGCAATTGGGTCTCGACTATTTGAGCTTGGACCGATCGTCGGTGACACTTTCGGGCGGCGAGCTGCAGCGGGTGCGCCTGGCGACGCAGATCGGGTCCGGATTGGCGGGAGTTCTTTACATCCTCGACGAGCCGAGCATCGGCTTGCACCAAAAAGACAATGCACAGCTGGTGGCGTTTCTGAAACAGCTGCGCAATATGGGCAATTCGGTTGTCGTGGTTGAGCACGACCCGGAGACGATCTTGGCGGCGGATTACGTTATCGACATGGGGCCGGGCGCCGGCATTCACGGCGGCCATGTGGTCGCACAAGGGTCGCCATCGGAAATTATTCATGACGGCCGTTCCCTCACCGGCCGCTATTTAGCCCGTGCGCTAAAAATTTCGCCTCCCGTCCAACGCCACATGGGTACAGGAAGGTCCCTTACAATTAAATCTGCCAGTGCCCGTAACCTGAAAAATATTACCGTGGAGATTCCGATCGGTGCCATGACTTGCGTGACCGGCGTTTCCGGTGCCGGTAAGAGCACTCTGGTGATGGAGTTGCTCTACCACGGCGTGGCGCAACGACTACAAAAACTAAGGGTGAACGACCTGGCATTCGCAGATCTTGTCGGCTGGAAAAATTTCGACCGGGTGATCGGCGTTGATCAAACTCCTATCGGCCGCACGCCCCGTTCCAATCCGGCTACCTATACAGGGGTTTATGATCATCTGCGCGATTTTTTCGCTCAATTGCCTGAGGCCCGTTTGCGGGGCTACAAGGCGGAGCGATTTTCGTTCAACGTCAGCGGTGGGCGCTGTGAAGCCTGTGGCGGCGACGGTGTTACCCGGGTTGAAATGTACTTCCTTCCTGAATTGTTCGTAACTTGTGCGGTGTGCAAAGGGCGGCGTTACAATCGCGAAACATTGCAGGTCAAATACAAAGGGTTCAGCATCTCGGACATTCTCGACTCGACCGTAGATCAAGCCTTGGAACTGCTCAACAACATGCCGCTAATATCCGATCGGCTGCGCATTTTGCGCGAGGTTGGACTGGGCTACCTGCGCCTCGGTCAGTCTGCGACGACGCTGTCCGGCGGTGAAGCACAGCGCATCAAGCTCGCCCGTGAGTTGGCACGAAAATCGACTGGAAGATCGCTCTATATGCTCGATGAGCCAACCACGGGACTCCATTTCGACGATGTCAAGAAACTCTTGGAGCTGCTCAACCGTTTAACCGATTTAGGGAACACGATCGTGGTGGTGGAGCATAACCTGGACGTTATTAAATGCGCCGATTATGTAATCGATTTGGGACCGGAGGGCGGCGCTAAGGGCGGCGAAGTGGTTGCCCAGGGAACGCCGGAAGAGATCGCGCAGATGCCCCATTCGATTACCGGCCAGTATCTGAAGCCGCTCCTCGAACCCCGGCCGGTACCTCAATAAGGCATGTTGCCGATCGCAGTTTCTTGTTAAATATCAATGTGTTAATTAATTCACGACGAACGGTTGACTCGGCGGGTAGTTTTGGTTAACTTAATATCAGACTAAATTAGTAGGTTATTTAGTCTTGATTTTGCTATAATTTGAGGCAGCAGTGATGAATGTAAAAATTCCAATCTACCTCGACAATCACGCGACTACGCCCGTCGATCCACGGGTGTTGGCTGCCATGCTACCTTACTTCGCCGATAAATTCGGCAACGCAGCGAGCAAAAGCCACGTGTTCGGTTGGGAAGCTGAAGCCGCCGTCGATGGCGCGCGCGAGCAGATCGCCAAGTCGATCGATGCAGCATCGGCTCGGGAGATTATATTCACCAGTGGCGCCACGGAGTCGGACAATCTCGCGATCAAGGGGGTCGCCGAGGCCAACCGCGATAAGGGTAATCACATTGTGACGTGCGCGACCGAGCACAAGGCGGTCCTGGACAGCTGCAAGGTGTTGGAGAAGCATGGATTTCAGGTTACTTATTTGCCCGTGGATTCACGCGGCGTTATCGATCTAAAACAACTACGCGACGCTTTGACTGACAAAACAATCTTGATTTCGATCATGGCTGCGAATAACGAGATCGGCACAATCCAATCGATAAAAGAGATCGGCGGTTTGGCCAAAGAGAAAGGTATCCTTTTTCATACCGATGCAACCCAAGCGGTCGGCAAGGTTCCGATCAACGTACAGGATATGGGTATTGATCTGCTATCGTTGACGGCTCACAAAATGTACGGCCCTAAGGGAATCGGCGCTCTCTACGTCCGTTCGTCGAAGCCGCGAGTTAGGCTCGCAGCTGTTATCGATGGTGGCGGACACGAGCGCGGTATGAGATCGGGAACTTTAAATGTCCCTGGAATCGTCGGCTTGGGCGCATGTTGCGAGCTTGGGCAAAAAGAAATGAGTGCGGAAGGTGAGCGTCTTACCGCGTTAAGAGAGCGACTGAAAGCCGGCATCCTGAGTCAGCTAGACGAAGTTTACATCAATGGTCATCCGCTACGGCGGCTGCCTGGCAACTTGAATATGAGCTTTGCGTACATCGAAGGCGAGTCGCTGTTGATGGCGCTGAAAGAAATCGCGGTCTCCACCGGGTCGGCCTGTACTTCGGCGAGTCTCGAGCCGTCTTACGTGCTGCAAGCGATTGGCCTGGAAGATGAGTTGGCGCACAGCTCAATTCGCTTTGGTTTGGGCCGCTTTAATACGGAAGACGAGATCGATTATACCGTTCAACGGGTTGTCGAAGAGGTGCGACGGCTGCGAGCCATTTCACCGCTATACAAGGCAAGAATGGTCAAATCGCAAAAGCGGCAGCAGCAGGCGGAGCTTAAACAACAGGAGAGAGTTTCCTAGACGATTGTCGAGGGAGGATTTTAGTGTTTACGGGAGTTAATGTTACCGATCGTGCCGCGGCACGCATCAAAGAATTGATGACTGCCGAGAGCCGGACAGGTCAGGCATTGAGAGTAAAAGTAGTCGGGGGCGGTTGCTCGGGCTTACAGTATAAGGTCGACTTCGATGTTCCCAAACCGACCGATAAAGTCTTCGAGAAAGACGGCGCGAAGGTTTTGGTGGACATGAAGAGCTTGCTTTATCTGAGCGGTACGGAGCTCGACTACAAAGACGAGCTGATGCAATCGGGATTCGTGTTTCAGAATCCGAATGTAAAAAAAGCCTGCGGCTGCGGCGCGTCGTTCACGGTTTGATTAGGAACTTTAAATCATGAAAACAGAAATGAACACGGTCGAGGATCTCACCAGGCGCGAGTACAAGTACGGCTTCTTCACTGATATCGATGCGGACACCGTACCGCCGGGTTTGAATGAAGATGTCATTCGCCTGATTTCGGCCAAGAAAAACGAGCCGGAATTCATGCTTGAGTGGCGACTGAAAGCGTACCGGCATTGGGCCAAACTGGAAAAATCTCAAGCCGAGCCGAAATGGGCAATGGTTCATTATCCGGCCATTGATTATCAAGCGATCCGCTATTATTCGGCGCCGAAATCAAAGGCCGATGCGCCTAAGAGTTTGGCGGAAATCGATCCGGAACTACTCGAGGCTTACGAGAAGTTGGGAATTCCTCTCAAGGAGCAAGAACACCTGGCGGGTGTCGCCGTCGACGCCGTTTTCGACAGCGTATCGGTCGCGACGACGTTTAAAGCAAAGCTGGGTGAACTCGGCATCATCTTCGGCTCTTTTTCGGAGGCCGTGCACAACCATCCGGAACTGGTCCAGAAGTATCTCGGCTCGGTAGTCCCTTACACCGACAATTTTTTCGCCGCGCTCAATTCGGCGGTCTTTAGCGACGGGTCCTTTTGCTACATTCCAAAGGGCGTGCGCTGCCCGATGGAATTGTCGACGTACTTCCGCATCAACGCGGCCGAAACCGGCCAGTTCGAGCGCACCCTGATCATCGCCGACGAAGGAGCGACCGTAAGTTACCTCGAAGGTTGCACGGCGCCGATGCGGGACAAAAACCAGTTGCACGCCGCGGTGGTGGAGCTGATTGCCCATAAAGAGGCTCAGATCAAATACTCGACCGTGCAGAATTGGTATCCTGGCGATGCCGAAGGCAAGGGCGGTATCTACAATTTCGTGACCAAGCGCGGCAAGTGTCTCGGCGCGCGGTCGAAGATTTCCTGGACCCAGGTTGAAACGGGTTCGGCGATTACATGGAAGTATCCAAGCTGCATTCTGCAGGGCGACGATTCCGTCGGCGAGTTTTACTCCGTGGCGCTGACGAATAATTATCAGCAGGCCGATACCGGAACCAAGATGATTCATATGGGCAAAAACACCAAGAGCACGATCATCTCCAAGGGCATTTCCGCTGGCCATGGGCAAAACACCTATCGTGGACTGGTTAAGATCATGAAGGGTGCCAGCGGCGCCCGGAACTATTCGCAATGCGATTCGTTATTATTGGGCGACAAGTGTGGGGCGAACACTTTTCCTTATTTAGAGGTCCTGAACAACGCTTCACAGGTCGAGCATGAGGCGTCGACGTCGAAAATTGGCGAGGATCAGCTTTTCTACTGCCGGCAGCGCGGCATCTCGACGGAAGACGCGGTCAACATGATTGTCAACGGTTTTTGCAGACAGGTGTTCAAAGAATTACCGATGGAATTTGCTGTCGAGGCGCAAAAGCTTTTGGGTTTGAGCCTGGAGGGAAGTGTCGGCTGAGGTTTCAGGTTCCAGGGGTCGGTTTTCGCGCCGGACGCCGAAGAAATTGCCCTTAGTCATTTGAAAGGTTAACCCTACGAGAAGCATTTATGGCCGGGGAAATTTACTTCGATAACAACGCGACCACTCGGGTGCTGCCCGAGGTTGCGGAAGTCATGCTGCCGTTTCTCACGGAGCATTACGGCAATCCGTCGAGCATTCACCGCTTCGGCAGCCAAGTTGGTCAGAGAATCGCTGACGCGCGGGCGCAGGTTGCCAAGCTCATTGGCGCCGCCGATCCAGTGGAAGTCCTTTTCACCAGCTGCGGTACCGAAGGCGACAACGCAGCTATTCGCGGCATGTTGGAAGCGCGGCCGGAAAAGCGTCACATTGTGACGACGCAAGTCGAGCACCCGGCAGTGCTCGGTCTATGTCAGCATTTAGAAAAAAAAGGTTATCGCGTAACTTGGTTAGGGGTCGATCAGGACGGCGCGCTCGATTTGGAAGAGTTGCGTGCTGCGTTATCCGACGACACGGCACTGGTGTCGATCATGTGGGCGAACAACGAAACCGGAGTGATTTTTCCGGTCGCGGAAATCGGCGCGATCGTCAGATCCAAAGGCATCCCGTTTCACGTCGATGGCGTACAAGCGGCGGGTAAACTGGCGATCCAAGTAAGGGATTTGCCAGTCGATTTGTTGACGATTTCGGGTCACAAGTTCCACGCTCCCAAAGGTGTCGGCGCATTGTACGTGCGCCGCGGCATCAGCTTCCCACCGTTTATGATCGGCGGGCACCAGGAGCGCAACCGCCGTGCCGGAACAGAGAATGTCGCCGCGATTGTCGGTATGGGCAGGGCCGCGGAAATCGCGCTTGGCCGGTTGGCAGAGGATGCCAATAAGATGAAAAAGCTGCGCGATCAGCTGGAAACATTATTGCTCGATTCTTGTCCAGATAGCCGCGTGAACGGCCAGCGCCAGAATCGGCTGCCGAATACGTTGAACATCAGTTTTCGCTATTTGGAAGGCGAATCGATTCTCGTGCTCTTGGATCAGCAGGGTATCTGCGCATCCACGGGCTCTGCCTGTACGGCGGGATCCTCAGAGCCTTCCCATGTGCTGCGGGCGATGAAAGTGCCGGCCGATTGGCTTCAGGGCGCGGTCCGCTTCAGTTTGAGCCGGTTCAATACCGAAGAAGAAGTCTGTTATGTGAACCAAAAGGCCCCGACAATCGTCCAACGGTTACTGGGTCTTTCCGCATTGGGCAAGTTGGGAAGCCAACAGCACCCCCCAGCCGAACGGGGAGCAGCGACCAGCACCATCGGTGTAAGGGGGTAATGTATTATGGGGCTCATGCAAATTCCTCGGCGGGTCGACTATGGATTACGAGCGGTCATTTACCTTTCCGGCCAAGACCCCGAAAAATGCTGCTCCATTACAGAGATTGCCAAGAATCAGGGCGTACCAAAAAAATTCTTGGAGAAAATTATTCAGGATTTGATTCACGCTGGGCTGATTAGGTCGAAACGGGGTTCTTGCGGCGGTTATGCGCTAGCCCGCGGGGCAGACGCAATCTCGTTTTGCGATGTCATAGAAGCGCTCGAAGGGCCGATCTCGGTCAATGCCTGCATGGACCACGAAGTGGGCTGCGACCAGATTCCACGCTGCACGATGATTGGCGTGTGGAGCGAGGTGCAACAGCGCGTTACCGAGGTTTTGAGCCGCACGACTATAGCGGACTTGCGGCGGCCCGCCTGCAAGGAATTTTTAACGGCATCCTCTTCTCTTTCGAGTGCGGCATGACCGGATTGAACAATCGCACGAGTCAAGCTGGTGACAGGCCGCACCCCAACGGGAGGTGGTTTTTATGAGTTATGACACGGGACTCAGCATGGAAGAGCGGGTGACATCGCTGTTTCAGCCGGACACGCTCCTGCCGGAGCAGTACCTTGAGACATTCCGGCGCAAGCTACATCTGGAGCCGGAGAAGAAACTGATGCTGGCAATTTTGGAAGACGCCATAGCCTGTTTTCAGAAATACATTTTCGCCCGGGACGGCAAGGGTAAAGCGCTTTTCTGCGAGGCCGAGGAGTGGGTGCAAGAAAAAGGCGCTGAGGGAATCTTTTCCTTTGATAGCGTTTGTGAGACGTTGGGTTTTAATCCCGACTATCTTAGACGGGGAATGACCGACTGGAGAAGCAAAGTCTTGGCTGAACATACCCAGGCCAAGGTGTACCAACTCACCCCTCGACGGAGAAAACACAAACGAAGCGTGGCGATTCCCCGCAGGTCAGGACAGCGGCTGCGGCGGGTTGCTAGCCATTAACCGGAATTGAGCGTTTAAACCAACCAAGGCAGTGACAGGTCAACCTGTCACTGCCTTTTTTTGAGCGTTTTCCTTCCCTTGAAAAAAGTCGCGAACGAATTCATAGATTAATCATGGCGAAAAGGAAAAAGGCAGGAAGGAAATCCCGGATCTGGCGGGCGCTCCACACTTCGAGATACCGCATCGGCGAATATGCGCTGCGTGGATCCGTCGGCTTTTTGCCTTATGTTCCATACCGGCTATGGTTGAGTTTTACGTGGTTGATGGCGCGCGTGACGTTCGTGTTGTTGCGGGATTATCGAAAGAGAATGGAAGAGAACGTCACGTTGGTTCTCGCCAAAGAAATCCCCCACGCCAAAGACCGCGCGGCCTTGGTTTGGCGCGCCTGGCTGAACTTTGCGCGTGGCATCCTCGATACCCTCGCAGTGATGCATATGTCGAAACAACGAATCGTTTCGACTGTCACGCTGGAAGGAGAAGAGCACATCAAGCGCGCCCTCGAGAAAGGCAAGGGAGTGCTCGCGCTGAGCGCTCACTTGGGAAGTTTCACGCTGATCGGCGCGCGCCTAGCAGCTGCAGGCTATCCATTCAGCGTCGTCGTGAAGCAGCCACCCGACGAGCGGTTTGCTCGCGTGGGCGATGATTATCGCGCCCAAATTGGCGTTCACACTATCTCGGCTAAGCCGCGCCGCGAAGCTGTGCGCGGTATGCTCAAAGCGTTGCGCGCCAACCGCATCGTTTTAGTTATCGCCGATGAATTTAAGTCCGGCGACGTCATGGTCGACTTTTTTGGACTCAAGGCTCCGGCGCCG
>DASPXM010000251.1:0-20446 GCA_035637295.1 Verrucomicrobiia bacterium
GAATACTGGGCGAACAATGCCAATGTGCCGCCCGAAGACGGAAGCTGCATTACCGGAGAAGAAATCGCAGCCTACGGCGACAGCATTGTCGAACGAATCGAGAGCTGGTGGTCTCAGCTCGAAGACAAGTCTTGCCGGCAGAAAGTCAAGACCTTCTACGGTACGCCGCCGATGCATCAGCTGTTCGAGCGCTCGACGTGGCACTCAGCTCAACACGTCCGCCAGCTCATCGCCGTGCTCGAGCGCTTCGGTCTTGAGCCGAACGGCAGGCTCACCGCTGACGATCTTTCCGGCCTGCCGCTGCCGGAACGGATTTGGGATTAGCACGGCGACAACGCCGAAAGTGGGCAGTGTGTCCTAATTCTTTGATCCGCTGGCTTCAATATGGGCTGACTCGCAGCATGTTCGCCCCCTGTATTCCACAGAAATTTACGGCAGCACTGAAAGCGAAAAGGACTGCTTCTTATCGTGTCGAAACTGACTGCTCCACGGCTAGAAAGGAGAAGTTCAAGATGCGGCAAAAGATAATTGGCGGAGTCTTGTTGGCTGTCGTCTTTATGACGGCCGCTGGTCGTCCTGCGGGTGCTCAGGAAGGTTCAAAGAAGCTTTTGGTTGCCTATGCGGGATTGATATCGACGCATACGAGTGTTTGGCTCGGTGAAGACCAGGGCTTTTATAAAAAGCACGGGCTCGACGTAACATCCGTTTTTACCGGGAGCGGATCGGTAACGTCGCAGGCACTGATCGCTGGAGAGGCCAAGCTAGCTTCCACCAGCGTCGGTCCCACGGCGGCGGCCGTTAGCGCGGGAGCCGATCTCGTGATCCTCGCGGGGACGATCCATATTCTGCCGTATCAGTTTTGGGTTTTACCTCAAGTGCGCCAGCCCGCCGATCTGAAAGGAAAGAGAGTGGCGATCAGCACCTTCGGCTCCGGTAGTCATCTTGCCGCCGAGGTGGCGCTGCAAACTCTCGGCTTGGATCCGGTCCGAGACAAGATTGCGATCATGCAGGTCGGCACCCAGCCGGATCGAGTGGCGGCGCTTGCGACCGGCAGAGTCGATGCGACGCCCTTGGAGCCGGGATTCGGGCAGGCGGCAAAAGAGAAAGGGTTCACGGTACTCGCCGACCTGACCAAGACTGATGCTCCTTATCTGAATACGGTGCTTGTCACCTCGCGTAAATTTGCCAAAGAGAGTCCTCAGCTCGTCGACTCTTTTCTCAAGGGCACCATCGACGGCTTTGCGTTTCTGCCTAATCCAGCCAATGAGAAAGCGGTCAAGAGTGTGCTCGCGCGGCGCTTAAAGCTCTCGACGCCGCAAAGCATTCAAGTCATGTACGACGCGACTTTGGAGATCCATGCCAAAACCAAGGTGCCGAACGTGCCGCTGGCGGGAGTGCAGAACATGATCGACGCATTATTAAGGACGAATCCGCGCATGGCCAAGCTCAAGGCCGCCGAGATAGTCGATAGTTCATTCATCGAAAGGCTGGAGAAATCAGGTTACATTAAGGAGGCTATGAAACGAAATTGATGGAGACGAAAATGCTCTACCTATATCACGGCACGACCTCGGTGTGCGCGATCAAGGCAAGACTCGCGCTGCACGAGAAAGGACTCGAGTGGGACGGCGAGATTCTCGATCTTCATCGCGGCGACCAGCACCGTCCCGAATACTTGCAGCTCAACCCCAACGGCGTCGTGCCGACCTTGGTGCATGCCGGCCGGGTTATTATCGAATCGACGTTGATCATCGAATATCTCGATGAATCATTTCCCGACCAGCCGCTCATGCCGTCTGATCCGTTTCAACGGGCGCAAGTGCGGCTGTGGATGAAAAAGATCGACGATTACCTGCACGCAGCATGTTCGACCGTCACCTTCGCGATTGCCTTTCGTCAAGGGCTCCTCAAAAGAACACCCGAGGAACTGGAGGCACGCTTCAAGAGCATACCCGATCCGGCTTACCGCGAACGGCAACGGCTTTCAGTCACACAGGGAATCGCCGCGCCGCATGTGGCGCACGCGGTCAAGAATTACGACAAATACATCGGTGAGATGGAAGCGGCGCTCAGCCGATCGTCTTATCTCGTCGGCGAGAGTTACACGTTGGCGGACCTGGCGGCGACTTCGTACGTCAATCGCGCCGAGATGGTAGCGATGGATGGACTTTGGTCGAACCGGCCCCATGTCGCCCACTGGCTCGGCCGGATTCGCGCGCGATCCAGCTACGATCGGGCAATCACGGATTATTTCACCGACGCCGACAAAGAACGCTTCACATTTCCGCGCGAAGAAATCTCGCACAAGGTTCGAGAGATCTTGCAAGTCAACTGAACGTTACAAAAAACATCGATAAGAAATTAGGCAAGGGCGTATCGCCCGAAGGTCATTATTGGAGTCCAGTCAGAGTTTCACCTGGATTCCCGCTAAAAGCATGCGAGAATGAGGGACTTTGAGACGACTATCGATCGCGTTTACGCAGCAACCTGCGCCGAATTGACCCAACCAGATAACAAACAATTTAAACGTTTTGAACCACTCAAACTGTTCAAAATGTTTTAGGCAAGAAGCTTATTCGACAGCTCAGGATTCAAAGGGGTCGGTATGAGAATTAAATATGTCGAGTTTCTTGTCATTTTCTTTTTGCTGATCGGAGTGTCTCCGCTTTCGGCGCAACTGAAGAAAGTTAGGTTTTCTACGACGGGGATTTCCGTTTCCGAGCTACCCTTCAAAGTCGCCCAGCTCAAAGGATTCTACCGTGAAGAGGGACTCGATGTCGAAATGATCCTTATCCGCGGCGCGGTAGGCATGCAGGCGCTTTTGGGCGGCTCGGTCGATTATACTTCGGCCTCCGGTTCGACGATTGCCGCTGCCGTGCGTGGTCTGCCGGTCAAACTCGTTTTCATTTCTTCGTCCAAGCCACAGTTCGAACTTATCTCCAAGCCGCAGCTCAAGTCGATTCAGGACTTAAAAGGCAAGGTCGTCGGCATTTCATCGCGGGGCGGCTCCAATGATCTGATGATGCAAATCATTTTGCAAAAAAACGGTCTTGCGCCGAATAAGGATGTCACGACGCTCATCGTCGGCGCCCAAGAAGAAACGGTAATCGCGTTTCGAACCGGACGGATCGCTGCTGCACTTCTCACTCCGCCAAGAAACTTCATGCTCCAACGCGACGGCTTCAACCGCCTTGCTTATTCCGGGGATTACATGGCCACTTATGCGAACGGCGGGATCGGCGTTACCGACGAAAAAATAAAAACCAACCCGGCAGAGGTCTTGGCCCTCGTAAAGGCGACCATCAAAGCCCTCCAGTTCTCCATGAAAAACCGCGCTGAGATGATAAAAATCATGCCCGGGTACTTGGGCATCAAGGACCCTGCGTTGATCGACCAGCTCTACGATCTTTATCTGACACGCCAATCGGTCGATGGATCGGTCGATGAAAATTGGATGAAAGGCGCCATCGAATTCACCCAGAAAACTCTTGGCGCCGCCGTCAAAGAAGTTTCACCGAGCCAGGTTTTTGATTTCAGCTTTGTGCAAAGGGCCGCGCGGTAGGGCAAATGCGCGCCACGAACAGGTAAGCCCGAATGGCTTCGACTTCAACCGGATTCATCGGCCGCAGCGTCAAACCAGATAAATCGAGTCGCTTCATTACTGGAAACGGCATGTACGTCAGCGATGTTCGCCTGCCGAACATGCTGCATGCCACACTCTTGCGGAGCATGCACGCGCACGCCCGCATCCGCGCTGTCGACGTCAAGGAGGCTCTTCGCCTCGACGGGATCGTTGGAGTGTGGACCGGGCGGGAGATCGAAGGCCGAATATCCGCGTTTCCGGAAAGCTTCGAGATCCACCCGGCTCGCTGGCTGGAAGGGGTGAAACCCGTGCTGCAGGGTCCTCGCCCGACGGCTTTGGCACAGGGAAAAGTTCACTATGTCGGTGAGCCGGTCGCGATCGTCGTCGCCGAGGATCGCCCCAAGGCGGAAGACGCTGCCGATGCGATTGTGGTCGAATATGAAGGGTTGCCGGTTGTCGTTGATCCTGAAGAGTCTCTTCAAGCGCGCGCGACGCTGGTCCACAAGGGATCGAACAATAATGTTGTATTCAGCTTCAGCATCGAAAAGGGCAACGTCGATGGGGCGCTGGGTGCTGCGCCCCATACGTTGCGCGAGCGCTTCCGCCACCACCGCTATTGCGCCGCGCCTCTCGAAGGCCGCGGCGTTGTTGCCTGGGTCGAGCCCAAAACAAACATTCTTACCGTCTGGTCCTCGACGCAGATGCCTCATCTGGTTCGGCGGCAAATTGCGGCACAGCTGAATCTTCCCGAAGAAACCGTCCGCGTGATTGCGCCGGATATCGGCGGCGGATTCGGCCCCAAGGTATTCGTCTATCCGGAGGAAATTCTTGTCCCTTTCCTGGCGCTTCAGTTAGGCCGCCCGGTGAAATGGATCGAGGATCGCAGCGAACACTTCATCAGCACGGCGCACGGCCGTGACCAACTCCACGACGTCGAGTGTGCGTTTGATGAAGAAGGCCATATCTTGGCATTTCGCGATCGATTCCTGTTGGACAACGGCGCCTACAATCCGATGGGCCTCACCGACGCGTACAACACGGCCGCCCATCTTCAGGGCCCTTACAAAATTCCTAACTTCTCAGTGACCGGCACGTGCGTTTCAACCAACAAGGTGCCCAACGCGCCTTATCGCGGTGCCGGACGACCTGAAGCCGTATTTGTCATGGAGCGCTTGATCGACATTATTGCGGCGCGCTTGGGACTCGATCCCGTTGCGGTGCGCCGCCGCAATTTCGTTCAGCCGGAGGAGATGCCCTATCACGCGGGAATCTTGTACCGCGACGGCGAGCCTATTTGCTACGACAGCGGGAATTATCCTGAGACCCTGACGCAGGCGCTGGAGACCGCAGGTTACAATGAGCTTCGAAAGCGGCAACAGGAGCTGCGCGAACAAGGGCGCTATCTCGGCATCGGCATCGGCTGTTACGTCGAAGGGACGGGCGTCGGTTCTTTCGAGGGCGCACAAGTGCGCATTGACCCATCCGGCCAGCTCATCATTGCCACCGGCGCGACCGGGCACGGTCAAGGTCACGAAACCGTCTTCGCGCAGATCGCGGCTGACCTCTGGGGGGTGACCCTGGATAAAGTTAGCCTCGTCGCGGGCGATACCGCATCGATTGCATTCGGCTGCGGCACCTTTGGCAGCCGCAGCACAGTCAATGTCGGCTCCGCCATTTACGGGGCCTCGGCACGCCTGAAGGAAAAGGTGCTGCGGCTCGCCGCGCACCTTCTCGAAGCCAACCCCGATGATTTGGAGTTGGGTGAAGGAAAAGTTTCTATCCGGGGATTGCCGCAACGAGCCCTCTCTTTCAGCGAGTTGGCTCGCGCGGCGGTACCCGGGTGGGCCTCGAAGCTGCCCGAGGGTTTAGAACCGGGTCTTGAAGCGACTTTTTATTTTGTGCCGCGGACAGTCACCTGGGCCAATGCGGCCCACCTTGCCGTCATCGAGGTAGAAATCGACACAGGGATAATCAAATTACTCGACTATGTCGTCGCCCACGATGCCGGGAGACTGATCAATCCGCTGCTGGTGGATGGGCAAATCCACGGCGGTGTCGCTCAGGGGATCGGCGCGGCGCTTTATGAAGAGATCGCTTACGATCAAAACGGACAATTGCTCAGCGGTAGTTTCGTAAACTACCTTTTGCCCGGCGCGATGGAGGTGCCGAACATAAAGACGTTGCACTTGGAGTCGCCTTCACCGCTCAATCCTTTGGGCGTCAAAGGACTCGGTGAGGGCGGTGCCATCGCGCCACCGGCGGCGATTGCCAATGCTTTGGCGGATGCGCTCGTTCCGTTCGCGCCGCGGGTGAATGAAATTCCTCTGACTCCGGACCGAGTCCTGCAGCTTCTGACTCGCAAAGAGGTTAACGTTGAAGCCGGCACCGTTTGAATACGTCGCACCTCACAGCGTTGAGGAAGCTTTAGCGGCTTTGCAACAAAGTATCCCGGACGCCAGGATTTTGGCCGGTGGGCAAAGCTTGATGCCGCTATTAAACCTACGCCTAACCAAGCCGAAAATTCTCATCGATCTGAACGGCATCTCCGGCCTCGAGGGCATCCGTGAAACTGCGGAAGGTCTATCGATTGGCGCGATGACACGACAACGCAGGGTCGAGCGCGATTCAGTGCGGGAGAGGTGCCCCATACTCGCCGAGGCGATCCGACATATCGGCCATGTCGCCATCCGCCATCGCGGCACGATCGGTGGAAGCCTGGTCCATGCCGATCCTGCGGCCGAGCTTCCCGCAGTGGCTTTAGCCCTCGATGCCAAGTTCGAGGTTGCTCGCGATGGCATAGATCGCACTATCCCAGCCGAGGAATTTTTCATTGATTACTTAACCACCGCTCTTGCCCCCGACGAAATCCTTCGGGAGATCGTTTTCCCGATCGTTCGACCGTCCTCGGGTTACGCGCTGGAAGAGGTCACACGGCGCCATGGTGACTTTGCCATTGCCGGCGTCGTCGCCATCGTCGAGCTTGATGACGCCGGCAAAATAGTGGATGCGCGTCTCGCGCTTTTCGGAGTGGCGCCGACCGCTGTGCGGGCGCGCAAAGCGGAACGCGCTTTGATAGGACGAGAACCTAACGCCGATGCGATGCTAGATGCAGCGGCGCTTGTCGAAGACTTCCTCGACCCGCCTGGGGATATTCATGCGTCAAGCGCCTATCGGAAACACGTGGCCGCAGTATTGACGGCTCGAGTTCTCAAGAGGGCAGTTCAAGTCTGCCGCGACCGGCGGTTATGATGAGCAGCAAGCGCACGATCGAGATCACTGTCAACGAAAAACGCTATGAGGGCCTTGTCGAGCCTCGACTGTCGCTGGCTGATTTCCTGCGCGACCAGCTTGGACTGACCGGGACTCATCTGGGCTGCGAACAAGGAGTATGCGGTAGCTGCACCATTCTGTTTAACGGCGAGACCGTCCGTTCGTGTTTGCTCCTCGCCGTGCAGGCGAACGGTGCAACGATCCTCACGGTCGAGGGACTGGCGGCGAAGGCCAAAAATGGCGACCCGCTTCATCCGATCCAGCAAGGCTTTTTAGAAAAGTTGGGTTTCCAATGCGGCTTTTGCACGCCAGGTTTTCTCATGACTCTCTATGAGTTTCTCAACGAAAATCCGTCTCCTTCTGAAGACGAGATACGCGAGCGATTGAGCGGCAACCTGTGCCGCTGCACGGGTTATCAAAATATTGTTGCCGCCGTCCTGTGGGCGGCGGAGCGCCTCGGTCAAAGTCGGATCGATAATGGCAACTATTTTGCGCCTTAAAGATATCGCCAAGGTGTGGCACATCGAGCGAACCAAAGAACAGGTGGTAGCCCTCGGCGGCATCAGTTTGGAGGTCGAGCAAGGCGAGTTCTTGGTTTTCGTTGGACCGTCGGGCTGCGGCAAATCCACTCTCCTCCAGATCATTGCGGGATTGGAGGAACCCGCGAGCGGCACGGTCGACGTCAGTAGATCCGTAGACGGTCAGAAGCAAACCGGGATGGTGTTTCAGGAATTCGCGCTCTTTCCCTGGCGCACGGTTCTGGAAAATATCGTCTTTGGTCCCGAAGTGAGAAGCGTGCCAAGGGCCCAGCGCGAAGCCAATGCTCAGAAGCTGATCGAGTTAGTTCATTTGCGCGGCTTCGAACATCGCTACCCGCACGAGCTGTCGGGCGGCATGCGCCAGAGGGTTGCGCTCGCGCGCGCGCTTGCCAACGATCCGGCCATTTTACTTTTTGACGAGCCACTCGCTTCACTGGATGCCCAAACCCGCAAGGTGCTGCAAGCAGAGCTCGTGCGCATTTGGCAAGAGACCAAACGGACCTTCATCTATGTGACCCATGGCCTGGATGAGGCGGTTCTGCTCGGTGACCGCGTGGTCCTTTTTACGGCGCGACCAGGCCGTATAAAGGAAATCGTGCCGGTCCGGCTTCCCAGGCCGCGGAGCATTACGGGTCGTGGCGAGGTTGAACTGCTCGAATACCTTTCGGAGCAAATCCGCGATGAGGTGGAGCGGTCTCTCAAAGCAGAGGGGCTCACGTAGGCAGGCTGCTGAAAAAAACTCATATGCTTCGTTGCGCTCGATCGATTTCGCGTCAACGTACAAAAGTACGCCTCCGCTCATCGATCTTCGCGCGCCTCGCCTCTGAGGTCTTTTTGAGCAGCCTGCAACTAATTTTTTTCGGAGTGATGGGTAAATCAACCGGAGTGCGGAAGAGTATCTTAGTAATGAAGTCTGGGAATTGAACCCATTACTCCAATACTCCAGCACTCCATTACCCCAACGTGAGGTCGCGGAGGATTTATGAAGTCTCTGTGGAAACGCTATCGCCCGCTACGAATCATTTCTCCGATCGTTTTCCTCTTGATGTGGGAGGGCGTGGTGCGGCTCGGCGAAGTCAATCAACTGCTTGTTCCCGCGCCGGCTTCAGTTCTTCGCACCATGGTCGAATTGACGGTAGACGGTCGTTTGCCTTGGGCGATCGCCGTGAGTCTCCATCGAGTGCTGCAGGGATTTATTTACGGCTCACTGCTCGGAATTGCGTTAGGGCTCTTGGTCGGGTGGTTCCGCGCCCTCGAAGATGCCGTCGATCCGCTCGTCGGCGCGCTCTATCCTATCCCGAAGTCGGCGCTCTTTCCCCTCTTTATCCTCTGGTTTGGTCTCGGTGAAACCTCGAAGGTGATGACCATCATGATTGGTGTAGTGTTTCTGGTCCTCATCAACACAGTCACCGGCGTGAAAGCGATTGACCCGGTGCTCCTCAAGGCCGCCCGGGACCTCGGTGCAAACCAACGACAGATCTTCACCAAAGTCGTGATTCCAGGAGCTTTACCTAATATCTTCACCGGCCTCAGGCTGGGAGCCGGGATGGCGTTGATCCTGGTTTTCATCACGGAGATCGAGGCTACCAAGGCAGGACTGGGATTCCTGCTCTGGGAATCGTACCAGTTACTTCTCGTAAAGCAGGTGTTTGCTTGCACCATCGCCTTCGGCATCCTCGGCATCTTGAGCAGCTGGACTCTTCAGTGGCTCGAACGTGTAATGTGCCCCTGGAAGCGCACCTAAAAGGAGTTCAAATCGTTCAAGTAGTTCAATTCGTTCAAATCGTCAGATAAGGACCTAAACGGCTTGAACTGCTTGAACGGTTTAAACGGATTGAACAAAAGGAAATACTGAATTGACCCTGCGGAATGGCCGTGATAGATGCGGTTCAAGTCTGACTCCACAGCGGCACCGGAAACGATATCAACTTCTCAGGAGGAAAATATGGCCAGGGAAAAAGTGACAAGCACAAAGTTTCTGCACGTGGCCTTAACCATCGCGCTTGTCGTTCTGGTGCCTTCGCTGGGCCGAGCGCAGTCGGAAACCGTGAAGCTTGGAGATCTGGCGGCAATCTCCAACGCCGCAGTTTATATCGCCGTCGAGAAGGGATTCTTCAAGGAGCAGGGTGTCACTACGGATATCACCAACTTCGCCTCGGCGGCAAAACAAGTTCCCGCGCTGGTTGCGGGCGAGCTGGAAGTTTCGGTTGGGTCCGCGAGCGCCGGACTTTTTAACGCCGTCGCGCAGCAAGCGCCGTTTCGGATCGTAGCGGACAAGGGCCAAGCCAGGGAAGGATACGGCTTTTCACTTCTCGCGGTGCGCAAAGATTTGGTCGACTCAGGACAAGTGAAAACTTTCAGAGATCTCAAGGGGAAAAAAATCGCGATACTCGCCAAGGGCAACATTCAGCACTACCTCGTGGGCAAGATGGCCGAAGAAGTCGGGCTCACCATCAACGATGTTGAGCTGACTTTTCTGGATGCTCCCAGCCAGGTGACGGCTTTTGAGACCAAAGCCATCGACGCCGCCTATGCCGTCGAGCCCTGGGCCGCCCGCTTCGCAGAGCGCGGGGTCGCCGTTCGTTTTCGCACGCCGGATCAGGTCAAAGGTTTGGGACCGGTCCAAGTCGGCGTCATCATCTATTCGGGCAAATTCATCAAGGAGCGCAGACCTGTTGCCCAGCGCTGGATGAACGCATACTTAAAGGCAGCCGAGTTGTTTCATAAAAACGGCACGAAGGATCCTGAGATCGCGGCGATTCTGGAAAAATACACCAAGGTACCTGCCAAAGTAATTCAGGCTGCGATTCCGCCGTATCAAGATCCGAGTGGCAAGGTACTCGTAGACAATCTGGCGGATCAGGCACAATGGTTCGCGAATAACGGCATGCAGCAAAAGATCAGTATCCAAAACGCTCTGGACCTGGGCTTCTTAAAGTGACAAGCAGCAGCTCGAATTTTTAATCGTAAAGAAAGCGGAAGGCACTAGGTATTAAAGATTACGGAAACACTCGAAACTCGAAATCCGAAATTCGAAACACTTCAATGATCAAAGATAAAAGACAACGTTCCAAAACAATTTTTGGGATTCGTTTCGGATTTAGGAATTCATGATTGTTTCGGATTTCGATATTCGGATTTAGGATTTGCCTTACGGTTTGAACGATTTGAACGACTTGAACAGCTTGAACGGTTCTAATCAAGGAAGTGTCCCGTGGCCAAAGACTTAAGAGGATTTCTAAGCGAGCTTGAATTGGACGAGCCGGATCAAGTACTTCGGGTCAAGAAAGAAGTTGATCCACACTTCGAGGTGACGGGCGTTCTCGCCAAATTGGAACAGGAGCGAAAGTTTCCGGTCGTCATCTTCGAGCAGGTTAAAGGCTCGGCTTTACCCGTCGTGACGAATGTTCATGCTGACCCTCGGCGCCTGTTCCGAGCGATCGGACTTAAAAACGGAACGCTCGCAGAATTCATCCGCGAGTACTCCGCGCGCGAGGATCGTCCGAAACCACCCGTCGTTGTCAAAGCAGCGCCCGTGCAAGAGGTGGTCTTTACCGGGAAAGATGTCGACGTAACCCGCCTTCCCATTCTGACTTACCATGAGAAGGATGCTGGCCGTTACATAACCGCAGGCTTTGGTATCATGCGGGATCCGGACTCGGGGGTGCGCAACGCCGGCATTTACCGGCTCATGGTCCATTCTCCCGATACCTTCGGCATCCAGCTCTCCGAAACGGCGCACGGCCACTACATTTGGCAGACGTACGAGAGACAAAATCGACCCACGCCGATGGCGGTGGCGATCGGCCATCACCCGGCGTTTTACGTCGGCTGCCTGTCTTTTACTTCTCTGGAGACGGACGAATTCTCCGTCGCGGGCGGAATCATGGGCGAGCCCGTGGAGCTGGTGCCCTGCCGGACGTTGGATTTGGAAGTGCCGGCCCACGCCGAGATCGTGCTCGAATGCGAAATTCTCCCCAAGCTGCGCAAGCCGGAAGCTCCCTTCGGCGAATACCCGGGAACTTACGGACCGCAGCGGAACAACCCGATCGTTCAGGTCAAGGCGATCACCATGCGCCGCAACGCGCTGTACCAATCGAGCTTCGTCGGTCATGCCGATAACCTGCTTCTCTCAGGCATCGTCCGGTCCACGACGATCATGAAGACGGTGAAGATGGCGTCGCCCAAAGTCCGGGCGGTCCACGTGCCTGCCTCAGGGAGGTGCCGTTTCATTTGCTATTTATCCATCGAGAAGATCATCGAAGGCGAGCCCAAAAATGCCGCGATGGCGGCATTCGCCGCGGACCCATTTCTCAAATATGTCGTCGTGGTGGATCAGGATGTCAATATCCTCAACGACGAGGAAGTGCTGCACGCCATTGCCACGCGAGTGCGGGCCGACACGGATATGTTCATGGTCACTCACGCCAAAGGTTCGCCGCTGGATCCCGCGTCTTATGATCCGGCGGCAGGATCTCATCTGGTTACCAAGATGGGAATCGATGCCACTCGTAAGGCAAACTATCCCGAGGAAATCCGAGTTCCGGGGTCAGAGAACATCAGGCTGGAAGATTACTTCCCCGGCTGGCACTAACAACGGGCGCACCGAAGCCAAAGAATAGAAGAGAAGAATTTACCGCAGAGACGCAGAGTTCGCAGAGAACAAAGAATTTTATAAAATCCTCCCGGCGCTCTCCGCGCCTCCGCGGTGAGATTCCGTTCTTTCTTCGCAATTGACGCGACAATTACAGCCGCATCACACCGCGTCCTCGCGGAGCGCCGGCATGACTTCGCGTGTGAATAGGTCAAGGGACGTTTCGCAGGCTTCACGCGGAATACCCGGGACCGAGAACCGGCAGACGAGATGCTTCACATTTAATTCACTGCGAAACCGGTTGATTTCATCGACGCATGTTTTCGCATCGCCTAGAATAATCCGATCGTGAGCGAGCCGCTCGATCGTGAGTTGTCCCTGAGGCCGCTTGACGACCGGATGCGGCCAGCGGAAGTACATTCTTTCAAACGCCTGAATAAAAGGGCCTCCCGCCGCGCTGATCGCCTCGTTCTTGCTTCGCGCCACGAACACGTAGCGAAACAAATCAACTTCACCTTCGTCTCTGCCATTCTCCGCGCACGCTTTTCGATACATCCGTGCGCAGGGTGCAATCTCGTCGAGATTGGCCGACGGCCCGACGAACCAGGCGTCGCCCAGACGCGCGGCTCGGCGAAGCGCTGGCTCGGCCCACGCGCCAAACCAGATGGGCGGTCGTGGCCGCTGCACCGGACGGGGCGCGACCGTGACATTGTCCACCCGGTAATGTCTGCCATGATGGGTGACATCCTCTTCCGTCCAGAGCCGGTGCAGAAGCGCTGCGCTCTCGTCCAATTTGCTGCCGCGGTCTTTGAGCGAATAACCGAAGGCGGCGAATTCCTCCGGTGCGTAGCCCGCGCCTATTCCCAAAATCAACCGACCGCCGGAAATCATGTCGACCATCGCTCCTTCTTCGGCAACCATCACGGGATGGTAAAGCGGAAGCAAAAGAACTCCCGTACCCAACTGAATGCGCCGTGTCCGGCTCGCGATGGCGGCAAGTCCGATCAGCGGCGCGGGATGTAAAATGGGATTGTTGTGGTGCTCGCCAAGCCAGACCGAGTCGAATCCAGCTGCCTCGGCTCGCTCGCATTCTCGCAGGGTCTCCTCGAACCTCGCTTGTCCTTGGAGCGGGCTCAGCCCGATTTTCATAGCACGATCCATGTTGATCCCTTTTGCGTTGTCATAATTGCGCTTTCATCTTTCTCGGCGAGCTCGCGCTCGTCATCATGCGTCTGTGCTTACCATAGGCAGCGAAAGTGCCACAACAGCGATGTAAGCGACGACGTCGTCCTGACTACAGGATTGAATCTTGGCTTGTCCCCCGGCTTGAAGAGTGCTACAAGCCCTCGCATTAGAGTAACCAATGAGACTTCCAGGTAGTGGTTCAAGGTTGATTTCAACGAATCGTCAATGTAGGGGCAGACCTCTGTGTGTGCCCTCTGAGACGGGGCGACCACAGGGGGTCGCCCCTACAAGCGGCGACGGGAGCGTGAAAAGCCATTCAAGCTGTTCGAGATGTTTCACTCGAACAGCAAATAAAGGGGTGTAGCATGGTGAAGAAAAAACTATTACTGTCTCTTCTCTCCGTGGTGTTCGCCCTAACGTCGACTGACAAACTCGCGATCGCTCAGGTGCGATCCGAAAGCGATCCCCGCTTCGAAAAACTGGCGAAAGAGTTCTACCCCAAGGCGAAACAGGAAGGGGCGCTGGTCGTCTACACGGTTTGGGACGTAGATCATATCCGCTCGCTATCGAACGCATTCAGCAAACGCTTTCCCGGCATCAATACTTCTTATTGGCAGGCGACGAGATCGGAAGTCACGACCCGGACATTGACCGAATACCAAGGCAATCAGGCGAGCGTCGATGTGATTCTTACCGAAGCGCCGCTGGTTCTTCACAACGCCGGCGCCACGGAAGCTTACCCGACCGTGCAGGCTAATTCCTTGTTCGTGCATGATCCTATTGCTCCGGTGGTTAGCCTGCAGATTCAAGCGCTTGCTTACAACACTAAGAAGCTGAAGCGCGAAGAGGCCCCGAAAAGCTGGGAAGATGTGACGAATCCAAAATACAAAGGGATCGTGGCATTGGACGATCCCATGAGAGCAGGTCCGCTAAGTTCCATGCTCGCCGCCTTTAAGGATGATTGGAAGGACGACGCGCGCTGGGCAAATTTCATCAAGGGGCTGAAATCTCTCAACGTGTCGATTCACAAAAGCACCAGCGCCATGTTTCGCCTGGTCGTCGCCGGCGAATACTCCATCGTGATGCCGGCGCTCTTGCACGACGTTGTCCGCGAAAAGGAGATCGGCAGTCCGATCGATTTTGTCCGAGGCGCTCTGCCGGTGGTCTCGCCGCAACAGGCGGCGATCTATGTTAAAGCGCCTCATCCGACGGCCGCCAAGCTCTTTGCCGAATGGCTGATATCGCCTGGAGGGCAAGCGGCGATTGACGCGGTGGGTAGAGCGAGTGCCCGGAAGGGATTCAAATCCAAGACTTCAATTGAAAATGCATGGGGCGCGAACACTAAACCGATCGTCGTTGCGAATAAGTCCTATATCGAGGACGCGCGAAAGTGGCTGGACACCGCCGTCAAACCGGTGTGGGAGAACTAGCGAACTGTAACATTTAAAGTCCGCCGTCCATGGTTCGAAAACCTCACCACGAGCGGTTATTCGTTTGTCCGTTCGTCCTGGGCTCGTCGCAAACGGCTTGAACGTCGGAACGTTTTGAACGCTTCAGAATCTATCAGCTGCTCGTCAACGAGATTTTGCCAAAGGAGTTGAGGGGAGCGAGCTAGAGCGGTCGTTTCTTTCAAAGATAGTCAAGTCGTGAAAGCCTGCCCCTGCGCTTTTTCCCTTAGGCGCGAATCTATGAAGTCATACGGAGAAGAAAAGAAGACAAAAATGATCCGGTCCCTTTTTCTTCTGATCGTTTTTGGAGTGCTGCTTCTAGCCGCGATTTCCGGGGTGGCCATTGCCGGGCCAGCTTGGCAGGAAGAGTGGGAGCGCGTCTTACGGGCAGCAAAAAGCGAAGGCAAGCTGGCGATGATCGGTCCGCTCGGGGCCGATAGACGCGATGCGCTGACTGAGGCCTTTCAGAGCAAATACGGAATTACCGTGGAGTACCACGCGGACGCCGGGGCGGGTATTTTGCCCAGGCTCAGCGCGGAGCGGAAGGCGGGCCTGTATCTTTGGGATGTGTTGGTCTGCGGCACCAGCACCGTTCTCGAGAACCTGATTCCAAATAGAATCGTGGACCCCCTGGAGCCGACTATGATCCTGCCCGAGGTAAAGGAGGCAAAAAACTGGCGCGGCGGCGCACTGGAATTTCTCGATCCAGGCCGCCAACTTTTGGTCATGACTCTCCTTCAACGAGGGACGCTATATGTCAATTCCAATCTCGTTAACCCCAAGGAGTTCAGTTCATACAAGGATCTGCTCGATCCGAAATGGAAGGGGAAGATCGTTGGCGACGACCCAAGAAAATCCGGCACCGGGCAAGCGACGTTCCTGTTCTTCTACCGCCATCCTGAGTTGGGTGCGGATTTTATCCGCGCTCTGGGCCGGCAGAGTCTCACGCTTCTCAAGAATTATGCGCAAGAGGTGGACATGCTCGGGCAGGGCCGGTTTCCCGTGGGCATCGGTCTATCAGACAGCATGATCGAGGAGCGGACCAAGCGCGGCGTGCCCATCGTCATTGTCGATCCCCGACAAGTGAAAGAGGGAACGCCTATTAGCCCGGTTTCCGGTGGTCTTTCCCTCGTCAACCGCGCTCCGCATCCCAATGCCGCCAAGCTTTACATCAACTGGCTCCTGTCGAAAGAAGCCCAGACGATCTTTGCCCGGGCGACAGGATACATCAGCAACCGGCTGGATGTGCCAACCGATCACGCCCCTCCCTGGCGGATCCCCCAACCGGGCGCCATCAAAATCTACGATCTCGCCGCTCAGGAGATGCTTCACAAGTTGACGCCTTTGCTTCACGAAGTCTTTGGCCGTTAGATTCTTACTCGGTTTAATTGGAAAAAGGGAGCGGTTCCAGTACGCGCTCTCTTGTATCGCGTTGACACACAAGGCGCTAGAAGAGTATATGGACCCTGCGAGAGCCGCTGTCTTTTACCACGGAGCTCATCTGCGGGCCGGGTGAAGGTCTCGCGAATCATAAGGAGGATTCCAAGCCATGTTTTCTCGAATTGCTCATGTGGCGATTTATACCGAGAGCTACCAAAAAATGGCGCACTTCTACAAGGCAATATTTGGAATGAAGCAGATTACGTCCGGGATGCGCGACGAGTCCGGGCAGGCCCGGTCGGATCTCGGCCACGTCAGTGACGGAACGATCGGCCTCGCGCTGCTCAAGAGAAACGCCGGTATTCGATCGGGGTTGGACCACTTCGGCTTCGATGTGAAAGATATCAAAACCGTGCTGGACAGAATCAGCAAGTCCTTTCCTGAGATCTTGGTCAAAAGCGACCTCGGAGACATCGTCCCGTTTGTAAGCGTAAGGGTCAAAGACCCCGTGGGAACTCACATCGATCTCTCCCAAGCAGACGCTCCCAACGTACGGGAGGGATACGCCGAGGAGCGCTGGGAGCAGCCGCGACACTTCAATCATGTAGCGCTCCGAGCTATCGACCCCGCGCGTTTGGCCGAATTTTATAAAGAAGTCTTCGAGCTCCAGGAAGTGGAAACAGCCAAAGACAATGTGTGTCTCAGTGATGGCAAAAACTACCTTGTCATACGCCCATGCCACACGAGTTCCTATGTCACTATGAATGAGGGACTCGATCACATTGGCTTTAAAGTTGAAAGTCTAGCCAAGGCGAAGAGCGACCTTGCCGACATCGGCATCTCTACTCCTCAGTCGGCGCCAAAGAAAATAGCAGGAGGCAGGTTTGGAGACGTGACGCTGGAGAACCTCGAGGCTTGTGCCGCGGGCAAATATGGCACCGCCGATCCCGACGGCGTCCTGTTACATCTTTCTGAATAATACGAACAACGATTTTTTAAGAGCGGCTGGTGAGAGCCTGCGGTTACGCGCCAAGAAAAATAATCCCTCTCAGCAAATCAGAATTAAAAGATTGGGTTTAGCGCCGTCGTGTGGGGCGATGCTTTGAGACCTCGATGCGCGAGAGGTTTGCGCGTATCGGCGACGGGAACCTTGAGCGCAGTAGCGATTCTCTCAATCGTCTCAAGTCGTTCGACGATACGCTTAAGCGAGGAGTGAGGTCGTTAGCGTTTTAGATTTATTTTTGCGGACGCTCCGCCGTCAGCACAGGCTTTGCGTAAAGTTTGAACCCGCCAAATCCATACTCGCCTACGGCTTTGTTGGTGTCGGCATCGAAGAGGTCGATCAGCATGAACTTTTCCGGGTGCCCCGCAAGATAGTTCGAAAACGTATCTACGAAACGCTCTTGGCTTTGAAGGTCGGCGCTATAGAAACCTTCACCGAGATACAACCGATGGGGTCGCTGTCGCGCGTCGAGGCGCGTCCAGTATTGCGAACCTTGAGGTCCCAGGGTATCGAGCCATTTCTTGTACTGCGTGATCTTTGCTTCTCGTTCCTTGAATTCGTTGCCGCGCAAGGACACGGGCTCAAAAACGATTGGACGATGCGGCAATCTCTTAACGCACATATTGCCCGCGACGGACGAAACTCGTTCTCGAGCGGCCTTGGGGTTGTGGGGCTGTTTTGGGGAATGCGGCAGAGTCAGACTGCTAGGACTTGCCTATCTTTGTGGACTTGTCGAACTCAGACTCAACTGGATTTCGCAGTGGGAATGCAAGAAGACATCGCGGTTCTATTTGTGGGTTATTCATTTAGGTCAGACGTGATATTTGCCAAACGATACAAAATTACGAATATCACGCCTGACCATGTAACTGCACGATGACCCTGTAACTGCACGAAAGTAATATCAACGTAATGATTGGGGGATTCCGTCTTGAGTCTTTGTTTTTTACAAGGACCACTAGCGTAACACAGTCAACGGAGGCATTCGTCGAGGATAAAGATGGTGCGCCCGACAGGAATCGAACCGTGCTTAGGGTTCCGGAGACACGGACAGTGATCGTGTAACTTGCCGAACCGTATGAATCTTCGACAATTCCTATTTTGCTACCTGGCCAGTTTAGTCCGTTTTGCCAGATGGGAATGGTAGACCCCCGGCTGTTAAAAATCGATTGACTTCGAACATCGACTCACCTTCTTGACATTCATCGCGGGTTTCACCTATGAAAGAGCCCACTTCGCGACCTTCCACCGGGAGCTTGCCGGATAGAGCATAACGACTTTAAGTGAAGGCGCGCGGCCTCAGCCGAGCTCTTTCGAGGAGTGATCGATGAACGCAAAAATTCGCTTGCTTATTTTCACGTTCGCGCTCTTGTTCTTATCGCTGGGGCACTTTGCCGACGCAGCCCCGCTCACCATAAAAGTGGGATACCCCCAGCTGAGTGGAGGTTCGATGCCGCTCTGGATCATCGCCGACAGCAAGCTCGATCAACGGTACGGTGTCGATGTCAAACCGATTTACATCGCTGGCGGAGCTATTCTCACCCACTCGCTCGTTGCCGGTGATATCGACATAGCGCTGACGGGCGGGGCAGTGGTCGGGGCGGTTCTCAGCGGAGCCGACCTTGTCTACGTCGGCATCGGGCTTTCAACCTATGCGTTTACTGTTTACGCCAGACCGGACATCAAGGATATCAATGACCTGCGCGGCAAGGTTTTTGGCGTCATTACCAGAGGCGCGTCTTCCGACCACGCTGCCATCGCGCTCTTTAACCGCTATGGGATGAAGGCTGGGCAAGACGTGAAATTTCTCTACTTCGCGCGTCAGGGAGATCTCTTAGCCTCTTTGGATAAGGGGATCGTGGTGGCCGGAGTGTTCTCATCGCCGACGACCGTGATGGCGAAGCGTCTCGGCTACAAAGAACTGGTAAACATTGCGTCCTTCAAGCTTCCTTATCCGCACAACGCCATTGCCACCCGCAAGTCCCTGGTCCGGCAGAACCCGGAATTGATCAAAGGTTTCCAAAAGGCTTACCTCGCGGCGATAAAAATTATCCACGACGAGCCCGAGGTGGCGAAGAGGGCGCTCGCCCGTTTTCTTGGAACTAAAGATCCTGAAATGATCGAGGACTCCTACCGCAGCCTGGCCCCGCTGTTCTTGAAAGTTCCTTATATGCCCGAGGAGGCGATCCGCACGGTCCTCTCGCTTTCGGACCATCCCAAGGCGCCTCAGGCCGATCCCAAGGATTTCTTCGACAATCGTATGCTCAAGGAGTTGGAGGATAGCGGCTTCGTCAAGGAGCTATATAGCCGGCGATAGTATCGTCCGCGTACTGTCCAGCGATCAAAGAAGCGTGGAAGTACGCATGTCACGATGAGGTCGCTAAAGCTGTTTTTTTTTCTGGCATCGGGCGACTCCTCTCAAACTGGCCGCGCTGAATTGACAACTTAATCAGAAAGTCTGGTAGACCCCGAATCTCGACGGGTAATTTATGAGACCGAAATCCAAGAATGCAAAAAGGCTAGCCTGACCCGACTTCGCTCGTTCGACGTTCTGCTTTCTGTCAACGTGACGCGAACTTTAAAGGGATACCGGTCCATCATTCACGAAATGCAAAATGGCGCGAGTATGAATGTAAAAAGGAAAATATCTGGCCCGTTGGTACGCGTTGTTGCGGTCGAATCTTTATCGCGGAAAGCAGGGCTACAGACCAGAGTTGACAACCCTCTCTCGGCCGGAGAGAATGCGCGTCGAGTGAGCGCAACTATCTTTCGCGTTGTCCTTATCGTCTTTTCCTTTCTAGTCATTATCAGCCTTTGGGGTTTTTATTTTTCCATTCGCCCGCCGAAATTGGTTTCTTCACTCACCCCACGAGATCTAAAGATGGCTTACCAGGACGTGTCGTTCAGAACAGCAGACGGCCTCACGCTTCGCGGCTGGCACATCCCATCCGTTAAAACGACCGGAAAGAACCTGATCCTGCTTCATGGCTATCCCGCGGACAAGGGAAACATCTTGCCGGCCTTGGCGTTTCTGCATGAAGATTTCAACCTCCTGTTGTTCGATTTCCGCTATCTGGGGAAAAGCGAGGGGAGCTATTCCACCATCGGAGCCAAAGAAGTCGAGGATCTCCTGGCGGCCATTCAATTTCTCAAAACGAGAGGGGTAAAAGAAGTAGGAGTGTGGGGTTTCTCCATGGGTGGCGCGGTGGCTTTGATGGCGATCGAGAAGGCTCCCGAGATCAGAGCGGTCATTGCAGAATCGAGCTACGCCAGTCTCGCGCAAATGGCGTTGCAGCTCTTTAGAATTCCCTTGCTCAATTATCCCATCGCTTATCTTGTCGGTTTGTGGACCAAGCTTTTTCTTGGCATCGACCTAAGAGATGTCTCACCGGCAGAACGAGTCCGAAATACCACGGTACCCATTCTCTTAATCCATTCCTCGAC